>NZ_JAKDLO010000299.1 GCF_030452765.1 Intrasporangium sp.
CGCACGACTGGCGGCGGAAGGGGCTACATCGACGAGCGAGTGGTGGCGGCCTTAGCGTGTTGCTGTGATGTTCAGTCGGGACCTTCGCGACCGGGTGGCAAGCGGCGAGGTCATGGTCTCGATCAGGCTGTGGAGCAGACCGCAGGTCAAGGTGGGTGGCCGTTACCAGACTGCCGGCGTCGTCATCGAAATCGACTCCCTCGAGGTGCTGCCCTTCTCGGCCGTGACCGCAGACGACTTGGCCGCATCAGGTGAGGAAGATCTTGAGGCTCTTCGGGACCGGGCGGCCCACTCGGGGCCGATCGGCGACGACACCCTGGTCCACCGAGTCGAGTTCCACGTTGTGTAGCGACTGGCGGCGATAGGACGCACCCTCTCGGAGGTTGGCCAGACACGCGGATCGCGGCAGAAGCGGAAGTTGGGAGACTAGGACGCTCATGCATAGCCATACAGGTACGCCCGCACCGAAGGAGCCGCGAAGGTCGCCGCCTCGGCCCGCTTGCTGCTCTTTCCGTCGGCCCTCTTTGTTGGCCCGTGGCGAGGCCCGTATGGGGATCGTCTTGCGGGAACTGAACGGGCTGGGTCTGCCGCGCCATCTCGCGAGACAACGTAGTACAGTTTGTCGTATGGGAACGCTTACGATTCGTACTGACCCCGAGGTTGAGCGCGCGTTGGAGTCGCTCACCGGCGAAGGACAATCGCGGTCTGAAGCTGCCCGCGCCGCGATCCTGGAAACCGAACGGGCCCACCGTCGTGCACGGCTAAGGGCCGAAGCCGAGAGCCTGCGCAACGATCCTGACGACGTCGAGGCATCCCGTGAGCTGGCGGCCGAGATGGACGCGATCCGTGCGTGGTGACCTCTACCGGCTCAAGGCACCCAAGGACGCCCGGGGTCACGAGCAGGCGGGCGCACGCTACGCGGTCGTGGTCCAGTCTGACGACCTGCCACTATCCACGTGGATCATCGCGCCGACCTCCACTGGCCGCCGACCGGCGTCTTTCCGGCCCGAGATCGAGATCAATGGCATCAAGACCCGGGTGATGGTCGAGCAGCTCACCGTGATCGATCCGCAGGTGCGGCTGGGAGACTTCGCCGGCCGACTGAGCAGCGGCGAGATGCGCGCCGTCGACAGTGCGCTCCAGGTCGTACTCGCACTCGAGTGACGAGCGACAACACCGGACCGTCCGTAACGGGTTCCGCTATCGGTGCTGCATCCAGACGTTGGGCTCGACGTAGACGCCGGTGTCGCGTTCCACGTCGATGCTCAGGGTGCTCAGCCCGTCGGGGATCACGTACGTGCCGGTGGTGGGGAGGCACATCCCGGTCCACACCTGCCACTGCGCCACGGTGCCGGTCATCGTCTGCGAGGCCCCGTGGCGATGATCGGGGCACCGAGTCGGATGTGGGTTCGCAGCCACGGGTCCAGGGGCAGCCCGTCGTTGCGCGTCCAGGTCGCGAACTGCTCGATCGGGGTCAACGGGTACCGACTCTTGAGCGTGGGCGGACCGGGGCGACGACTCGCGCCCAGTCTCGCAGCTCGGCAAGCCGGCGCATCGCGGTCAAGAACTAAGCGGCCAGGCCCTGGCCTCGCCGGCCCGGGTGGGCCTGGGCGGACGACCAGGGTGTCCGCGGTTCGGCCCTGCTCGTGGCCCTGGACGGCGCGCACAAGTGCAACCGTGTAACCGTCGGGGAGTTGCTCGGGCGTGCCGTCCCACCGAACGGGTACCGCCCAGCCCGCTGCGCCCGGGACGTCGTGTTCGTCCGGCAGCACGAGCTCGAGGTCGGCGAAGAGCCGGCGCACGGTGCCGATGTGCCGGGTGACCACCTGGTCGGCGGTGATGAACGTCGGCCAGCCGTCGCCGAAGAGCTGATCCCGATGGTCGGCTGGCCGGTCGCGGGGGCCCATGGTCTCCACGGTCGATGTCATGCCTGAAGGCCTGAAGGTGTGTCAGCCGCATCCCGCCGCGTGCCACGGCTTTGTCGGAGACTCTCTGGCGCCGGGTCTGACCGAGAATCGGGGCGCCCTTCGTCGCTGTCACATGCCGATCGTCCTGCCGAATCGGCCGCGCTCTCAGGGGAACGTGAACAGCAGCCGGTAATGCTGAGCGTCCTTGCGGCGTCGATGTTCGGTCCACCCGAGCGCACGCCAGAACTCGTCCTCCTCAGAGAACGCGCACAACTCCCGGCCAGCGAATTTGGCGGCGATGTCGTCGACTACCCGACGACCGGTACCGCCGCCTCGAGCGGACTCGGCGACCGCCACGAACTTGATCTCCACGAACCCGTCGGCCGGTGCCCTGTCGAGGTAACGGCAAGGGCTGGCAGTATCCTGCGACCTACGTTGCCGCATGCTTCGTCCGCGACCAGGTGATCCCTGGACGCGTCCCGCTTATCCCACGTTAGACGCCTACTGTGACGAAGCCCCCATGGCGCCTTCGTCACGATTTGTTCGACATCAAGAGGCGGGGTCTTGGCGGCTTGTCTTCGACCCGGTGGGGCTCGAGCTCCCAACTGTTGGAACGTTAGCCCATGGTCCAACCGTGGTCCAACCGTTGCAGCGCTGTGGCGGAGATCAGGCATTCTGGGGCGGCTGAGCGCGATGGCCGCAATGAGCCTCCGCGCAACGGCAGGGGGTCGGCAAAGTCGTCATGCGGTGGTCAAGAGCGTGATGGGGCGGCGGCTGTCGCGGGCGTGATGTCGTAGCGCGGCGGCGATACAGGTCTGTCCGGCGAGCCGGTGCAGGCTGATCGCGACGTTTCTCAGGGTGGCCATCACCTGCGGGCCGTGACCGGCTCGTAGCTGGTGTCGGTCCTCGTCGAAGGTGACGTCGCGGACCCAGTGCAGTCGGTTCTCGATGCCCCAGTGGCCCTGGATCCAGGCGGCGATCGTGGCCGGTGGTGCCTCGGTCATGGGCAATGAGCAGATCACGTACACGACCTCAACTTGCTTGCGGCCCTTGATGGTTCGGGTGCGACGGATCTGGGCGACCTGTGCCGCGCCGGGGAAGGCGACCCATCCGGGGGCGGTGATCGCCTTGACCGTGCGCCGGACCTGTCGCCCGTGGCTGGTGGCGCGCGTGGAGGTAGCCGGCACGTCCTTCCAGGGCAGCGCCTTGAGCCGGTCGCGCAGCGCGCGCTGGTTCGCCTTGACGGTCTATGCCGACGTCGGCATAGACCGTCCTATGCCGATGGTGTGACT
>NZ_JAKDLO010000300.1 GCF_030452765.1 Intrasporangium sp.
ACGGCTACGCTCGTCCGACTCTCATGGGTTGAGGACGGCTACGCTCGTCCGACTCCGCCGCTCGGGGCTCGAGCAACATCGCCCTCGTCCCCTCGCCAGATCTACGCGCAAACCCAGTTGCGCGGGTGGTTGTCTACCGCACCGCGTACTGAGCCGATGCGGTACTCCGTCAGACGTTCGACTCTGATCCGAGGGTGGGGCACGGGCGGCTTCCGGCTCGGGGCACTCGTATCGACGCGGGCCTCGCGCTCGGCGCCACGGGGGCACCTGCTGTGATAGGTAGGAGAGATTGCAAGGCTCTCGGGAGGATCGTCATGGCATTCAGCATTCGTTCTGGCCGCAAGATCGCCGTCGCAGCACTCGCCGCCCTTGCCTGCTCGATGGGCGCCGTGACGGCACCGGCCCTGGCCGCCAGCAGTCCCACCCCTGCACGTCCCTCGCCTGGCGCGGGACACGGTATGGACGGCGAAACGCTGCAGCACGACCTCGACCTCGTCACCCAGGCCAGCGCCATCGCCGTGGTTGGCGCTGCCCGCGGCAGTCACCAGTGGTGGCAAGGTGCCTCCGGAGTGCGCTCGATCGATGCGGCCCGCACGGCCCGGCCCGGCGACACGTTCCGAGTGGGCAGCATCACCAAGACGATGATCGCCACGCTGGCCATGCAGCAGGTCCAGGCGCGCAGGTGGAAGCTGACGACTCGGGTCGGTGACGTCCTGCCTGGCCTGCTGCCCGGGCACGAGCTGGTGACGCTGGAACAGCTGCTGAGCCACCGCTCCGGCCTGCCGGACTACTTCGGCACGCTCTTGGCCGGACCGCAGACCCCCGATCAGCTGCTGACGGTCCTGCACCGGCCCTACACGGACGCGCAGCTCGTCGCCGTGGCCTTGAAGCAGCCCTGGCTGTTCCGGCCGGGCACCGACTACTCGTACTCCAACACTGAGTACGTAGTGGTCGGGATGATGCTCGAGCAGGCCACCCAACGCTCGGTCGCACACCTGCTCCGGAACCGCATCTTCGTGCCCGCCGGGATGCGAAGCAGTACCTACCCGACGCGGCTGCCCGGGTTCCGTTGGACGCACCTGAGCGAGTACGCCCTCTTCGAGCGGCCGTATAACTTCGACGCGACCAACCCCTCCGTCTTCTCCTCCGCCGGTGCGGTCGTCTCCACCGCACCCGACCTCGACCGGTTCTACCGAGCGCTGTTCACCGGCCAGTTGTTGCGGATGAACCTGGTCCGCAACATGGCCACCCCGCGGACCGTGAAGGCCGGCGACCCGGCATACGGGCTGGGCATCTACCTCGTCGGCGACCCGTGCCCAGGGCCGAAGGGCCAGCAGCAGTACCTCTACGGCCACGACGGAGCGACGTTCGGCACGCTCTCAACGGCGTTCACCTCGCCGGATGGCAAGCGGCAGGCGAGCGTGAACTTCACCGGCCGCGACTACCTCACCGCAGCCCCGCCGACGGCCAAGCTCGCCAACGACTTCCTCATCGACGCGTTCAGCCAGACCTGCCCACGGCCCGTTAGCGCGACCGCGAAGAAGAAGGCGGCCGGTCAGCTCGCGCAGGCGCTGCGTGGCTCTGCAGCCACGACGCAGGCACCGGCACTGCGTCGCTGAAACACACCCCGACGTCACTTCGCGCCCGGACGAGGACTCTCGACTCGTGTGCATCACGACCCGGACTCGCGTGACCGGAGCGGCAGGCCGACGGACGCCAATAGCCGCAGTTCGCGCTCTCCTGACATCTGTTGGAGCGAGTATGGGGCGGGCGCTTAACACTTAGGGTTTCGCAGATCTCCCGAAATAGCGCCTCAACGAGATCCGCATGCGGCTGTCAATGGCCAAGCTTGGGTCCCCGCTGGTGGCTAGGTGAAAGTCCCCGGCCCCTCGCGGTTGTTCACGGGTTGCGGGGTGCACCTCCGGTCCGGGTTCGGGCTTCGCGCATGCGGTAGGACTGGCCGCTGGTGACCACGGTGGTGGCGTGGTGCAGGAGCCGGTCGAGCATGCTGACGGCGGTGGTGTGTTCGGGCAGGAACCGGCCCCAGTCCTCGTAGGAGAAGTGCGAGGCGATCCCGAGGGCGCGGCGTTCGTAGGCGGCGGCGACGAGCCGGAACAGCAGCTGGGCGCCGGTGTCATCCAGTGGGGCGAAGCCGACCTCATCGATCTGGAGCAGGTCGTGGCGTAGTAGGGCCTCGATGGTCTTGCCGACGGTGTTGTCCGCGAGGCCGCGGTAGAGGCTTTCGACGAGGTCGGCGGCGGTGAGGTACTTGACCTTGTGGCCGGCGGTGACGGCGGCGTGACCGAGCGCGATCAGGGTGTGGGTCTTACCGGCCCCGGCTGGCCCGATCAGGGCGAGGTTCTCCTTCGCGTCGATCCACTCGAGGCTGGTGAGGTACGCGAAGGTCGGGGCGGGGATCGAGGAGAGGGTCAGGTCGAACTCTTCGACCGTTTTCAGGACGGGGAACCCGGCGGCTTTGAGCCGGGCCCGTTCGTTGGAGGCGTCGCGGGCGGCGATCTCGGCCTCGATGAGCGCGCGTAGCACCTCTTCCGGGGTCCAGCGTTGGGTCTTCGCGGTGAGCAGCAGCTCGGGGGCGAGCTGGCGGATCGTGGCCAGCTTGAGCCGGCGCAGCCCGGCGGTCAGGTCCGCCGGCAGCGCCGGGGGGCTCGTGGCGCGCATGATGACACCACCTCACGTGTGACCGGAGCGTGGTCTGGCTGGTGCTGATTCCCTGTCGTTGCAGTTAGTTCCGTGTCGAGGCGGCCCCCGCCAGCGTTGGGCGCGTACTCGGACAGGGACCGGCCCGAGCTGGTGGGTAGGTCGATCACGAGGGCATCCCCTGCGGTCCTGGGGTGGGGGGTGCCGACGCCGGCGGCGAGGATCGAGCGGACGTCCGCGGCTTTCCACCGGCTGAACGCTACGGCCCGTTCGAGCGCCGCGACGAACACTGGCTTGCCGTGGGCGGCGGCCAGGGTGTCCAGCTCGGCCAGCTCGGGCCCGAGGCGGGTATGCCCGGCTGCGGCGGCGCCAGCGATGAACGCCTCCGCGGCCAGGCCGAGGGCGCAGAAGTTCTTCTCGGCCGTGGTTTTCGGGCGGATCGCCCTGGCCGGGGCGGTGGGCCTGGGGCCCCCGTAGTGCTCGTGGAGGAT
>NZ_JAKDLO010000100.1 GCF_030452765.1 Intrasporangium sp.
TCTCTGAGGGGTGGCGGCCCCACCCCCACAGGCCTGCTCTCGCAGTGTGACCCCACCCGCCTCGAGCAGATGATCTGGCCCGGCAGACCACGAAGGCCCACACCAGACGCAGTTTCGTAGCACCTCAGGCCTCAAGAGCCCTCCAGCCACGAAACCCCGCTCGGTCGCCCATGTCGGGCCTCAGCGGGGGAGAGAACGCGTCAGCCGTCGCCGTAGCGCGCTACCACGACCTCGACCCGCTGGAACTCCTTGACGTCGGAGTAGCCGGTCGTCGCCATGGCACGGCGGAGCGCCCCGATGATGTTCGTCGTGCCGTCGGCATTCCGGCTCGGCCCGAGGAGCACTTCCTCCAAGGTCGCCTGCCGGCCGAGCTGGATCCGCTCGCCTCGCGGCAGCTGCGGGTGGTGCGCCTCCGGACCCCAGTGGAACCCCCGTCCCGGCGCGTCCGTCGCCCGGGCCAATGCGGCGCCGAGCATGACCGCGTCGGCACCGCAGGCGAGCGCCTTGACGATGTCACCGGACGTGCCGACCCCACCGTCGGCGATGACATGGACGTACCGCCCGCCGGACTCGTCGAGGTAGTCACGGCGCGCCGCGGCGACGTCTGCAACGGCGGTTGCCATCGGGGTGTGGATCCCGAGCGTGGTCCGGGTGGTGTGCGCCGCACCCCCACCGAAACCGACCAGGACGCCTGCCGCTCCGGTCCGCATGAGGTGCAGCGCCGCGGTGTAGGAGCCGGCGCCACCGACGATGACCGGCACGTCGAGCTCGTAGATGAAGCGCTTGAGGTTGAGCGGCTCGGCCTGCCCCGACACGTGCTCGGCCGAGACCGTCGTGCCGCGGATGACGAACAGGTCGACACCAGCGTCGACGACGGTCTTCCACAGCTGCTGGGTCCGCGCCGGCGTCAGCGATCCCGCGACCGTGACGCCGGCCCGACGCAGCTCCTGAAGCCGCTGGGTGATCAGCTCGGGCTTGACCGGCTCGGCATAGATCTGCTGCATGCGGGGGGTGGCCTCGCTTGGGTCGAGCCCGGCGATCTCGTCGAGCAGGGGCTTCGCGTACTCGTACCGGGTCCACAGTCCCTCGAGGTCGAGCACCGGCAGCCCGCCGAGCCGCCCGAGCTCGATCGCCGTCGCGGGCGAGATGACCGAGTCCATCGGAGCGCCCATGACGGGCAGGTCGAAGTGGTAGGCGTCGATCTGCCACGAGACCGAGACCTCCTCGGGGTCGCGGGTGCGTCGCGACGGCACGACGGCGATGTCGTCGAAGGAGTACGCCCGCCGTCCACGCTTGCCACGGCCAATCTCGATCTCGGTCACCGGGTCAGCCTATCGACCGCGCTCGCGGCCTTGTCCGTATGCCGCTCAGGCCCTCCGCTCCGAACGGACCACTCACAATCCAGCCGGGGCGGGAAAGATGGAGCCGACCGGCACGAGACCCCACTCACAATCCAGCCGGGGCGGGAAAGATGGAGCCGACCGGCACGAGACCCCACTCACAATCCAGGCCCGGGCCGAAAGTCGGAAGCCGGACACAGCGGCATACCCGAATCGGTTCTGTGGTCGCGGCGGCTCAGGCGCGCGCGGAGTAGTTCGGGGCCTCGATGATGGCCTGGATGTCGTGCGGGTGGCTCTCCTTGAGCCCGGCCGCGGTGATGCGGACGAACCGGCCGCGCTCCTTCAGTTCCGGGATGGTGCACGCGCCGACGTAGAACATCGACTGGTGCAGCCCCCCGACGAGCTGACGCGCGACCGTCTCGACCGGCCCCTTGTAGGCGACCCGGCCTTCGATGCCCTCCGGGATGATCTCGTCGTCGCTGACGATGTCGGCCTGGAAGTAGCGGTCCTTCGAGTAGGACTTCTTGCCGCGCGAGGACATCGCGCCGAGGGAGCCCATGCCCCGGTAGGACTTGTACTGCTTGCCGTTCACGAGCACGAGGTCGCCGGGGCTCTCCTCGCATCCGGCGAGCAGGGAGCCGACCATCACGGTGTCGGCACCGGCGACGAGCGCCTTGGCGATGTCGCCGGAGTACTGCAGGCCCCCATCACCGATGAGCGGCACCCCGGCAGGGGCGCAGACCTGGGCCGCGTCGTGGATGGCGGTCACCTGCGGGACACCGACGCCGGCGACAACGCGCGTCGTGCAGATCGAGCCGGGCCCCACACCGACCTTGACCGCGTCGACCCCGGCGTCGACGAGCGCCTGCGCGCCCTCCCGAGTGGCGACGTTTCCGCCGATGACCTGGGTGCCGGATGTGGCCGGGTCGCTCTTGAGGCGCTTGATCATGTCGAGCAGCAGCCGAGCATGGCCGTGTGCGGTGTCGACGACGAGCACGTCGACGCCGGCCTCGATGAGGGTGCTCGCGCGCACCCACGAGTCGCCGAAGTAGCCGACCGCCGCACCGACGAGCAGCCGGCCCTGCCCGTCCTTGCTTGCGTCGGGGTACTGCTCGGACTTGACGAAGTCCTTGACGGTGATGAGCCCAGCGAGCCTGCCCTGTTCGTCGACGAGCGGGAGCCGCTCGCGTTTGTGCTGGCGCAGCAGCCGGGTCGCCGACTCGCGGTCGATGTCGACGGGAGCCGTGAAGAGCGGCATCGGCGTCATGACCTCGCGCACGATCGTCGTGGCCCACTCCGCGACCGGGGTGAAGCGCAGGTCGCGGTTCGTGATGATGCCGAGCAAGGTGTCGTCCGGGGCGACGACGGGCAGGCCGGAGACGCGGTACTCCCCGCAGATCCGGTCGAGGTCCTCGAGGGTCGCGTCCGGGCCGATCGTCACCGGGTTGCTGATGCGGCCCGTCTGGGTGCGTTTGACGAGGTCGACCTGCTTGGCCTGGTTCTCGATCGACAGGTTACGGTGCAGCACTCCGATGCCACCCTGGCGCGCCATCGCGATCGCCATCCGTGCCTCGGTGACGGTGTCCATCGCCGCGGACAGAAGCGGGACCCGTAGGGTGAGCTCCCGAGTCAGCCGCGCCGTCGTGTCGACCTCGCTCGGGATGACGTCGGTCTCGCCGGGCAGGAGCAGGACATCGTCGTAGGTGAGGCCAAGGCGAGCGAAGAGGGCAGGTAGTTCAGGCGATCCGAGGCTCATGGGCCAAGGGTAGTTCAGCGCGAAACGGCTCCGCTGGCTCGCTGGGGAGCGCTGGAGCTCCCCTGGGAGCCGGATGAGTCTCGCCATCGGAGGGGTATGCCGCTCACCCGGTCCCGCTCGAAGCCCTCGCCCTGCGTCGCGGACGGGGGCACGCTCGAGCGCGGCTGGGCGTGATCGCCCAGAGCCCGATCATCCGGGGCATGGTCTTCCCGGGCATGGTCCTCCCGGGCATGGGCTTGCCGGGCGCGCTCGTCCTGAGCACGATCGTCCTGAGCGCGCTCGTCCTGAGCATGGTCGTCCCTGGCGTGGTCACGACCGGCTCCGCCGGCGGCATCGGCGTGGTGGGTACGGGAACCCTCGCTTCCCTGACAGCGAACCCCAACGGCTTGGCCGGCGCCCTTGGCGCAAGCATCGCGGCTGTCTTCCCCGGTGTCGGCGGCAACTCTGAGACTGCTGCCGCTCGGGTTGCCCGCCACCCTGTGGTTGCTGATGTTGGTGCGGTGGCCGCGTCGGCCGGCGTCGGCGCCCTTGGCGGTGTCGTTGCTGCCAGTGCGGTTGCTGGGAGTGCGGTTGCTGGGAGTGCGGTTGCTGGGAGGGCGGTTGGTCGCGCTGGTGCCGTGGGCCGACGCAGGGCCGAGCGACGGCGCTGGGAGCGCCGCGCGTATGTCCGATCTCGACCCGGAGCCCGTCCAGCCTCTGTGGCCTACCCACCAGCTCGGTGGATGCGACCGCGCCGCGACATCGGCGCGCGCGAGAAGCTCCACCGCCGGCCCAGTCGGCAGGACGGGCGCCATCGACGGTCCGAACACAGCCGCCTCCGAGCGGGAGGCACCCGACACCGCCACACGGTTTCTCGGTGCGGACCCGTGACCGACCGACTGATGGGGCATCGATCCGGTCGCACCGTCCATCACCTGGCTGTCCCGGGGAGACGACTGTGTCGACCGACCGCCGAGATCTGTGCCGGTCAGGGCTGCGGCGACACCGGCGCCGGAGAGGCCGAGCGCGACGAGCCCGACCACCGCTACGGCTCGGCGCGACCGGCGGCCGCGCCCCGGCCGGGTATGGAGCGGAACCGGACGCAGACTCGGGCCGATCGGCTCCTCCGACCATGCAGCCAGGGCGCCGAGCAGCTCCGCCACCGGCTCCGTCCCGGCCTCGGCCCGTGCTGCGAGTCGGTCGAGCAACAGCTCGTCCGCCAGAACCTCGCCGAAGGGCACCCTGGTCATGCCACCTCGCTGGCTGTCCTGGTTGCCATGAGCCCACGCAGCTTGGTCAGCGCCCGGTGCTGGGCGACCCGGACCGCACCTGACGTCATACCGAGCGAGGCGGCCGTCTCCTCGGTCGAGAGGCCGACGGCCACGCGCAGGGTCAGGATCTCGCGCTGCTGCACGGGCAGCTGCTCCATGAGCTCGAGGGCGATCCGAGCCTCGGCGCGAGTCACGGCCCGGTCCTCCGGACCGGGATCGTCATCGACGGCGTCGGGCAGCTCGGCGACCGGGGTCGGGGTGCGCATGACGGCGCGTTGAGCGTCGGCGAGCTTGCGGGCGGCAACCCGGTAGGCGAATGCCTCGAAGGGCAGGCCGCGGTGCTCGTACGTCGGGAGCGCCGACAACACGGCCATGCACACCTCCTGTGCCACATCCTGCGCGGCATCCTCGGCCCCGAACCGACCGAGTCGGACGCGCGCGTACTTCAGGGCCAGATCCCTGACCCTGCCCAGCAGCAGTTCGGCGGCTCGACGGTCGTGCACGGCACGGACGGCGAGGTCGCCCAGCGACGCCGGGGCGTCCCCCTGCTCCATCGCATCGACCCGCTCTCGCGTTACGACGCCGGGCGATGTGGTACCGAGTCCCATTCCCTCCCCCGACCTTTCTGGCGACCATCGCCACCTGCACCCGAGTGCGAGACGACGACCCTGAACGTGCGACTCATCCGGGGTGGCCTCCCGCAACCCCGACGCTCGCACTCCAGAGCATGCCATTAGCAGACCAAGTCTTGACCATCTCTTGAACTTTTCTTCCTGTTTTCTTGGTGATCGACCCGGATAGCGTCGAGCACACGGCCTTACGGCCGGAACCGGATACCGCAAGGCGGGCCCACCCGAACCGAAAGACATGAGAATGGCCGAGATCAGTCGACTTCCTGGCCCTGTCGCGCAGCGATGGGACTGGCAGCTCGAGAGTGCATGCCGCACCGTCAGCCCAGAGACCTTCTTCCACCCCGAGGGCGAGCGCGGACCACGACGCCGGGCCCGCGAGGCGGCCGCGAAGGCGGTCTGTCTTTCCTGCCCGGTCGTGGCCGAGTGTCTCGAACACGCCTTGGCCGTCCGCGAGCCGTACGGGATCTGGGGCGGTATGTCCGAGCTGGAACGCGAGCTCATCCTCGGCGGGGTGGTCCCCGCGGCGTCCTGAGAGAGTCTGCCCAGACAGCCACGAGGGCCGCTTCCCGACAAGGAAAGCGGCCCTCTGGCGTGCCGAAAGGGATCGGTCAGTGGCCGTGGCCGTGACCGTGACCGGCCGACTCCGGCTCATCCTCGGGCTTGTCGACGACGAGGGTGTCCGTCGTGAGGATCATCGAGGCGATCGACGCGGCGTTGCGCAGCGCCGAACGGGTCACCTTGACCGGGTCGATGACACCGGCGGCGACGAGGTCGCCGTACTCACCGGTCGCCGCGTTGAGGCCCTGCCCGAGCGGCATCTCGGCCACCTTGGAGGTGACGACATAGCCCTGATGGCCGGCGTTCTCGGCGATCCAGCGCAGCGGCTCGTGGACGGCGCGCCTCACGATCGCCGCGCCGGTGGCCTCGTCGCCCTCGAGCCCGAGACCGTCGATGACCTCGGCCGCGTGGATGAGCGCGGTCCCGCCACCGGCCACGATGCCCTCCTCGATCGCGGCGCGGGTCGCCGAGATCGCGTCCTCGATGCGGTGCTTCTTCTCCTTGAGCTCGACCTCGGTGTGAGCGCCGACCTTGATGACGCAGACGCCGCCGGCAAGCTTGGCGAGTCGCTCCTGCAGCTTCTCCCGGTCCCAGTCCGAGTCGGTCCGCTCGATCTCGGACTTGATCTGCGCGATGCGACCCGCGACCTCGGACGCCTCGCCGGCGCCGTCGATGATCGTCGTGTGGTCCTTGGTCAGCACGGCCCGGCGGGCCTGCCCGAGCACGCTCAGGTCGGCCTGGTCGAGCTTGAGCCCGACCTCCTCGGCGATGACCTGACCACCGGTGAGGATGGCGATGTCCTGCAGCATCGCCTTGCGACGGTCGCCGAAGCCCGGCGCCTTGACGGCCGCAACGTTGAACGTGCCGCGGATCTTGTTCACGACGAGGGTCGAGAGTGCCTCGCCCTCGACATCCTCGGCGATGACCAGCAGCGGCTTGCCGGACTGGACGACCTTCTCGAGGACCGGCAGGACGTCGGTCACCGAGGAGATCTTGCCCTGGTTGATCAGGACGTAGGCGTCCTCGAGAACCGTCTCCATGCGCTCGGTGTCGGTGACGAAGTATGCCGACAGGTAGCCCTTGTCGAACTGCATGCCCTCGGTGAACTCGAGCTCGGTGGCCGTCGTCGATGACTCCTCGACGCTGATGACGCCGTCCTTGCCGACCTTCTCGAAGGCCTCGCCGATCAGGTCGCCGAGCGTCGAGTCCTGCGCCGAGAGCGTCGCGACCGAGGAGATCTCGGCCTTGCCGTCTACATCGCGGGCCACCCTGAGCAGCTCGTCGTTGATGGCGGACACGGCCTTGTCGATGCCGCGCTTGAGGGCCGCGGGGGCGGCACCGGCGGTGACGTTGCGAAGGCCCTCCTTGACCATCGACTGCGCGAGGACCGTCGCGGTGGTCGTGCCGTCACCGGCGATGTCGTTGGTCTTGGTGGCGACCTCCTTGGCCAGCTGCGCGCCGAGGTTCTCGTAGGCGTTCTCGATCTCGATCTCTCGGGCGATCGTCACGCCGTCGTTCGTGATCGTGGGGGCGCCCCACTTCTTGTCGATGACGACGTTGCGGCCCTTCGGACCGAGCGTCACCTTGACGGCGTTGGCGAGCGCGTCGACACCGCGCTCGAGTGACTTGCGGGCGGAGTCGTTGAACTCCAACTGCTTGGCCATGTGCTTCCTTAAGCTCGTGAGAACGTTCTGGTGAAACGGGACCGCACCCCGGCGAGACCCCGATGGGGGCTCACCGGGGTGCGGTCAGTGCATGTGATGAAGGGCGTCAGCCGACGACGGCGAGGACGTCACGTGCGGAGAGGATGAGGTACTCCTCGTTGTTGTACTTGACCTCGGTGCCGCCGTACTTGCTGAAGATGACCTTGTCGCCGACCTTGATGTCGAGCGGAACACGCTCGTCGCCGTCCTCGTTCCACCGCCCGGGACCGACAGCGAGGACCTCGCCCTCCTGCGGCTTCTCCTTGGCGGTGTCGGGGATGACGAGGCCGGACGCGGTGGTCTGCTCGGCCTCGAGGGACTTGACGACGATGCGGTCTTCGAGCGGCTTGATGGAAACCGACACTGGTGACCTTCCTTCGGGACTGTCTGGATGACTGTGTTGACAGATGGCTCGTCGAGACGATCGCCGTCGCGGGGTCGACCACCTCGAGGAGTTCTGGCACTTTCAAGGTGAGAGTGCCAACAAGCAGAAATCTAGGTTCGGATTAGCACTCGGTCAAGTCGAGTGCCAACACAACACGCGGGGACTCGGCGGCCTGGGCGGCCCTGCGCCCCCATGCACCCCCGGAGAACACGTCCGGCTGGGGCTCTGATCCCTGCCCGGCGGACGACCGTTGGTCGCCGGCGTCTCAGCACGTGGGCGTGACACGCCGAGGATCCGTGCGGATGGCCGACCAACGGTCGTCCGTCGGTATGCCGCTCAGCCGGCCGGGCCGGGTCGCCTGACGACGCGCTGAGGCTGGGAGGATGGCCGGTGTGGACGTGGCGATGGTCGAACGACTGGCGAGCCCCGCGGGCTGGTCGCTCCTGCAGGCCCTGCCGGAGTACGACGAGTCGACGGCACTGCAGCTGCAGACCCGGTTGCGCGAGCACGGCCTCGACCCCGAGCTGCTCGCAGCAGCCATGGGCCAGGCCAGGCTCCGGGCAAGGGCGCGGGAGAAGTTCGGTGAGTTCGCCCGCGGCATGCTCTTCACCTCCGACGGTCTCGAGCAGTCCTCGCGGCTGCCGATCGCGGCCCGGCACGCGGGCCGGTTCGCGGGTGCCGGTATCAGCCTCGTCCACGACCTCGGCTGCGGTCTGGGCTCCGACGCGATGGCGATGGCCGCCCTCGGCCTGCAGATCCATGCGGTCGACGCAGACCCGGTCACGGCCGCGATGGCCGCGGTGAACCTCCGGCACTGGCCCGACTCGAGCGCCCGGTGCACGCGCGCCGAGCAGGTCCGGCTGCCCACTGGGCCCGGCGCCCACACGACCGGGGTCTGGGCCGACCCGGCTCGCCGGACGACCGGGGTCGCCGACGCCCGTGGCCGCACGCGACGGGTCTTCTCGCTCGACGGGATCACGCCGAGCTGGAATGAGGTCCGAGGTTTCGCCGCGCAGGTGCCGGCCACCGGGGCGAAGCTCTCCCCCGCCTTCCCCCACGCCGCCATACCGGCCGGCACCGAGGCCCAGTGGAGCTCGTGGCACGGCGAGGTGCTCGAGTGCGCCATCTGGTGGGGCCCGCTCGCCGAGACGGCCGGGCGGACCGCCGCTGTCTGCACCGAGCAGTCCGCGTCGGTCGTCACCGAGGCCAGCGCCGCCGATGGAGCCGACAGCGAGCCGTTGGATTCCGTTGACACGATGGGCGACTGGCTCTACGAGGCCGACCGCGCTGTGATCCGAGCCGGGCTGACGGGGGCGCTCGTCGCGGCCGTGGACGGCACCGAGCTGGGACCGGGCACGGGCTACGTGACGAGCTGGGCGGCATACGAGCTGGCGTGGGCCAGGCGCTACCGCGTCCGCGCCGCCTTTCCCTTCTCGACCAAGGCTCTCGGGCGCTGGCTGCGCGAACACGGACACGACCGTGTGACGATCAAGAAGCGGGGGGTCTCCATCGAGGCCGACGTGTTGCGGCGACAGCTGAAGATGACCGGGCACGGCAGGGGCGGCTCGGAGGCCACCGTCGTGCTGACCCGGGTGGGCGGGCGCCAGGTCGCCGTGGTCGTCGAGCTCGCCTAGGGCTGCCCGGTCCAGACCGAGAAGATTTCAACTTCTTCTGAAAGCGGGCTCGACACGGGTTAGGTTGTTCGTGTAAGGGGCGTTTCAGGGGGAATTCAGTCAGGGGAAGGCTGTTCATGTCCGGGGGGACTAGGCGGCTGCTTGCCGTCATGCTTGCAATTGTCGTGGGGTCGTTCGTCGTGGTGGCCTTCGGGGGTCGGTTGACCGGGGTCGCGGAAGCAAGTCCGGTAGTGGTGACTCACTTCCCGGCCACGGCGGCGACCAACGTGTCGGCCGGTGTCCGGGTCACCGTGGTGTTCGACCGGCCGTTGACCGGAAACGCCGACCGGCTCAAGTTGACGGTCGCCGACGCTGCCGGAGACCCTGTGTCGGGGGCGGTGCGTCTGGACGAGAGCCTGACCGCCGCCGAGCTCGAGCCGACCAAGCCCCTCGCGCCGGGCACCTACACCGCGCAGGTGACGGTGCCGCAGGTCATCTCGCCGAAGGAGTGGTCCTTCACCGTGCCGGTGAAGCCGGCTCTCAGCGAAGGGCCGGGTGGACCGATCCTACTCGTCACCTCCAAGACGGACGGCTACGACGAGTTCTACGCCGAGATGTTGCGCGCCGAGGGTCTCACGGGGTTTCACACCATCGACACCGGCGCGCTGACCTCGCAGGCCCTGAGCGGCTACCGGGTCGTCATCGCCTCGAGTGACTCCAAGGCGACCGCCGCGTCGCCGGCCCTGCGGGAGTGGGTCATGGCCGGCGGGCAGCTCGTCGTCGCCCGGCCCACAGGTGCGCTGGCTGACCTCGCTGGCCTGCGGCCGGTCGGTCGGCAGGTCACCGAGGGCAGGCTGGCCATCGCCACGTCGTCGACCTACGGCTCCGGTCTCACGTCCGCGCCGTTGCGGGTCCACGGGGCCGCCGAGGTCGTGCGGGCGGCCGGCGACGTCGATGTCGTGGCGACCATCGCACCGGGTGCTGCCGCCAGCGCCTCCGCAGACTCGACGGTCTCGTCGGCTGCGGCGGTCACGACCGACGCGGCGGTCGCGGCCAGCGTCGAGCAGAAGCCGAGCCCGGCGGTCACCGTGCGGAGCCTCGGGGACCAGGGCGGCACCGTCTCGGCGTTCACCTTCGACCTGGCCAAGTCGGTGGTGCTGACCCGCCAGGGCAACCCGGACTGGGCCGGCCAGGACCGCGACGGGCTGGCCCCCATCCGCCCCAACGACCTGTTCTTCGGCGACGACAAGAAGGACCCGGAGCCCGACTACCTCGACCTGGACCAGGTCGCGGTCCCGCAGGCCGACGAGCAGATGCGGATCCTGTCGAACATCATCGAGCGGAGCACCGCCGCATCGGGGCCGATGCCACGCTGGTGGTACTTCCCCGACGACGCCAAGGCCGTCCTCGTCATGGCCGCCGACGACCACGGCACCCAGGACGGGACGCGCAGCTCGTTCCGACGGTTGCTCGAGCTCAGCCCGAAGGGCTGTGATCTTGCTCGCTGGGAGTGCCCGCGCGCCACGGCGTTCCTCTACCCGACCTCCGGACTCACCGACCAGGAGGCCGTGGCCTTCGAGAAGGAGGGATTCGACCTCGGCGTCCACGTGAGCACGCACTGCCAGAACTGGTCCGACACCTCTCTCGACCTGGCGTACGCCCAGAGCCTGCATGCCTTCAAGGAAGTCTTCCCGGGGCTGCCTCCGCAGCACGCCAGCCGGTTGCACTGCATCGCCTGGAGCCAGTACACCGCCCAGCCCACGATCGAGCGCAGGTGGGGCATCCGGCTCGACATGAACTACTACTACTGGCCCGGTCCCTGGGTGGCGAACCGGTCGGGCTTCATGACCGGGTCGGGCCTGCCGATGCGCTTCAGCGACACCAAGGGCAACCTGATCAACGTCTACCAGCAGGAGACGCACCTCGTCGACGAGGTCTTCACCGGGCACCCGAAGGCCATCGAGCAGCTCATCGACCGGGCTCAGGGCCCCGACGGCTACTACGGAGCCTTCGGCACGCACTACGACTTCCACGATGACTTCGACGACCAGCTCATGCAGATCGCCGAGCAGCGGCACGTCCCGATGATCTCGGCACAACAGCTGCTGACCTGGACCGACGGTCGCTCGAAGTCGACGTTCGAGGACCTTCGGTGGGCCGATGACGAGGTGTCGTTCCACATCTCGGCGGACAAGGAGACCAACGGAGCCCTGCGGGCCATGCTGCCGGTCAAGGGATTCGGCACGAAGCTGACCGAGATCCGCCGCGACGGCAAGGTCGTCCAGCAGGTCGTCCGAAAGATCAAGGGGATCGACTACGCGTTCTTCGACGGCACCTCGGGCGACTACGTCGCCACGTACCGGTAGACGCGCAGGCCAGTCAGAGGCGCCCGTCGGGCTGCGCGCCGCTCCACCGGACGGCGGCCGCCCCGGCGGCGTTGGCCCGGCGCAGGGCGACACCGCGGGGGGCGCCGTCGGCGAGGGCCGCCACCAGGGCGCCGCAGAAGGCATCTCCGGCACCCACCGTGTCGACGACCTCGTCGTCGGCCACCGCCACACCGTCGACTCGCTCGCCGTCCCACATCGCGCCGGCCGCTCCGAAGGTGACGAGCAGCGAGGACGGCAGGAGTCCCGAGTCCGCGAGCAGGGCCGCCTCGGACTCGTTGACGACGAGCGGGTCCGCCAGAGCGATGACGTCATCGGGCAGCGATGCATACGGGGCGAGGTTGACGACGACCCGAGCGCCGGCCCGATGGCTCTCCCGGGCCACCTGGCTCACGCACTCGAGGGGAATCTCGAGCTGCAGGAGCACCACGTCGCCGGGACCTGCTCCGATGTCGCGGACGTCGAGCACGCCGTTGGCCCCGGGGACCACGATGATGGCGTTCTCACCGGCCCCGTCGACGCTGATGACGGCCGTACCGGTGGCTGCACCGTCGACGCGGTCCACGTGCGTGCTGATCCCGAGATCGGCCAGTCTCCGCAGATAGGCGTCGCCCGCATCGTCCATGCCGACCGCTCCGACCATGGTCACGTCTGCACCGGAGCGCCGGGCCGCGACCGCCTGGTTGGCGCCCTTGCCGCCGGCGAACCGGCCCACCGACTCGCCGAGCACCGTCTCCCCCGGCCTCGGATGGCGTTCGACGAGGGTGACGAGGTCGACGTTGAGCGACCCCACGACGATGACCCGCCCCATCAGCTGTTCCTTTCCGAGTCGGTTCCCCGGGCGGCGGAACCCGCCCGGTCGGTCGTGCGTGTCGGCCCTGTCGCACCTGCGAAGCCGCGCGAAGATGTGCCGGACGAGTCGGCCGGCGCGAGCAGGGTGTCATACCAGAGCTGGGCGGCTCGTGGCCCGTCGATCCCGAGCTGCTGGCATGCGTCGAGCACGATGGCGACCGCCTCGGTGCAGACGTCGCGGAGCAGCTCGACGGGGTGTCCCTCGGCCGCCGACCGTCGGCTCGGCGGCCAGCCCAGGTCGCCCATCCCGTCCCGGCCGTGCACGTGACGGGCGTCGACCGGCGTCTCGAGCAGGGGTCGTTCGGCGCCCCGAGCCACGGGCACGTCAGGGCGCTCAGCGGCATCCAGCACGACGAGGGTGTTGCGCACGACGTCGTCGACCGACGGGTTGCCACCGACGCACGTGACGGCCCGCAGGTCGAGCCGTGGATGCAGCGCGGCGAGGGCGATGGCGCATGCGTCGTCGACGCCGGTGTCGACATCGAGCACGACGGGGACGTGGGCACTGGTCACCGCGGCAACGTACCGCGCGCGCCCCGCGCCTGGCTGCGGGGTCGGTGTGTCGCACTGCCGCCGGTACCGTGGCGTCATGCTCTCTCGTCGCCGCCGGCAGCTCCGCGGCCCGGGGTCGCGGCGCCGGCGGGCGACCGGGCTGATGCTCATCGGTATGGCGCTCACCGCTGGTGCCTGCTCGGGTGGCCCACCCGCCGGCCACGGCCCGGCGACGACGGCATCACCACCCGGCTCGAGCGGGTCACCTCCGTCGGCAGGAACCGTCACGTCCACGACGGCCGCCACCGAGGGGGGATCGACCGAGGGGCCGACCCCGGGGCGCAGTACCGCCGTCCCTCCGACGAAACCTCCGGCAACGAGCACCCCCTCGTGCGTCTCCTCGATCGTCGAGGGGCTGTCCCCCGCGGAACGTGCCGGGCAGCTGCTCATGGTCGGGCTCGACGCCAACGCGGGTCGCACCAGTCTCGACACCCTCGTCGCGCGGCGCCACCTCGGTGGCATCGTCCTGCTCGGCGGGTGGTACGGCGGTGCCGGGTCGGTCCGTTCGGTGACCCGGCACCTCGCAGGCCTCGCCTCCGACTCCGCGACGGGTGGGCTCGGACTGCTGCTGGCCGCGGACCAGGAGGGCGGCGCCGTGCAGCAGCTGCGTGGGGCCGGCTTCACGCGGATCCCGTCGGCGCTCCGGCAGGGCACCATGTCACCGAGCGCCCTGACCACAGCGGCGACATCATGGGGTGGGCAGGTCAAGGCCGCCGGGGTCAACGTCAACTTGGCGCCGGTCGCCGACACCGTCCCGGCGGGCATCGGCACGGCAAACCAGCCGATCGGCCGCTGGGGCCGCGAGTACTCCCACGACCCTGCGCGCGTCGCGACGATGTCCGTGGCCTTCCTCAAGGGGATGCACGCCGCGGGGGTCGCGACGACGATCAAGCACTTCCCGGGGCTCGGCCGGATCACGGGCAACACAGACCTGACCGCCCGCGGCATCACGGACACCGTGACGACCCCGCACGACGCCTACCTCGAGCCGTTCGCAGCCGGCATCGCCGCCGGGACGGACCTCGTCATGGTCGGCTCGGCCATCTACCGCCGGATCGACCCCGGGGTCAACGCGGTCTTCTCGAGACGGATCGTGACGGGGCTGCTTCGGGACCAGCTCGGCTACCACGGCGTCGTCATCAGTGACGACGTGGGCGCGGCCAAGTCGGTCGCGGCGGTGCCGACCGGTGAGCGGGCGACCCGCTTCATCGCGGCAGGAGGCGACATCGTGCTGACCGCGACTCCGGGCACGGCGCCCGCGATGCACGACGCCATCCTGGCCCGCATGAAGGCCGACGCCGCCTTCGCAGGCCAGGTCGAGGCTGCGGTGACCCGCGTGGTCGCCCTCAAGGTCGACCGCGGCCTGGCCCGCTGCGGTTGACCGGTCGAGCGGGCGCCACCTCTTGGTCGAGCGGGCACCAACCTGCTCCGCACCGCGAGGGTCAGGCCAGGACGGTCGTGACCGGCATGGACGAGTCCGTCGGCAGGCCAAGGTCGCTCGGCTCCCGGCCCCGGCTTACCAGCTGCGCGCCGAGCGCAGCGACCATGGCACCGTTGTCGGTGCACAGCCCGGGTCGCGGCACGCGCAGCATCACCCCTGCCTTGACGCACCGCTCCTCGGCCAGGGCCCGCAGCCGCGTGTTCGCCGCGACCCCGCCACCGATGAGCAGGTGCTCGACGTCGTGCTCGCGGCAGGCCAGTACCGCCTTGCGCGTCAGGACGTCGACGACCGCCTCCTGGAAGCTCGCGGCGACGTCGGCGACCGGCACGGGCTCACCGGAGCGCTGTCGCGACTCGACCCACCGGGCGACCGCCGTCTTGAGGCCCGAGAACGAGAAGTCGAACCGGTGCCGCTCCAGGTCCCTTCGACTCGTCAGGCCCCGGGGGAAGTCGATCGCCACCGTGTCCCCGTCACGTGCGACCCGGTCGATGTGGGGGCCGCCCGGGAACGGCAGCCCGAGCACCCGCGCCACCTTGTCGAAGGCCTCGCCGGCCGCGTCGTCCATCGTCGAGCCGAGCGAGCGCACGTCGTCGGTGACGTCGGGCACGAGCAGCAGCGAAGAGTGCCCGCCCGATACGAGCAGCGCCATGGCAGGCTCGGGCAACGGCCCGTGCTCGACGATGTCGACTGCGACGTGGGAGGCGAGATGGTTGACGCCGTAGATCGGCTTGCCGAGCGCCACGGCGAGCGCCTTCGCGGCGGCGACCCCGACGAGCAGCGACCCGGCGAGCCCAGGGCCTGCCGTGACGGCGATCGCGTCGAGGTCGCGCAGGGCGACCCCCGCCTCGTGGCACGCCCGATCGATCGTCGGCACCATCTCCTCGAGGTGGGCCCGGCTGGCGACCTCGGGCACGACACCGCCGAACCGGGCGTGCTCGTCGACACTGCTCGCAACCGCATCGGCGAGCAGTGTCTGCCCGCGCACGATGCCGACCCCGGTCTCGTCGCACGAGGTCTCGATCCCGAGGACGAGGGGTTCGTCAGCCATGGGTTCCTCCGATCAGCCGCCGCATGACGAGCGCGTCGACGTCGCCCGGCTGGTAGTAGCGCCGCCGAGCCGAGATGACGTCAAAGCCATTGCGCTCGTACAGCTTTCGTGCCGTTGCGTTGTCCGCCCGCACCTCCAGCAACAGCGATCGTATGCCGCCCAGTTCCGCCCGCCTGACGAGCTCGGTGAGCAGGTGGTGCCCGAGACCCCTGCCCTGCGCGGTCGGTGCGACCGCTATCGTCATGACGTCCCCGGTCTCGCCGGCGAGGTTCAGGCCGGCGTAACCGACTATCTGGTCGGCCTCGTCGACGGCCACGACGTAGTCGCGTCGGGGCCGACCCGCGAGCTCATGCCACCACGACTCGATCGACCAGGCGTCCTCGCCGAACAGGTCGCGCTCGAGCGACGCCAAGGTCGTCAGGTCGGTCCACTCGAGCGCTCGCAGTCGCACCCCTTCTGGTCCCTGGTTCGGTCCCTCTCCCGGTGGCGCGACCGTGGGCAGAGGAGCTCCGGCATCGGCGGAGCGCATTGCAATCACCTCGAATCCGATCGCGGGAGGACGCGGGTCACCCGAGCGTCGACTTCGCCGGAGCGGCGGGGGCGACGTCGGGGCGACGCAGGTAGAGCGGCTCGAGCCCGTCGAAGTCGGCCGCTGCTGCGAGGCGGCGCACCGCGAGATCGGCCAGAGCCCCGGCCGGCACGTCGAGCAGCTGGTTCGAGGTGTTCATCGATCTCCGGGAGTCGGATATGGCCTCGAACCGGGGGGCGGTGCGGGGTGCGGAGCCGAAGGTCGCACTGGGGGCAGGGTCTGGCGTGGTGGCGAAGGCATCCGGGTAGAGCAGCGGCCCACGGCCGACGACCGGCATAGTCCGCCAGGCTTCGGGCAGACTCTCCGCCTTCTCGACGAGCGGCCCGGCCACGCGCATGGCGCCAGTGTCGTCGAGGAGGTAGTGAGCGGCATACACCTCCTTGCGGCGGGCGTCGGTCACGGCGAGCAGGTCGCCGCGGTGCCCGGCCAGCCAGGCCGCGTGCGCGAGCGCGTC
>NZ_JAKDLO010000101.1 GCF_030452765.1 Intrasporangium sp.
GTCCCCGCCTCCTGGGCCGGGGTGCGGACGCGCCGGCACACGCCGGTACCCCGGCGCCCCGGAGGGACGGCCAGCCCGGGGGGCCAGACCCCGGCGCTGGCCGCTGACGAGGCCCGGCTGGTCATGCGCCCTCCGAGCAGGTCGGGGTGCGCCCGACCAGGTAGGTGCTCGTGCCGAGGATGTTGCCCGGAGAGATGAAGAGCACAGGGACGGAATCCAGGACGTTCGAGACGTGCGCGCCGCCTGAGCCGCCCCCGTCCGCAGCCAACAGATCAGCGGCGCTCCGCTGCGAGTGCGGGAGGACGACGACCTCGGCGTCTGGCTCGGCCAGGCGGGTCGCCGCGACGAGGCTGTCCAGCGCCTCGGCGGTCGTCGCGCCCTCGTACGAAGAGACGTAGATCGTGCAGGAGGTGGAGGGCTCCGCCTGTGCGGGCGGTGCGGCACACCCGGTGAGGGCCAGCATCGCGGCGGCGGCTGCGAGGGCGGGGAAGGTTCGGGTGTTCATGTCATTTCCTTTCATCGGTGGTTGCTGAGCGCGGAGTCTTTGGGAGGGCGTCACGCAGGATGCGCAGGGCCATCGCGTGCTTACAGGGGCGGGTGCGCCGGGCCGTGTAGACGGCGGAGGGGCACGAGCAGGTCCACGAGCGGCCTTGGAGCCGGACGCGGTACGTCCCGCTGCTGCCCATGACCTCGGCCTCGGTGACATCGCCAAGGCGAGTGACCTCCATGCGGGTGAGGGCATCGAGCAGGGCATCGCTGGCATTTGTGTAGGTGGTCATCGGGCCACCCCCACGCGCTGCCGGGCGGGCGAGTCACCCGAGACACGCTGGGCACTGTGTGCGGGGGTATAGGCACCCGTAGAGCCAGTTTCAGCCCCCTCCAGCCCCTCCAGAGGCCCGAAATCACCGGAATCCTCCGTCACGTACTCACTCCAGGGTGTCTCAGGTGTCTCACCTGCATTCAGGTGGTATTCCCCCTGGTCAGAAGGCATTTCTCCCTGAGACACCCTGGTGTCTCGGTGGTGTCTCACGGTGTCTCGGCCTGAGTCACCCTGTGCCACCCCTGAGACACCCCGGTGTCTCACCTCTGTGGCCTCTCCCAGAGCGTCCGTGTGCAGATGCAGCACCCGGCGCTGTCGGCCCTGGAGACGCACCCGGACGCCCGTCTTTCCGCTCGGGTCATGGCTCTGGAGCAGGCCGCCGTCCGACAGGCGCGACCGCAGGGCCTCCAGATCGATGCTCAGCCCCTCGCCCGCGCTCTTCGCAGCGGTGTACGCCGATTCGGGATCGAGCCAGAGGTCTTCCCCTTCGGTCCAGCCGATCCGAGCGCCCATGTCCGTCATCAGCCCGTCACGGGAGCGCCAGCCCCACGCGCCGGGGTCGGATGCCGGGCAGCCGCCGTCGCGAGCGGCGACGTGCGCACGCCCCGAAGCGACGGCTGAGCCGATCAGCACCAGGAAGCGCTTGGCCGGGTCGGTCTCGCCCACGGCGGCATTCGCAGCCTCCGCAGCGGCCAGCAGCGCCGTCCACCCACGCTCCCAGAGTCGGTCGCGCTGCTCATCGGTGATCGCGCCGACCTCGACGGCGAACCGGAGCCAGACCTTCCAGCCCCATGCGAGCGAGGCGATGCCGGTGGCCGTGCGGCGGTGCAGAGCGGAGACCTGGCCGCGCAGCGCGGCAATCTCCTCGCTTCGGCGTCCGCGCACGTCATCGAGATGAGGGGCCAGCCAGCGCAGGTACGCCGCGAGGGCGGCGGCGTAGGTTCCTCCGGCGGCGTGCTGCTGAGCGCTGCTGAGTGCATCCCAGTCCACGTCGCCCCGTCGAGCCTCCAGCGCCATCATGCGGGCTCGGAGGCTCTGCCCGCGCGGCACCTCCTCGCCTGTCACCAGGATCATCCCGCGAGCCGGGCGAGCGGCCCGCAGAGTGCCGTCCTTCGCCATGCGACCACGACCCGAGCCATTGCCCGCGCCACGGATGAGACGGTCAGCAGCACCATGCAGCCGGTCAGCATCGCGAGGCGACCCAGCGGCCACGAAATCATCCACCGTCAGGAGCGCGTCGGCGGCGAGGAACGCCTGCTCTTCAAGGGAGTTCGCGGTGCTCGACCAGGATGCCGGGAGCGACCGAGCGTCCATGACCGAGCCGTAGTGCTGCTGCGCGAGCGCGGCCAACTCGGACTTGCCGATGCCCGTCTGCCCGTGCAGGCCCACGGCCATGTCCACTCCGCCGAGAGGTGCGCGGACGACCGCTGCGAGCAGCGGCAGCGTGATCCGGTCGGGGGCCACGTCGAGCATGCCGAGCGACGCGCGCACGTCCTCGACGCCGCCGGGCTTCGGCAGTGTGTAGCCGCCGAGGGTGCCGTGGAGATCGACCTCCACGCCGTCCACGGGGCCATGCGCTCCGATGGCGCCGCCCGCGTGCAAGTAGGTCCACTGGCCGTCGATCTGCCGCCAGCCGGTCTGACCCAGCACGCGGACCTCGGCAGGCTCCGAAACAGCCTGGATCGCTGCCCTGGTGTGGTCCTTGGCCCCACGGCTGGCCTCGACAATCGCACTGGGGCCGAGTTCCGGCACCACCCAGTCCATCCGAGAGAACTCGGACGCGGAGATGCTCGCCGTGCGCTTCCGCCGGGCCACGGTCGCTTCGATGTCGAGACGGCGCTGCACCTCGGCACCGTCGTCCACCTCGGTCGAGGCGACGATGCGCGCCGTGAAGTTCGTCAGACGCGTAGCGGTGACCTCGACCTCGCCGTCGCGCCCCTCTCGCTCTCGCACCAGGTACAGCCCACTCTCGCGTGCCTCGTACCAGGTCCCGGCCCCACCAGCGGTCGCCGTCGTGGTCGGCTCCTCCTCGGTGGGCGGCTGCATTCCGGCAGCGGCCATAATCTCGTCAGGCTTCACCATCAGACCCACACCTCCAGCACGCGCGTCGTCTCGGCCTCGCCCATACCCGCTGCCTTCGCTGCGGCGCTGATCGCTCCATGCGCCCTGGCAGCGGGCAGACCGGGGATCGCCAGAGCGGCCTCGTGCTGCTCGCGCACGACGCGCGTCCGGTCTCCCGCAGGGGCGTCCAGCACTGCCTGCACGCAGGCGCGGAGAGCCGAGTAGGTGTCCGCGTCGGATTGCCAGGACTCAGACCCCGAGGGGCGCGACGGCTTCGGGCACTGGGGCACTTCCGGAGGTGCGGGCGCAGGCGCAGGCACGTCCCAGGGCTCGAAATCACGGATTTCGAGATTCAGCGCGACGGCGATTCGTAGTGCCGAGCACCCACCCGAGCAGCGCCGAATCCGTACCCGCTGGCGATCCTCGGACAGTGCGAGCGTGGTGCTCGCGTAGTTGGCTTCGGAGTCGCTCTCGAAGAGCCCACTGGGGCGCTCTTCTGCATCGCAGCCGGGGCACGGCAGCGTGTAGCCCCTATCGCACGGCGTGAGGTCATGCCCTGCCCTCGCGATTCGGCGCAGCAAGGGGTGCGACCACGGGTCGGGGATGCTCATGGTCAGCCCTCGATGGTCTGTGCATGAGCCTCTGCCCACGCGGCCAGGTCGCTCACGCGGTAACGGACGAGCCTCCCGACGCGCACACAGGCCGGGCCTCGTCCCTGACAGCGCCAGCGGCGCAATGTGTATTCGCTCATTCCGAGCCACGCGGCGGCTTCGTGACCGCTCAGAAGTGCGTCGTGCGGCGCTCCAACGAGGGCGTGTGTTTCTTCCTGTTTCATACCTCCAGGAAAAGCCTTTTGACCAGGCAAAACAACTGCTTCACTAAGCCGAGAGGCGCGTTACTCTTGCATTCTTTGGGTGCTTCACTAAGACAAAATGCCTGGAGAATAGGGCATTCGTCTATCAATCGAAATTCTTGAAAAACTTCCCAGGTGCAGGGTTATTCGGGCGGGCTACAGACGTGGTTTCGCAAGGACTCGCGCCGTCCCTGCAACCCGCAGCGTCAGGGGCACCACTTTTTGCCGGGGTTTGGCGTCCCGTCCCAGCACGACACGCGCACGGCCCTACGTAGTTGATTTGAACCCACATAAGATCTACGCTCTAGATATGAGCGAGAAGACGGTGACGAAGCGCCGGGCAGCCACGACGCGGCTGCTCCCCGGCCAGACCAGCATCGACCGAACGACGCCGACCTGGCGGGCAGACGTCGCTGCATACGTGCTCGACTGGAGCACGCGCCTGCACGACGGACGCCTGGTACGGCGGAGGACCCAGGGACCTACGAAGGGCGAGTGCCGCGCTCGCGCCCGGCGCACCGCTGAGCGCCTGCTCACCACCAGTGCAGACTCCACCTGGGGGCCAGGTGACGCCATCACTGCCTACATCGAGCGCGAGACAGTGCCCAGGATCGAGCAGGCGGAACTCGCACCGAACTCGGTCAGTCGATACCTGCTCGTCGCCCGCCTCTTGGCCGGGAGATGCGATAGCGCGGAGCACCAGCACCGCGAGACGCTGCGTGGGTACTCCATCCTGGACGCAGCCAAGACAAAGCGGCTCGTGGCTGTCCTACAAGACATTGCCCGGACCCACGGTCGTGAGACCGCGCACCAGTCACGTTCTGTGCTCAGCAAGTATGTCTTGGACCCGCTGGCCGACCACGAGGAGATCATCGCTGCAAACCCCCTTCGTGGCAGGCAGATCGACTTGCACAGCGAGCACAAGGGCAACGGAGGGCAGAGGGACACGGAAAAGGCGCTCAGCCATGCCGAGTATTGGCAGATCGTGGACAACCTCCTGGAGCGCGGCACAGACGCTCCTACGGACCCGAACAAGCCCAGGCCCAAGCACCCGGCCCGCAACTCTCGGTACTCCCCCGCAAAGTGGCGCTGTGCCCGCGACCTGATCCTGCTCCAGGCCGGGACCGGCCTCCGAGCCTCGGAGGCGACAAGCCTCAGGTGGGCGGAGGTCGAGGACGACGGCGAGACGATGATCGTGCCTGTCCCTGCCGAGCGCTCTAAGACGCGGGCTCCGCGCCGTGCGGCGGTGGTGGGCGAGATCGCAGCGCACCTCCGACAGCGACACACGGAGCGACCAGACGACGTGTACGTCGTCTCGGCCCCGGCGGATGGCGGGAAGATTTGGGAGCCCAGGGCGAGGGACAAGGCTACGTCGGCGCTGTACGTCGAGATGGCCGACACCCTCGGGATCGAACTGCTGCGGAGGTCGTTCCGTGGCCATGGCTGGAGGACCACGTTGAACAGCCTCACCGCTGATTCCGTGCCTGTCGAAGTCCGCGCCGCGCTGCTCGGCCACACCGAGCAGGTCAACCGGGCTCACTACTTGGATTTGACCGACTTGACCTCTGTCGCCCGAGCGATGGCCCGCAAGCCGCACCTGAGGGCGGTCTGAGGGCGATTTCCTATCCCTAGCGCGTAGGTTAGCGCGTAGGTGGCCGATTCTAGGGACATGACGAAGGCCCCCTGATCAGCGTTTCCGCTGGTCAGGGGGCCTTTCTTGGTAGCGGGGGCAGGATTTGAACCTGCGACCTCCGGGTTATGAGCCCGGCGAGCTACCGAGCTGCTCCACCCCGCGTCGGTAGATCCAAGATTACGGGACCCTGAGCGAAAGACCAAATCGCCTCGGGCGCCAAGCCGCGGGTTGAGGTGGCGGGTGGTGAGAGGTCGGCCCCGATCACGGCGCCTTGGTGGCGAGCCCCTGCGGTGAGGCCTTGACGGCCCGCTCGAGCGCGCTCTTCAGCTTGGCCTGCGCCTCACCGTAAGCCGCGAAGTCGCCCCTCTTGAGCGCTTCCTCCCCGGCGGTGTAGGCAGCCTCGGCGTCCTTGAGGGCGGCAGCGAGCGCGACCTGGTCGGGGGTGCCCGTGGTGGTCGGCTTCGGGGTCGGCGTCGTCGTGGCCCCACCGGTCGGCGTTGCCGGGTTCGGCGGCGAGACGGCGCCCGTGTCTCCCGCTTCGGCGCCGGAGGATCCGCCGAAGAGGTCGTTGAGGGCCCCGTCGAGGGAGCTCGCCCAGGCGATCTTGGCCCCGAACGACACGGCGATGGCCGAGAGCAGGGGGTAGGACCCGCTGGCCTTGGCCTGCACGTAGATCGGCTGGACGTAGAGCAGCCCCCCACCCACGGGTAGCGTCAGCTGGTTGCCGAAGATGACCGTCGAGGCCCCCTGGCTTCCGGTCGTGGTGATGAACTGGGCCAACGTCAGGCCGCCGAGAGATGCGTCCTTGGAGGTCTGACCCGATGTTCGCATGTCGTTGAACACCTGACCGGGCCCGCTGACGGTACCGCCCGTCGTCTCGAGCAGGCGGAGGCTCCCGTAGTCGGGAGACTTCTTACCCGTGGTCGAGCCGGCGTCACCGTCGGCCGCGAGGTATCCGGTCAGCACGTTGCGGTCTCCCGCCGGCATGAAGGTCGAGGTCAGCGAGAACGACGGCTTCTTCGTTCCGGGCATCGCCAGCGACAGGTAGTAGGGCGGCTGGCTGAGGGAAACACCCGCCTGGGTCGGGTCGTCGGGCACCTGCCAGAACGTCTGCCCGGTGAAGAAGGTCGCCGCGTCGGTCTCGTGGTACTTCGAGAGCAGCGTGCGCTGGAGCTTGAAGAGGTCTTCGGGGTAGCGCAGGTGCTGCATCAACGCGCCGTTGATGGCCGACAGCGGCTTCACGGTGCCGGGGAAGATCGACATCCAGGCCTTGAGCACCGGGTCGGTCGGGTCCCATTCGTAGAGATTGACGGTGCCGTCGTAGGCGTCGACGGTGGCCTTGACCGAGTTGCGCACGTAGTTGACCTGCCCGGCCTGGACCGCCCGAACCGACTCTCTCGTGCGCGTCACCGCGTCCTCGGTGACCACGTTGAGGGTCGTCATCTGCGAGTAGGGGTAGGACGCCGAGGTGGTGTAGCCGTCGAGGATCCAGAGCACCTTGCCGTCGACGACAGCCGGGTAGGCGTTGCCGTCCAGGGTGAGCCATGGGGCCACCCGTTGGACTCGCTCACGGGGGGTGCGGTGGTCGAGGATCTTCGAGTCGGCGGTCACCGCGTCGGACAGGATGAAGTTGAGCTCCTTGTACGTGACCGCGTAGGCGAGCCGGTTGATCCCGCCGAGCGGCACCCCGCCCCTGCCGTCATACGTGTTGGTGATCTCTCCCGTGCCGGTGGGGTCGGGGTAGTCGAACTCCTTCTTGCCGCCTCCGACGATCGAGTACTCCGGCGAGTTCTCGCCGAAGTAGATCCGCGGCTGGTACGGGTCGAGCGCTCCCTTCCGGCCGATCTGCCCCTCGAAGAAGGTGGGCCGCCCATCGTCGTCGCGGGTGTTGCCCTTGGCCGCGACGACCCCATAGCCGTGGGTGTAGACCGTGTGGTCGTTGAGCCAGTTGCGCTGCCCCTCCGGGATGCCGGTCAGGTCGATCTCGCGGGCCGCGATGACCGTGTCGGTCAGCGTCCCGTCGATCATGTAGCGGTCCACGTCGAGCACGTCGGGGAACTGGTAGTAGCCCTTGCTCGCCTGGAGCTGTTTGAAGGTGGGGCTGACGATGTTCGGGTCGATCAGCCGGATGCCCGGGATCGTCGCCGCGTCGCCGCGCAGCTGGCCCGGCGAGGCCACGGTCTTGGTGTCGTAGGACTGGACCTTGACCTCGTCGAAGCCGTAGGCCGCCCGGGTCGCCTTGATGTTGCGATCGATGTACGGCACCTCGAGCGACTTCTCCGACGGCTTGACCTTGAGCGACTGGACCAGTGCCGGGTAGATCCCTCCGACGGCGATGACGCAGACGATCAGGACGGCCACTCCGACGATCGGCAGCCGCCACGACCGGGTCCAGATGGTGCTGACGAACAGGATCGCACACATGACCGCCGCGACCGCGAGGATCGCCTTGGTCGGGATCACCGCGTGCGCCTCGGTGTACTGGATGCCGGTCATCCGCGTCGACTGGGCCGTCGCGAGGTTGTACCGGTCGATCCAGAAGGCGACGGCGCGCACGAGGACGAGGGCGGCGAGCAGGATCGACAGGTGCACCCGCGCCGCCTGCGTCGAGCGGGTGTGGCCACCGACCACGATGCCGCCGTAGAGGTAGTGGGTGAAGGCGGCTGCGATGATCACTACGACGAGGACCATCGTGAGGAACCCGAGGACGAAGTTGACCCAAGGTAGGGTGAAGACGAAGAAGCCGATGTCGAGGCCGAACTCGGGGTCGTTCTTGCCGAACGACTGCCCGTTGACCCACATCTGGTAGGTCTCCCACTGGGTCGCCGCCGAGAGCCCGGCGAAGAGTCCCAACGCCAGCGGCGCCGCGATGGTCGCGGTCCGTCGCATCGGTTCGACGAGCTCTCGGTAATGCTCCATCGCCTGCGTCTCAGGTGAGGGCGCGTAGATCGGCCGGACCCGGTAGGCGATGTGGATGCTCGACCAGGCGAGGGCGGCCATGATGAGCCCGCCGACGATCCCGAGCAGCAGCCGGGTGACGATCTGGGTACGGAAGACGCCGACGAAGTCGACGGACTCGTACCAGAGGACCTCGGTCCAGAACTGGGCGACGATCGTCAGCACGAGGATGACCGCAGCCCCGATGACCAGGGCAGTGATGAGCGGGCTGCGCGAGGGCCGAGGGGCCACCGCGGCAGGTGACGCGCCGCCCGATCCGCGGTCGCCGGAGGAACCCCTGCCGGGGCTGAAGTCGCTGTCGCTCACGGTGTGGCTGCCTCAGGGTAGCGCTGACGGTACGCGGCAACGATAACCCGACCCAAGGGAGACTCCGTCCCGGCCGTGCCCCTGACGACGGTGGGGGGCCGCGCGATGGGTCACCATGGTCGGGTGCAGTCGACACCCACAACGGACCCCCTCGCCCTCGTCGCCCTCGACACGGAGCGCCACGTCGCCGTTCGGGGCTGGGACCAGCCGGCCCGGCTCTTCGCGCTCGTCCGGACCGATGCGCTCCTCGCCCGGGAGCCACACCTTCGCGCGCAGATGCGCGAGGCCGACCTCGCCCCCGGCTCGTTCACCGCCGTCGAGCAGGAGGGCCTTGAAGCGACGAGCTCCGTCGAGACCCTCATCGGTCGGATCGCCTGGCCGGACGAGGTCGACGGCTGTGCCTTCGCCGTCGAGCGGATGGTCGTGCCGCCCGAGGCGGAGCGCGACCTTCCCACCCGCCCCGACGAGGCGGTCGAGGCCCTCGCATCGCACCCGTCCCGTCAGGACGTGCGCCTGCTCACCGCGGTGCTGCGTGACGGACGGGCGATCTGTCTGCTGCGGCAGCGCGCCCACGACTCCGACGACGCCGTCGCGACCGGACCCGACATCGCCCCGGGCCTCGTCGCCGCCCTCCAGGCGACCTTCGAGCCCTGACCTGCTGCTCTCAGCAGTGCGGCAGGCCACCAGCGGCGCCGCGAGCGATGGCCTCGACGGCGCTGACCGCCTCGTCGAAGGTGCTCACCTTGACCACCTGGAGACCGTCCGGCACGTGCCCCACGACCCCGGGGCAGTTCGCCGCCGGTGCCAGGAAGTAGGTGGCGCCGGCGTCCTTGGCCGCGATCAGCTTCTGGTGGATGCCACCGATCGGTCCGACCTGCGCCTGCTCGTCGATCGTGCCCGTGCCCGCTACGGCGTGATCCCCCGTCAGGGAGCCGGGAGTCAGCTTGTCGTAGATCGCCAGCGCGAACATCAGCCCGGCCGAGGGGCCGCCCACGTCGCCGGCGTTGATCGTCACGGTCACCGGGAAGTCGTGCTCGACGCCGAGCAGCACGCCGATCGCCGTCCGCCCCCCGCTCCCGCTGATGGTCGGGACCTCGACGGTCCGGTGCGCGCCGGCCCGGATGATCTCGATCGCCACGGGGTCCCCGGGCTCGACGCCCTGGAGCGCGTCCCGAATCGTCTTGGGGTCGCTCGCCGCCACCCCGTCGACGCTCACGAAGCGGTCCCCGGGCTTGAGCAGGTCCTTGGCCTTGGACGAGTCGAGCACTTGTGCGACGACGACATACGTCGGCACCGTCTCACCGACAGCACGCAGCGCGACAGCCTTGGCCTCCTGCTGGGAGCCCTGCATCTGGATCGTGAGTTCCTCGGCAACCTCCTGCTTGCTCGCGTCCGGGTCGATGATCTGGTCCACGGGGTAGATGTCGCGGGCGGGGTCGACCCAGGCACCCAGCAGGTCCCACGCGTCGACGCGGTACCCGGGCCCTCCCTTGACGAGGATGGTGAGAAAGCGCAGGGAGCCCTCGGTCGGGTAGGTCCGGCGACCCTGCACGACGATGACGGGCTTCGTCGTGCCGTTCAGCCGCTCCTCGCCGAGGGCGTTGAAGGTCGGCCCCGGACTCAGGATCGCGTAGGGCAGCGGCACGACAGACCCGACCACGACCGCCGAGAGGGCAAGGAAGAAGACGACGAGAACGGCGACGTGCCGGCGCCCCAGTCTCGCCGCGGGAGCGTCCCCGGCGGCTGGGTCGCCGGGAGCGCTCTCGTCGGCACCAGGCCCCCCGTCCCCGGCAGGACCGGCAGGTGCCGTCACGGCAGGCCGACCCACTCGTCCACGCCGTCGGTGAACCGCTGGTGCTTCCAGATCGGCAACGTCGACTTGAGCTCGTCGATGAGGGCCTGGCACACCTGAAACGCCTCCGCCCGGTGCTCGGCGCTCACACCCACCACGACGGCCAGGTCACCGATGGCCAGCGCACCCACCCGGTGGAGCACCCCGATCCGAACCGTGCGACCCTGCCCGTCGAGACGCTCGGCGAGCTGTCTGGTCCGGTCGCCGGCCTGCGGGTGCGCCGAGTAGTCCAGGCGCTCGACCCCCTTGCCGTGGTCCGCGTCGCGGACCGTGCCGACGAAAAGGCAGATCCCCCCTGCCCGCGGGTCGGAGACGCTGCGGAACACCTCGTCGACGGACAGGGGCGTCTCACGGATCTCGGCCAGGGTGACGGTCACAGACGTCATCGTATGTGGCGTGGCCCCGGCGCCCGGACCCGCGCCTCCTGCCGGGGCGGCGCCCCGGGTAGGACTCGGCGCCGCTCGGGGGAACTCTGCGGGTCGTTCCGTGGTTGTCTTGGATCAGGAACCATATCCACCGAGGAGCACCATGGCAGACGACCGCGACCCCGCACCGTGGGACGCCGGCGACGACGAGCCCTTCCACTTCCCTCCGGGGTTCGACCCGAGCGACCTCGGGGCGATGCTCGAGCACGTCCTCGGTGAGTCCGCCAAGAACCCGGAGCTCGCCGATCTCATGCGCTCGATGGGAGTCGACCCCGACGACCCCCGTACCAAGGCCGCGATGCAGGCCCAGCTGCGGACCTTCATGCAGGCGCAGCAGTCCCCGACCGGTGCGCTCCAGCTCGCCGTCGAGACCGCCCGCCGCCACGTCATGACCGCCGAGGGCAACGACGTCCACGATGCCGCGGCCGCACGAGCAGTGCGCGACGCGGTCCAGGTCGCGACGCTCTGGCTGGACGAGCAGACCACCCTGTCCGCGCCACAGTGGCGAGCGGCCGGGCTGAGCCGCGCCGAATGGGTGGAGTCCACGATGCCTCGCTGGTTCGAGCTCGTCGAGCCGGTCTCCGACGGCGTCACCGCGGCGACGTCGGCCGCCCTGCGCAAGCAGATGGGCGAGTTCGGCCCGGGCGCATTCGGTGACGAGACCCCACCGGGACTGCCCCCGGGGTTCGACCCCACGAAGATGCTCGAACAGTGGGCGCCGATGCTGGGCAACCTGAGCCGGCAGATGTTCGCCGCGCAGCTCGGCCAGGCCGTCGGCACGCTCGCCACGGAGGTCGTGACCGGCACCGAGGTGGGCCTGCCGATCACCGAGCCCGGCCTGGTCGCGCTGCTGCCGGGCAACGTCCACGCCCTGTCGGAGTCACTCGAGATCGACGAGACCCAGGTGCGGCTCTACCTCGCGGTCCGCGAGGCCGCCCGCGTCCGGCTCTTCTCGGAGGTGCCCTGGCTCGGACCGCAGCTGCTCGCCGCCGTCTCGGAGTACGCCCGCAACATCACGATCGACACCGACGCGATCGAGTCCGCCCTGACCAGCGTCGACCCGAGCGACCCGGAGGCGCTGCGCGCAGCGCTGCAGGGCAACCTGTTCACCCCCTCGCCGACCCCCGCCCAGCGGGTCGCCCTGGGGCGTCTCGAGACGCTCCTGGCACTCGCCGAGGGCTGGGTCGACCACGTCACCGCGCGTACGACGGTGCGACACCTGCCGCAGTCGGCGGCGCTCGCCGAGACAATCCGGCGGCGACGGGTGGGAGGTGCCGCGCAGCGCACCTTCGCCGGCCTCGTCGGTCTCGAGCTGCGGCCCCGACGCCTCCGCGATGCGGCCAACCTCTGGGCCGCCCTCGAGGATGCCGGCGGCGCCACCCTGCGCGACGGCCGGTGGGCACACCCCGATCTCGCCCCGACGGCTGCCGACCTCGACGACCCCATCGGCTTCGTCGAACGTGCCACCGGCCACGCCGAGGAGCCCGGGACCGGCGACGGGCTCGGCGCCGACCTCGACTCCGTGCTGCGCGGAATCCTCGAGGAGGCGGCCCAGTCCGAGGCGCCCGGAGCAGCGCCCGGCGACGAGCCCGAGCCTGGTGACGAGCCCGACTCCGACACCTCCGATGGGGCGGGCGACGCCCCACGGTGAACCGGCCCGCAGGAGCGAGCACAGCGGCATACACCCGTTTGTGCTCCGACGCCGCGAGCCTGCTGATGCGCTGGGACCCACCCGATTCCGGGCAGACCCGTCTGCGGGACGAGTTCCTCACGCATCTCGAGCGGGGCGGGTCGAGCCTGCGCCGCGACGGCCACCCAGCCCACCTCACCGCAGGAGTCGTCGTCCTCGACCCGGGACTGCGCTGGGTCCTGCTGACCCACCATCGCAAGGCCGGGGCGTGGTTCCAGTTCGGTGGCCATCTGGAGTCGGGCGACGACACCGTCCACGCTGCCGCGGCCCGGGAGGCCGGTGAGGAGAGCGGCCTGGCCGACCTCGACGTGCGCCCGGGCGTCGTGCACCTCGACCGCCACGTGCTGCCCGCCTCCTTCCGGCCGTGCCGCGAGCACCTCGACGTGCGCTTCGCCGCCATTGCGCCGACCATGGGCAGGCCCAGCGTCGGCGACGAGTCGACCGACGTTCGGTGGTGGCCGGTCAACGGTCTCCCTCCCGGAGCGGCAGCCGACCTCGGGGCGCTCGTTGCCGCCGCCACAGCCCACCTTCGCGCCGAGCCGGCACCAGCGGCGGGCGTGCCGTGCTGTTGACCACGCCTGGGTGCGTGGCCAAAGCCCCGTCCGGAGGGACGCGCCCACGCACGACCGATCACGGTTTCGTGCTCAGCGTGCCTTAGGGTTGTCCAAGTCCCGCACCCGTCCGATGGGTGCCAGCAACAAGGAGACGCCAATGACTGACGAGACATACAAGGGCGAGTTCTACTGCGTCAAGTGCAAGGAGAAGCGCGAGGCGGAGGGCAGGGTCGTCGTGTCCGAGAACGGCCGCCGGATGGCCAAGGGCCAGTGCCCCGTGTGCGGCACCAACCTCAACCGCATCCTCGGCAAGGCCTGAAGGGTTCGACGGCGTCTCGATCGTCGGAGGGGCGGGATCCGGTCGCGGTTCCGCCCCTCTGCCCGTCCCCGGCCTGTGGATGACGCCGACGACCGGCTCGCCTGACCTGCCAGTCTGATGGCTCAGAGCCGACTCTTCAGCCATCCGGGAGCGCCCATGTCCGACCGACCTCGTCTCAAACCCTGGCTGCGGCCGATCATGAGAGGCGGCCACGAGGTCCAGTTCGGCTTCGCCGACGACGGCATCATCGTCACCGGCGTCACACCCGCCGAGGCCGGGCTGCTGCGGTCGTTGGACGGCAGCCGCTCTCGGGCACAGACCTTCGGCGACGCCCGTGACGCCGGGGTCACCGTCACCCGGTGGCGCGAGCTGCTCGATCTCGTGGTCCGGCTCGACCTGCTCGAGCCGGAGCCTCGACACCCGCACGTCGCACCGGGCCGGCATGTGCTCGTCGACGGCGCCGGACCACTCGCCCTCGAGGTGGGGCTCCTGCTCGGCCGGCTCGGGGTGACCCGCGTGACGCAGGGCGGGACCGCCGTCGACCTCGTCCTCGCCGACCCGGCCCGCGACCGGCCCGACCTCGTGCTCCTGGTCGGCGCGCAGGCCCTCGACCCCCGCTGTGCCGAGGTGTGGTTCCACCACCGGGTGCCGCACCTGCCGGTCGTGCCACATGGCTGTGCCGTGTCCATCGGCCCCGTCGTCGGGGGTGAGGCGTCGAGTCCCTGCTTGTGGTGCGTCGACCTGCACCGGACCGACCGAGACCAGGCCTGGGGTGCGGTCGTGCACCAGCTCGCGGGCGACCAGCCCCAGGTGACACCCGGGACTCATCCGCCGGAGCTGCTGGCTCCAGGTGCCGTGCCCTTCGTCGCCGGCGGGGTGGCCCTGCTCGTCCTCGGGGTCCTCTCGGGGCAGGTACCGCCGGTGGGGCTCACCCTCGAGGTGCGAGCCCCGTGGCCGCGCGTCGACCATCGCCGCTGGACACGCCACCCTCGGTGCCACCACCACGGCGGGGAGGAGGTCGGGGTCGCCTGACCCGACGCGGCGTGGCCGCTGCCCGACGCGGTGACGTGCGTCACGTGTTCTAGGCTCGGTTGGTGAGGACCAGCAGAGCCGCCGAGATCGGGGTGTGGACACATGACTGACCTGCCCCGGCGTGCGGTGGTGCGGTCCGCCAAGCTCGCGACCGTGCCGCTCGGGTTCGCGGGGCGCACCGCGTTGGGCATCGGCAAACGGCTGGGCGGCCGTCCGGCCGAGGTGGTGACCGCAGAGCTGCAGGCCCGCACCGCGCAACAGCTCTTCCAGGTCCTCGGCGAGCTCAAGGGGGGTGCCATGAAGTTCGGTCAGGCCCTCTCGATCTTCGAGGCGGCCCTGCCCGAGGACCTCGCCGGACCCTACCGGGCGATGCTGACCAAGCTGCAGGACAGCGCACCCCCGATGCCGACCACCTCCGTGCACCGGGTGCTCGCCGAGGATCTCGGGGCGGGCTGGCGAGACCGCTTCCAGCACTTCGACGACGCACCGGCAGCCAGCGCCTCGATCGGCCAGGTGCACCACGCCGTGTGGGCGGACGGGCGCGAGGTGGCCGTCAAGATCCAGTACCCCGGCGCGGCCACAGCCCTGATGAGCGACCTGCGCCAGATCTCACGGGTCACGCGGGTCGCGGCAGGCTGGGTCCCGGGCATCGAGCTCGGGCCGATCCTCGACGAGCTGCGTGACCGGATGGCCGAAGAGCTCGACTACCGCCTCGAGGCCGACGCGCAGGAGACCTTTGCCGAGGCCTTCGCCGACGACCCGCAGTTCCTCGTGCCGCACGTCGTCGAGGGCCACCGCAGCGTCATCGTCTCGGAGTGGCTCGAGGGCGTCCCGCTCTCGCACCTCATCGCCGAGGGTACTCAGGCGGAACGCGACCGCGCCGCCCAGCTCTACCTCGAGTTCCTCTTCGCCGGGCCGTCGCGAGCCGGGCTGCTGCACGCCGACCCGCATCCGGGCAACTTCCGGATCACCCCGGACGACCGGCTCGGCGTCATCGACTTCGGCGCGGTCAAGCGGCTCCCCGACGGGATGCCGCCGGAGATCGGCCAGCTGCTCACGATCGGGCTCGAGGGGGGCGCGGAGGCGCTGCTCGACGGGCTGCGCGACACCGGCTTCGTCCGGCCCTACATCGACCTCGACCCGCAGGCGCTGCTCGAGTTCCTCGAACCGTTCCTGGCGCCCCTACGGATAGACACGTTCACCTTCAGCCGGGCCTGGCTGCGCAGTGTCTTCACCCACATCAACGACCCACGGCAACCGAACTTCGCGGTCGCCTACAAGCTCAACCTGCCACCGGAGTACCTGCTGATCCATCGGGTGTGGGGTGGCGGCATCGGTGTGCTGAGCCAGCTCGGTGGCACCGTGCGGGGCCGTGAAGCGGTCAACGCCCACCTGCCCGGCGCGCACCTGCCCCCGCTCGGCCCCTGACGCCGGCCCTCGGCTCGCCCCGCACGGGCCGGCCCGGGCCTGCGGTTGACGCTCCCGAACAGACGGAACCGCGGGCGACTTCTCACGTCACCCGCGGTTCGCTGGCTGGATTGGAATGGACTGGTTCTGGCTCGCTCCTCGGGGCGGTGCGTCACTGGTCGGCGTGACGACGGCTGCGGCGGATCTCCAGGGTGATCAACCGGGCGCTGCGGCGGATTCCGCTGCGGTCGCGTCGGTGGATGCGCTGGTCGATTCGGTCGCGGGCCAGCAGTTCGAGCTGGTGCATCGCTGTCTCCTGACGGAATGGTCCTGGTCTGTTCGGTTCGGTCACGGATGGTCGCGCCGGCGCGCTCATACCTTCTGTCGCGCCTCTTCCCGCCGCTGCGGGCCTCCCTCGCCGGCGCTCGGTCGGGTCCT
>NZ_JAKDLO010000301.1 GCF_030452765.1 Intrasporangium sp.
CCCCGCGAGGGGGCCGCTAGGGGGACGACGGCTGTTGGAGTCCGATCGGTGCGTCCCCCGAGGACTGCGACGGCGGCGACAGACTCCATCTGTCGATCGGTGATCCGGTCCCACGTGGCCCGAGCGTGCGGCGCACGATCATGGCGGTGACTTCTGGTAGGGACCTATGAGGCACGCCGATTCTGGGTGACTCTAGGCGATCGCGGCGAGGCGCGTCAGGCGGTGGGTTCGACTCGGCGGCGCATGACCCAGCGCCACTTGGCGATCCGCCGGTCACGCTCGAACCCGAGCTCTTCGAACAGGCTCTCCGGGCCGGTGTGGAAGTAGGCGCCCTGCTGCGGTTTGCGGTCCTCGACCTGCTCGGGGTAGGCCTCGACGAGCCCGCCACCGGCCTCCGCGATCGCACCGAGGGCACCGACGACCGCGGCCCGGGCGACGCCCGCACGGCGGTGGCCCTTGCCGGTGAAGATACAGCCGATCCGCCAGTCCGGCAGCGTCTCCAGGTCCTTGTCGTAGGCCTTGTGGTTCTGGATGTTCGGCAGGTCCACGGGCGTGCCGTACTGGCACCAGCCGACGCACTCGTCGCCGTCGTAGACGAGGACCTGGTGGACCTCGCCCCGCCGCACGAGGGCCAGCTTGTTGGCACGGTTGGCCTCGGCGGTCCCCCCGGTGAAGCCTTCCGGGTGGAACCCCATGCACCAGCAGCCGCCCCAGACCCCGTTGTTCGCCTCGACGAGCGCCGCGAAGTCGCCCCACGTGTCCGTCGTGAGCGCGCGCGTCGTGTATGCGGTCCGCTTCGTCTGCGTGGCCATCACCCCATCGTGCAACGGGACTCGCGCGCGGCGCCACCCTGATCCGGCGGTATGCCGCTCAGCCGTCGCCCATGGTCACGTGCCCCTGGGTGGCCGCTGGGCGGCATACGGCAGGGTTGCGATCAGGCACGGCTGCGCCGGACCGGAAAGAATCTTGGGCGGAGTGTCGGATCGGCCCGGGCACGTTCGTGGAGAAGGTGAGTGGCAGCCGTCCGGGCTGTCCCTGAGCAGAGGAGCTTCAGATGGCGTACTACCTGATCGCCTTCAACGACGAGTGGGTGCCCGACCTGACGTTGGAGGAGATTCGTGAGCGGGGCACGGCCGGTCGGGCGGTGATCGACGAGATCACAGCTGCCGGTGCCTTCGTGTTCAGCGACGGCGGCCTGGACGCGTCGACCGCCGTGTGCAGCGTCGACCCGAGCAGCGTCGACCCGAGCAGCGGCTCGCCCGTCTTCACCGACGGGCCCTTCGTCGAGACCAAGGAGCACCTCGGCGGGTTCGCGGTCGTCGACGTGCCCGACGAAGCCCAGGCGCGGTACTGGGCCGGCAGGATCGCGGTCGCGGTCGGCTGGCCGCAGGAGCTGCACCGCTTCCCGCACAGGCTCGAGCCGCTCAGTCGTCCGTGGTCCGGTCCCGGCTGAGCTGGCGCCCTGACGAGCCCTCTCGCGGTGCCCTGTGACCCTTCCTGGTGCCAGTAGGCGTCGGCACGGCTCCGCACGTCGACAATGATGACGACGCGCCGGTTCTCCTCGATGCGGTACCGGATCCGGTAGCTGCCACGTCGAGCTACCCAGTGCCCCGCAGACAGTGCCCGCAGCGGCTTGCCGAGACGGTGTGGGTTGTCGCGAAGCGGACCGTCGATCAGCGCCCAGGCCGCAGCGGCCACCGCCACGGTGAGCTCTTCGGACAGTGCCCTACGTGCGGTCGGGCAACCTCGATGTCGTACCCCAAGCAAGGCCGCTCTCGCGCTGCGTCCGCTCAGCGATGAGGGCCGCCATTTCCTCGCGGCTGGTCAGCTGCCCCGCATCCACCGATCGATCAGCTGGTCGGTCCGGTGGGTGTTCCTGCACCCCACCGGACCATCTTTGCTGTCGGTGTGACACTCTCCGGTGACATGCTCACCGTGGCCGGTACACGTCGCGCCGGTGCTCGATCCGGCCGACGATGATGACGTGCTCTGCTTCGTCGATTCGGAGGGTGACCCGGTAGTCGCCACGACGGGCGATGCGCCACCCCTCGAGCTCGTATCGAAGTGGCTTGCTCAACCGCAGCGGGTTGGTCGGCAGGACGCCTGTTATGAACTCGACGATCGCCGTCGCGTTCTTCTCAGGGAGCCGTCGAAGGGACCTGGTTGCGCCGGCCGTGACAACGACCGACCAGACCGGAGCCGCATCGCTCACCGCGGCCCCAGCCCGTACTGCCGGCGCAGGTCCTCCCCGGTGACGACCTTACCGGCGGCCGCGTCGGCGTCGGCTTGGCGCAGCTCCTCGACTGCGCCCGGCGTCGAGAGCAGGTGCAGTGTCTCGTGCAGAGACTCCAGGTCATCGGCGGACATCAGTACCGCGGCCGCGTGCCCGTGCTTGGTGATCCGGATGATCTCGTGCGTCGTCTCAGCCTCCTCGACGAGCGACGAGAGCTTGTCCTTGGCCTCACTCAAAGCTACCGTCCTCATAGACACATAGTAGCCGGTAATCTAGCCGATCACTGGCCAGATTTGTAGTCATAAGGGACCGGTTCCTCGCCCGAGCCTCCTCCCCACCCACCTCATCGCCAGCGCTGTCACCGGGGGCCGTCGCCGTACCAATCAGACGATCGGCCTGCGGCATCCTGTCAATGTTCGAGATCAGCGGCTGGACGCCCGAAGTGCTGTTCACGCTGAGGTGGTGACGAGGCGGGCGCTGACGTCGGGGAGTTCGCCGAAGCGGGCCCGTTCATCGGTGGTCAGGACGGTCCGGTCGGCGGCACGGGCGGTCGCGGCGATGATGAGGTCGTGGGCGCCTCTCTCGCTGCCGGTCCGTTGCACGTGGGCCAAGAGTGCCGCGTGGTGTTCCGCGACGTCCCGGTCGTACTCGTGGACGGGGAGGACTTGCAGCACCTCATCGAGGAACGCGCGCTGGGCGACTGAGCGGCCGGGATCGGGGTCGAGCAGGGTGCCGGCGAGGTACTCGGCCACGACGACGGCAGGTATCGCCACGTCGTCGGGCAGCAGCGAGTCGCGTCCGGCAATACAGCCGCTGACCGCGAAGTACGGCAACCGGTTCCGTCTGTTCCG
>NZ_JAKDLO010000102.1 GCF_030452765.1 Intrasporangium sp.
GTCGCTGGATGAAGTCGTGCAGGTAGGGCAGCGCAGCACCTCGACCACCCGTTCGCAGTAGAGCCCTCCCCAGTGGGGTGCGCCACCTGAGCCTGACGGTTGACAGACTTGCACGCCCAGAACGGCAGGATCGCCGAGGCGACCCTCGCCCGCGCACCGATGACCCCATCCAGCAGAGACGAGCGGCTCACCGACCCGGCCGGTCACATCGGCCTCGGTCTCGTCATGGACACCCTTGAGCATGGGCGTACCTTCCCGAACCAGCGCGCCAGCCACGGCTCCTGAACAGAACCACTGGTATTCACATCTGCACTCTCGATCGGGACTACTGCACTCTCGATCGGGACTAGTGCACTCTCGATCGGGACTACTGCACTCTCGATCGGGAGTAGTGCACTGTCGATCGGGAGTCGTGCACTCTCGATCGGGAGTAGTGCACTGTCGATCGGGAGTAGTGCACTGTCGATGAATCAGGGTGGGTCAGCGGGAGCGGGAGCGGGCGCGGTAGCGGCGCTCGGGGCGGCCGGTCGTGCCGTATCGCAGTCTCACCTCGGCCCGGCCCTGCGCCACGAAGTACTCGAGGTAGCGCCGGGCACTCACCCGCGAGATCCCCACGCGCTCAGCGCATTCCGTCGCTGACAGGGTGGCGTCCTCGGTACCGGCCGAGCCGAGCACCCGCTCGACCGACAGCGCCGTCTCGACGCTGAGCCCCTTGGGCAGCGGCGCCGCCGACGGGGTCGATGTGCCGAACGCCGCGTCGATCTGTTGCTGGGTCAGCTCACCGGCCGTTGCGGCCCTGCCGCGCTCGGCTGCATAGGCAACCAGTCGCTGCTCGAGGTCAGCGAAGGCGAACGGCTTGAGCAGGTAGCCGACCACACCCTCCCGGACCGCACGCCGGACAGCGTCCGCCTCCCTCGCTGCCGTGATGACGACCACGTCGCAGTCCTCCCCGGCCGCCCGCAGCCGCGTGATGAGGTCGAGGCCGAAGAGGTCCGGCAGGTACAGGTCGAGCAGGACGAGGTCGGGCTTCAGCTCGGCGACGAGCGACTCGGCCTCCGCGCCGGTGCCGGCCACGCCCACCACCGCGAACCCGCCGACACGCTCGACGAAACCTCGATGGATACGGGCGACCATGAAGTCGTCGTCCACGACGAGCACGCGGATCATCGCACTCCCTCCGGTTCGGCCTCCACCGTGAGGCTCGCCGTGAAGACCGCCCCCTGCGGCGTGTTCTCGACGCTGACCTCGCCATCACGGCGGCGACAGATGAGCCGGATCAGCCCGAGGCCGATTCCCCGCTCACCGGCGGCAGCGGCCTTGGTCGTGAAGCCGTAGGTGAAGACCTCGGTGACCAGCTCCGGAGCCACGCCCGGCCCGGAGTCGGACACCACGACCTCGACCGTCGTGCCGCCTTGGCGGATGCCCAGCTCGACCCACCTCGGCGCGCCGCCCCCGGCGCCCTCCCGCGTTGCCGCCGCGTCGATCGCGTTGTCGACGAGGTTCCCGACCACTGCGGCGAGGTCCGCCGAGTCGCGCGGGGCGAGCCGGGCCAGCGACGTGTCGTCGCTGACCCGCAGCTCGACCCGGCGCTCGGTCGCCTGCGATGCCTTGGCGAGCACGAGCGCAGTGATGGCCCGGTCGCGGATCCGCCGGGAGACACTGAGATCCAGGTGGGCCCGGTGCTGACTGACCGAGTCGACGTAGCGCACCACCTCGTCGTGCTCACCGAGCTGGATGAGCCCCGAGATCGTGTGGAGCTGGTTGGCGAACTCGTGTGCCTGTGCTCGCAACAGCTCCGTCGTGCTGCGGAACGAACCCAGCTGCCGCTCCAGCTCGGCGAGCTCGGTCCGGTCGCGCAGCGTCGTGACCGACCCGAGCGGTCGCCCGTCCTTGACGACCTCCATACGGTTCATGACGAGCACCCGCCCGCGCCGCAGGACCACCTGGTCGCGCGCGCTCGGCTCGTCGGCACCGACCACGCCCTGCAGGACGTCGCGCAGGCGCGGGCCCATCGGCAGGTCGGTGAGCGCCATACCCACGGCGTGGTCGGGCAGCTCGAGCAGACGCTGGGCGGCATCGTTGACGACGGTGACCCTGCCGTTCGTGTCGAGGGCGACGACGCCTTCGGCCAGCCCGTAGAGCATCGCCTCCCGGCTCTCCGCGAAGCGGGCGATCTCGGCCGGTTCGAGACCGAGGGTCTGGCGCTTGATCCGGCGCGCAACCAGCCAGGAGCCGATCCCACCGAGCGCAAGGGCGATGCCGAGATACGTGACGAGGAAGGACGAGGCGCCGCTGAGCCGGTCGAGGAGCGAGCGTCTCGCGACCGCCACCATGACGGTTCCGAGGTGCTCGCCGACCTGGCCCTCGGCGTCGCTGAGCACCGGGGTCTGGGTCACCAGCATCGGCTGACCGCCGATCTCGAGGGTGCCGGTCCAGCTGGCGCCCTCGGCGACCGCGCCGGACCCGAGCTGTACGCGCGTTCTCGCGATCGTCGGATCCGAGGAGACCAGGGCCACGCCTTGGTCGTCTATGAGCGTGACACTGGTGACCCCGTACTGGGTGACCGTGGACTGGACCAGCGACGGCGTCGCGTCGACGATCCCGCTCGACAGCTCCGATCGCACGATCGGGACCGTGGCGAGCTGCTCGGCGACCGCGGAGACCCGCCGGCCCTCCGTCCGGTTGAAGGTCGCCTCCGACTGCGCGAGCGCGACGAGGGCGACCGTGACGAGGATCCCGAGGAGGATGACGAGCTGCGCCACGAGGAGCTGTCCCGCAAGCGAGAGGCGACGGCGCTGCATGACCAAAACGAACTCAACCTCCACTGCTGACACAAGGGCGACACGACCGGGGTGGCGCGGCAATGATCATGCCGTTCCAACCTTTGAACGCGAAAGAGAGACTCGACCGATGAGCACCCGTACCACCACCCGGCTCGCTGCCGTCGTCGCGATCGGCGCGCTCGGCCTCAGCGCCTGCGGAGCGACCAAGAAGGACTCCCCGACCGCCGGCTCCACCGCCGCTGGCGACAGCAAACCTGCGACCGGCCTGCAGATCATGGTGCCGAACTCGCCAGGTGGCGGCTACGACACCACCGCCCGCACCGCCGCCAAGGTCATGGAGGACGCCAAGATCACCGGCTCGATCCAGGTCTTCAACCTGCCGGGCGCCGGCGGAACCGTGGGCCTGCAGCGTGTGGTCAACGAGAAGGGCAACGGCAAGCTCGGCATGCTGATGGGGCTCGGCGTCGTCGGCGCCTCCCACACGCAGAAGTCGGAGGCCAAGCTCAGTGACACGACACCGATCGCGCGCCTCATCGAGGAGGCAGGGGCCATCGTGGTGCCGAAGGCGTCACCGTACAAGGACATCAACCAGCTCGTCGACGCCTGGAAGAAGGACCCGGCGAAGATCAACGTCGGCGGCGGGTCCAGCCCGGGCGGGCCCGACCACCTGCTGCCGATGCAGCTCGCCAAGGCGGTCGGCATCGACCCCAAGACGGTCTCGTACATCAGCTACGACGGTGGAGGCGAGCTGCTGCCCGCGATCCTCGGCAACAAGATCAACTTCGGTGCGAGCGGCTTCGGCGAGTTCCTCCCGCAGGTCAAGGCCGGCTCCGTGCGCGTGCTGGCCGTCACGAGCGAGCAGCGCATCCCGGCCCTGAAGGACGTGCCGACGATGAAGGAGTCCGGCATCGACTTCACGTTCACGAACTGGCGCGGCATTGTCGCTCCCCCCGGGATCTCCGAGGCGGACAAGAAGGTATGGGTCGACGCCCTGACCAAGATGCACGACACCCAGGCGTGGAAGGACGCCGAGGCCAAGTACGGCTGGACCGACGCCTTCCAGGCCGGCGACGAGTTCGGCGCCTTCCTCAAGGCCCAGGACCAGTCCGTCTCCGAGATCCTGCAGAACCTCGGACTCGCGAGCTGACCATGTCCGACCAGACACCAGGCGTGACCCCGGACCGGGACCCCGACCCGTCGCCAGACCGGACCGGGGCGGCTGGCCAGGCGACCACGAGCGGGGACCGCGCACAGTACGGCATGTGCGCGGCCCTCGCCGTCCTCGGCATCGTGCTCATCGTCGACGCGACCCGGCTTGCGCCGATGCAGACCAGCAACGACCCCATGGGTCCGCGCCCCGTCCCCATCGTGCTCGGCATCCTCATGCTCGTCGTCGCGGTCCTCTACGCCATCGACATCCGCCGCGGCGGCGTGGGCGCGTCCGACGAGGGTGAGGACGTCGACCTGACCGCCCGAGCGGACTGGAAGACGGTCGGGCTGCTCCTTGTCGTGTTCGGCGTGAGCGCTGCCCTCATCGAGCCGCTGGGCTGGGTCATCGCCGGATCGCTGCTGTTCTGGGGGTGCTCCTTCGCCCTCGGCAACCGGCACCACATCCGTGGCCTGCTCATCGGCATCGCCATCTCGCTGATCACCTTCTATGCGTTCGCCATCGGGCTCGGAGTCAACCTGCCCGCCGGCATCCTCCAAGGGATTCTCTGATGGACAACCTCAACAACCTCATCGAGGGCTTCGGCCACATCTTGACGCCGATCAACCTGCTCTATGCGTTCGTCGGCGTCACCGTCGGCACGGCGGTCGGCGTGCTGCCCGGCATCGGCCCCGCCATGACCTTGGCGCTGCTGCTGCCGATCACCTTCGGGCTCGACCCCACCCAGGCGATGATCCTGTTCTGCGGCGTCTTCTACGGCGGGATGTACGGCGGGTCGACGACCTCGATCCTGCTCAACACCCCGGGCGAGTCCTCGTCGGTCGTGACGGCGCTCGAGGGCAACAAGATGGCCAAGGCCGGTCGTGCCGCACAGGCACTCGCGACCGCGGCGATCGGCTCCTTCGTCGCCGGCACCATCGCAACCCTGCTGCTCGCGTTCGTCATGCCCCAGGTCGTCGCCTTCGCGATCAAGCTCGGCTCGCCCGACTACCTCGCGATCATCATGCTCGCCTTCGTCGGCGCAGCCGCGGTCCTCGGCTCGTCCCGGATCCGGGGCTTCGCCTCCCTGCTCATCGGCCTCGCCATCGGCATCGTCGGCATCGACAGGGTCACCGGTCAGCAGCGGATGACCTTCGACCTGCCCCAGCTCGCGGACGGCATCGACATCGTCGTCGTCGCGGTCGGCCTGTTCGCCGTCGGCGAGGCACTCTGGGTCGCCGCTCACCTGCGCCGCAAGGCAGGAAGCGTCATCCCCGTCGGGAAGCCGTGGATGGGCCGCGAGGACTGGAGACGGTCCTGGAAGCCGTGGCTGCGCGGCACCGCACTCGGGTTCCCCTTCGGCGCCATCCCCGCCGGCGGGGCCGAGGTGCCGACCTTCCTGTCCTACGTCACCGAACGCAAGCTCACCAAGCACCCCGAGGAGTTCGGCAAGGGAGCCATCGAAGGCGTCGCCGGCCCGGAGGCGGCCAACAACGCGTCGGCCGCGGGCACCCTCGTGCCGCTGCTCGCGATCGGCCTGCCGACGAACGCCACCGCGGCGATCATGCTCTCCGCGCTGCAGGGGTGGGGACTCGACCCCGGGCCGCTGCTCATCGAGAAGCAGCCCGTCCTGGTCTGGACGCTCGTCGCGAGCCTGTTCGTCGGAAACACCATGCTGCTGCTGCTCAACCTGCCGCTGGCGCCCGCGTGGGCCAAGCTGCTGCAGATCCCCCGACCATACCTCTACGCCGGCATCCTCTTCTTCGCTGCGATGGGTGCCTGGACGGTCAACGGCCAGGCTTTCGACCTGTACCTGCTGCTGGCCATCGGGCTGCTCGGCTTCGCGATCCGCCGCTTCGGCTTCCCCGTGCTGCCGCTCATCATCGGGGTCATCCTGGCCCCGATCGCCGAGCTGCACCTGCGTCGCTCGCTCCAGCTCTCGCACGGTGACCTGAGCGGGCTCGTCGGCGGGCCGGTCTCCTGGGTCTGCTACGCGGTCATCGCTGTGGCCATCCTCTGGCCGCTCATCGCCAGGCTGATCCGGACGGCCGGCGGCAACGGCGGCCCCGGATCCGGTCCCGGCCAGCACACGACCATCAGCACGGAGGCTTCGGCATGACCATCGTCATCGGCTACATCCCGACGAAGCAGGGCGAGGCCGCCCTCACCGCAGGCATCGAGCAGGCGCGTGCGCACGGCGACCGGGTCCTCGTCGTCAACATGGCTCGCGACGACAAGCTCGTCGACGCCCACCGAGCACCGAGCTCGGAACTGGACCGGCTCGACCGCGACCTGGCCGAGTCCGGGGTCGCCCACGAGGTGCGCCGCATCGAGCACGGCACCGACCCGGCCGAGGCACTCATCGACGTGGCGGGCGAGGTCGACGCCCGGCTCGTCGTCATTGGGCTGCGGCATCGCACGGCGGTCGGCAAGCTCCTGCTCGGCTCGACAGCCCAGCGGGTGCTGCTCGACGCGCCCTGCCCGGTCCTCGCGGTGAAGCCTCGGTGAGCGCCGCCGGGACCCCTATCCGGGTCGAGACGGACCGCGCTCGACGCCGACGTGGCAGGCGGCCGGGTCGAAACCGAGCCGCTCGTAGAGGCCCCTCGCTGGCCCGTCCTTGACGGCGACGATGACGAGCTCTCGCACGTCCGGGCTGGTCAGGGCCCACTCCCCCGCGACCCGCACCAGACGGGCCGCGATGCCACGTCGTCGGAACCCGTCGTCGGTGACGACGTCCTGGTAGCGGGCACGCGTGCCGAGCCGGACGACGCCGACCTTCCCGACGAGCCGCCTGCCCACGAACGCGCCGAACCACGCGCCCCGACCGTCGTCGACGAGCGCCTCCTGCGCTGCCGTACGCCGCTGCTCGAACTCGCCGATCACGAGGTCACTCGCGCCGAGCTCTGCGGCTCGGCTCCAGTCGGTGCCCCCGGCCAGGCGCCGGATCGAGATCTCCTCGTCGTCCATCGGCTGCCACGTCGGGACCTTCGTCGTCGTCAGCGTCACCTCGTACTCGACCTCGAACCCCCGCTCGCGCCAGCCGCTGTAGTCGCCGTCGCTGTCGGTGAAACCGAACGTCCGGTGCTGGGCGCCCGGGAACTCCTGCTCGAACCGCTCGACCCACCCCGGCACCTCGTCCGGCGGCACGGCGCGCGCGAGGAGCAGGAAGTTGCCCCACCAGTAGGTCGGGTTCTGCGGAGAGCGGACGACCAGGTGGTCGCCCCCGTCCCGGATGGTCGAGCCCTGCAGCTCGAGCAGGGCGAGGTCGGTCGCGAGGCCGGGCGAGTCGACGTGCATGCCCCGAGGGTATGCCGCTCGGGGTACGCCCGACTCACCGCGCCAGACAGGCGCCGGAGGGCACCTCCACTCGCGCCGAGCGGGCCTGCTCGAGCACCGGCTCCGCCTCGGCCAGCGTCAAGGCGTAGCCGGTGTTGGCGTCTTCGAGCGACTTGGCGAACACGACGCCCACGACCCGGCCGGACCCGTCGAGCAGCGGCCCACCAGAGTTGCCCGGCTGGACGGTCGTGTAGAGCGAGTAGATCTCCCGGACGACCGTCCGCTGGCCGTAGATGTCACGGCCCTGCGCTTCGAGCACGGAACGCACCCGGGCGGGCACAGCGGAGAACGGGCCGTCTAGCGGGTAGCCCGCGACGACGGCGTCCGCACCGCGTTCGAGCGGCTCGCCGAGGGGCAGTGCAGGCGCAGGCAGCCCCGGGACCCGAAGGACCGCCAGGTCGCGATCAGGGTCGAGGACGACGATCTCGGCGGCATACCGATCTCCGTTCGGGCTCTCGACCTGGGTGCGCTCGGCGCCGGCGACGACGTGCGCGTTCGTCACGACCGTGTCGGGCTGCATGACCCACCCGGTGCCTTCCTGGGCGGCCCCGCACTGGGCGGAGTCGGTCGTGACCTTGAGGATCGAGCGCTCGGCCGCGACGATCGCCGGCTGGTCCGTGACGGATCGGTCCGGAGGGCGCACCGGCGTGATCGGCTCCGGCGCGAACCCGCCGAAGACCTGTGGGAACCCTTGCTGCGACAGGAAACTGCGGAAACCGGCGAACAGCTGCCCGGTCTGCGAGGGCACGACCCGGTTGATCGCCCCGATGATCCTCGACTCGGAGACCGCCGTCGTGAGCGCCGGGTTGCCCGAGGTGCGCAGCGCCCCGCCGACGAACCAGATGATCAGCGACGCAGCGACCACGACGACCACCGCGCCGAGGACCGAGTCGAGCCCACGGGCGGTACGGGCGCCGACCCTGGGCCGCATCGAGTGCCCGACGAGGCCGCCGAGGAACTGCCCGAGCCAACCGAGTGCGATGACACCCACGACGAGGGTGATCATCCGCAGGCGCGGGTCGTCCGCGATGAGGTCCACACGTGCCACGAGGTTCGGCAGCTGCCAGACACCGATGACGGCCCCGACGAGGAACCCGGCCAGCGAGAAGACGCTCGTGATCAGGCCGTTCCGGTAGCCCGAGACCGCGTAGGCGATCAGGACGAAGGCGAGCGCGAGATCGATCAGCATCGAGCCGGTCATCGCGGCCTCACCCCCTCCGGCCGCCGAGGTAGCGAGCCTGCAGCGGCCGCAGGACCTGCTGGTCCCAGGGATGGTCGAGCCCGGCAAGCTCGAGGGTGCGGCTGAGCAGCCCGGCCGTGAACCCCCAGAGCATGAGGTCGTCGATGTCGAAGGCAGGGCCGGTGAACCCGCTGGGGTGCCGCACCGAGTATCGGTACCCGGGATCGATGAGGTGCTGCAGCGGCACGTCGATCACGTCGTGGACCTCGGCCACGTCGACGACGCCGACCGGGGTGGGGTGCTTCCACCAGCCGAGCACCGGCGCGACGACGAACTGGCTCGGCGGCAGGAACAGCGAGGGCAGCACCCCGACGATCTCGACGCCCGCCGGGTCGAGACCGGTCTCCTCTTCGGCCTCGCGCAACGCCGTCTCGACGAGGTCGTCGTCCGTCGGCTCGCGCGCCCCGCCGGGGAAGGCGATCTGCGCAGGGTGCGACCGCATCGTGTGGGAGCGCTCGATGAGCAGCACGTGCTCGCCCGTGGCCGCGGACGCGACAGGCGGCGGGCCGAAGAGCATCAGCACGGCGGACTCGCGCCCGGTGTCGTCATCGGGGGGCAGGAAGCGACTGAAGTAGTCGCCGTCGACCATCTCCAGGCGGCGCACGACCTTGTCCATCCATTCGGGACGCGGTTGGCCGACCGCGCCCGGCGCGATCGCCCCGGAGTCACTCGCGTATGCCGCTCCGCTGGGCCGGGTCGGGCCGCTCACGTGGGTGCCAGCTCGTACTTGAGCAGTCGGGCCGCCTTGACGGGGTCGGTCTCACCGATGCCGTACGACGGGCAGAGCCTGGCCACCGGGCAGGCGCCGCAGGCCGGTCGCCTCGCGTGGCACGTACGCCGGCCGTGGAAGATGACGACGTGGCTGAGCATCGTCCAGTCCCGGCGGACGAACAGGGACCCGACCGCGTGCTCGAGCTTGACCGGGTCCTCCTCGTCGGTCCAGCCCATCCGGCGAGCGACCCTGCCGAAGTGGGTGTCGACGGTGATCCCGGGCACGTCGAAGGCGTTGCCGAGCACGACGTTCGCGGTCTTGCGACCGACGCCCGGAAGGGTGACGAGGTCCTTCAGCCTGCCGGGGACCTCGCCGTCGTATCGCTCGACGAGCGCCTGGCCGAGCTTGATCAGGGAGTCGGTCTTGGCCCGGTAGAACCCGGTCGGCTGGATGATCGCCTCCAGCTCCTCGCGAACCGCGGCCGCATAGTCGGCGGCGCTGCGATACGTCGCGAAGAGGACGGGGGTCACCTTGTTGACGCCGACATCCGTGGTCTGTGCGGACAGGATCGTGGCGACGAGCAGCTCGAGCGGGGTGCTGAAGTCGAGCTCGCAGTGGGCGTAGGGGTAGCGCTCGTGCAGCAGCCGGTACATCTTGCGGGCACGCCGGGTCAGCGCCAGAGGGGACTCTTCCCGGACGACCGCAGCCACACCGGCCACTCTAAGGCGGGTCTCCTGTCGATCGGCAACTGCAGGGCTGTCAATGTGCTGTGGGCACGGCGAGACCATGCAGCACGGTGACGACCTGCGCGAACGCGGGCGCCCGGGGGTCGATGAGCGAGTAGTGCCCGCACCCGTCGAGGACCTCGAGGCGCACGTCCGCACCGAGGTCACGGCAGCGCTGGACATACCGGTCCGTCACGGACACCGGCACGATCTCGTCCTGGCGGCCGTGCAGCAGCCGGACCGGCACCCGGGGCGGCAGGGAGGTCATCGGGTCGGCGACCTGCCACACTTCCGGGGCCTGCTCGGGAGTCGACCCGAGCCAGTCCGAGCCGGCCCCGTCCCCGAGACGCATCGCAAAGGTGGCCGCCAGGTCGACGCACCCGGCAAGTACCACCACCCCCGCCAGGTCTTCGGCCCACGGCTGGTTCGCCGCCCACGCGACGAGCTGGCCGCCGGCCGAATGCCCGACCAGCACGAGACGCTTCGGCAGCCTGGCGTCGGCACGCACGGCAGCGACGAGGTCCCGCAGGTCGGGCAGGGCCGCCGGGAGCGAGCTCGGCGGCATACGGCCTCGGCGGTACTCGGCGACCGCGACGTGGAAGCCGGCGTCTGCGAGCGCGGCAGCCTGGCTCCCCACGTGGGCGCGGTCGTACACCATGCGCCAGAACCCGCCGTGCACGACGAGCACCGTCGCACCGAGCGGGTGCGCAGGCTCGCGGACGTCGTAGACCTGGTCGGGGTGGTCGCCGTATGCCGCCCACCGGGTCGGCGGGGGCGCCTGACGTCCCAGCACGGCGCAGGACCGCGGGTCCGGCGTGGGATCGGTCATGCGGTCATCGTGCCAGTCGCGGCGCTGAGTAGGGTGAGGCGCATGACCACGTGGGAGTACCTGACTGCACCGCTGATCATCCACAACACGAAGCAGATCCTGGACAACTTCGGGTCTGACGGGTGGGAGCTGGTGCAGATCGTTCCGGGGCCGGACGGGCAGAGCCTCGTCGCCTACTTCAAGCGTCCGAAGGGCTGAGCCAATGTCAACTGTCGAAGAGCGCCTCTCCGAGCTGGGTCTCACGGTGCCGGACGTCGTGCCGCCGGTCGCGGCCTACGTGCCGGCCGTGCGCGACGGCAACCACATCTACACGTCCGGGCAGCTGCCCATGCTCGACGGCGCACTGCAGGGCACCGGCAAGGTGGGTGCCGAGGTGAGCCCCGAGGACGCGAAAGGCTATGCCGCGACGTGCGCCCTCAACGCCATCGCCGCCATCAAGGCCGAGCTCGGTGACCTCGAGAAGGTCGCCCGGGTCGTCAAGGTCGTCGGCTTCGTCGCGTCCGACCCGTCCTTCACCGGGCAGCCCGGCGTGGTCAACGGCGCGAGCGAGCTGCTCGGGAAGGTCTTCGGCGACAAGGGAGTCCACGCCCGTTCCGCCGTGGGGGTCGCGGCCCTGCCGCTCGACGCGCCGGTCGAGGTCGAGGTCGTCGTCGCTGTCGCCGGGTGAGGCCGGCATGTCGGGCAGCTCGGTGCTGAGCCGCGACTTCCCGGTCGCCAAGGACCTGCCGATGGCGGGGGCCGGGTCGCGCTGGCTCGCCGGCGATCGGTGGGAGCCGGCCACGCCGCGACAGGCGAGCACGGTGATGCTGGTGCGCGACGGTACGCACGGGACCGAGGTCTTCATGCTGCGGCGAGTCTCGGGGATGGCCTTCGCGCCGAACATGCTCGTCTTCCCCGGCGGCGGATGCGACGTCCGCGACGGCGAGCCGGGTCTGCCCTGGGCCGGGCCGTCCCCGGCCGAGTGGGCCGGACGGTTCGGGGGCTGCGGCGCGGCGCAGGCGCAGATGTTCGTCGCCGCCGCCGTCCGCGAGGTCTTCGAGGAGACCGGGGTGCTGCTGGCGGGCGAGTCGCCCGACAGCCCGCTGGTGGACGTCTCGGATGCGTCGTGGCGACAGCTTCGGCACGGCCTGGTCGGGCGTGAGCTGTCCCTCGCCGGGGTCCTGCAGGATGCGGGGCTCGTGCTGCGCTCGGACCTGCTCGCCGTCAAGGCGCACTGGCTGACACCGGAGTTCGAGCCGCGCCGGTTCGACACGTGGTTCTTCGCCGCGCTCATGCCCGAGCACCAGCAGGCCGACGGCGAGACGAGCGAGGCGGACCGGTCCGGCTGGGTGCGACCGGACGAGACCCTGGCAGCTTTCGGGCGGGGCGAGGCGGTCATGCTGCCGCCGACGCTCGTCTGCCTCGAGGACATGCGTGACGCAGGGAGCGCGCAGGCCTTCATCCGGCACACGGAGCACCTGCCGCTCATCATGCCGACGATCGTCTCGACCCCGGGTGGGCCCGCGATGCGGATCTCGGTGTCATGACCACCGCGCGTCGAGCCGGCCGTCGACGATGAATGGCGCAGCGGCCGACCCGACCTGGGCCGGCGGCCAGATCTCGGCGCGGGCTGCCTGCGTGCTGTGCCCCAACCCCGGCCCGATGACCCTCGACGGGACCAACACGTGGGTCGTCGGCGAGCCCGGGTCGACCGAGGTGGCGATCATCGACCCCGGCCCGCTGGACGTGGGGCACCTGACCGCTGTGCTCGAGGCGGTCGCCGGGTCCGGACGGCGGGTGGCGCTCACCCTGCTGACCCACCACCACTTCGACCACGCCGAGAGCGCGGACCGGTTCCACGAGCTGACCGCGGCGCCGGTGCGGGCCTTCGGTGGCGGCCACGACGACATCCGGCCCGGCGAGGCCATCCGGGTCGGCGGCCTCGAGATCCTTGCGGTCGAGACCCCGGGCCACACCGCGGACTCGTTCTCGTTCGTCCTGCCGGCCGACAACACGATCCTGACCGGCGACACGATCCTGGGTCGCGGCACGAGCGTGGTCGCCTGGCCGGACGGGCACCTCGAGTCCTATCTCGAGTCGCTCGCCCGGATCGAGGCGCTGACCCGGGCGGACACGGTGACGAGCATGCTGCCGGGCCACGGGCCCTTCGTCGCGGATGCCGCGGCAACCGTGTCCTTCTACCTGCGGCACCGGGCCGAACGGCTGGACCAGGTCCGCGCGGCGCTGGCGGCAGGGGACACGACGGCCCGTCAGGTCGTCGAGCGGGTCTATGCCGACGTGCCGCACGACGTGTGGCCGGCCGCCGAGCTGTCGGTCCAGGCCCAGCTCGAGTATCTCCGCGAGCACGCCTGAGCCACAGCCCTCCCGGCCACGACAACTGCGCTCGTTGTGGGTTCTCGTGGCGGTCGGGCCCGCCTCGCCCGCCCGCCGGTCGCCGGTCGCCGGTCAGCGCGCGCGACTCAGCGCGCGCGACGCTTCAGCCGGTCGACGTCCATGAGCAGCACGGCCCGTGCCTCCAGCCGCAGCCAGCCACGCGTCGCGAAGTCGGCGAGCGCCTTGTTGACCGTCTCGCGCGACGCCCCGACGAGCTGGGCGAGCTCTTCCTGGGTCAGGTCGTGCGAGACGAGGACGCCACCCTCGACCGGGCGACCGAACCGTTCGGACAGGTCGAGCAGCGCCTTGGCGACCCGTCCCGGCACATCGGTGAAGACGAGGTCGGCGAGGTGCGCGTTGGTGCGGCGCAGCCGCTGGGCCAGCGCCTGCAGCAGGGTCTTCGACACGTCGGGTCGCCCGGTCAGGATCGTGCTCAGCGACTCGTGCTTGAGCCCGAACAGCTGCGTCTCGGCAACGGCCGTCGCGGTCATCGTGCGCGGCCCCGGGTCGAACAGGCTCAGCTCACCGAACATCTCGCCCGGCCCGAGGACCGCCACGAGGTTCTCGCGGCCGTCCTGGCTGGTGCGGCCGAGCTTGATCTTGCCCTCCGCGATGACGTAGAGGCTGTCGCCGGGGTCGCCCTCACGGAACAGCACGTCGCCGCGCTCCATCCGGGTGCGGGTCATCTCCGCCTGCAACGCGGAGGCCGACTCGTCATCGAGGGCCTGGAACAGAGGCGCGCGTCTCACCACGTCGACATCCACGGGCCCAAGTTTGCCATGAGGGTACGCCGCTGGGCCGCCTCCCGCGCGAACGTTCCGTAGCCGGTGGAGGGCGGCAATAGGCTGGTGGCCGTGACGACCGACTGGAGGGACGCCCGGCTGCACATCGTCACGGGCAAGGGAGGCACCGGCAAGACGACGGTCGCGGCGGCCCTCGCGGTCGCTCTGGCCACGCGCAGCCGCCGAGTCCTGCTCAGCGAGGTCGAGGGCCGCCAAGGGATCAGCCAGACCTTCGACGTGCCGCCGCTCGGCACCGAGGAGACGCGGGTCGCGAAGACCATCGGTGGCGGCGAGATCGTGGGGCTCTCGGTGGACGCCAAGGCGGCCCTGCTCGAGTACCTCCAGCTCTTCTACAAGCTCGGCCGGGCCGGCAGGCTGCTGGAGAAGTTCGGTGCCATCGACTTCGCAACGACCATCGCGCCCGGCGTGCGGGACGTGCTGCTCATCGGCAAGATCTACGAAGCCGGCCGGCGACGTAAGGACGGCAAGCACCGGGGAGCCGGCCCAGCGGCATACGACGCGATCGTGCTGGACGCCCCACCGACCGGGCGGATCGTGCGCTTCCTGTCCGTCAACGCGGAGGTGGCCGACCTCGCGCGCGTCGGGCCGATCCACTCGCAGGCGGGCTCGATCACGAAGATGCTCGAGTCGGAGCAGACGGTCGTGCACGTCGTGACGCTCCTGGAGGAGATGCCCGTCCAGGAGACCGTCGAGGCGGTCGGCGAGCTGCGCGACAAGGGCCTGCACGTCGGCGCGATCATCGTCAACATGGTCCGCCCGCCCTACCTCGACGATGCGGCTCTCGAGCAGGCGCGGGCCGGGCGGCTGCACAAGCCCTCGATCTCGACGCAGCTGAAGGAGGCGGGTGTCGCGGTGACTGCTGGGCTGCTCGACGGGCTGCTCGACGAGGCTCAGGACCACGCGCTGCGGGTCGACCTCGAGCGGGAGCAGCTGGCCGTCCTGGAGCAGACGGGCCTGCCGATCTACTCGCTGCCCGCGCTGGCCGACGGCATCGACTCGGGCGAGGTCCGCGAGCTCGCCGACGCCCTCCTCGGGCAGGGGATGGCCCGATGAGCGTCCGCGCCTCCCAGGCGGCCCCCCACCTCGACATCGACGCCCTGCTGGGCGACCCCGGGATCGGCATCATCGTCTGCTGTGGCGCGGGCGGGGTCGGCAAGACGACGACCGCGGCCGCGCTCGGGCTGCGGGCGGCCGAGGCGGGCCGACGCGTCGTCGTGCTCACGATCGACCCCGCCCGCCGGCTCGCCCAGTCGCTGGGGCTCACCGAGCTCGACAACACGCCACGCCCGGTCGCCGGGATCGACCGGAGCAGCGGTGGCTCCCTCGACGCGATGATGCTGGACATGAAGCGTACCTTCGACGAGGTGGTGCTCGCCCACGCCGAGCCGGACAAGGCCGAGCAGATCCTCGCGAACCCCTTCTACCAGGCGGTGAGCTCGTCCTTCGCCGGCACGCAGGAGTACATGGCGATGGAGAAGCTGGGCCAGCTCAAGGCGTCGGGCGACCACTGGGATCTCGTCGTCGTCGACACCCCACCGTCCCGCTCCGCCCTCGACTTCCTCGACGCACCGAACCGGCTCGGGTCGTTCCTCGACGGCCGCTTCATCCGGCTGCTGTCCGCGCCGGCGAAGGCGAGCGGCCGCGCCGGCCTGAAGGTCTTCAACGTCGGCATCCAGATGGTCAGCGGCGCCATGACGAAGATCCTCGGCGGCCAGATGCTGCACGACGTGCAGACGTTCGTGGCGGCGCTCGACACGATGTTCGGCGGATTCCGCGAGCGCGCCGACACGACGTATCGCCTGCTGTCCGAGGACGAGACGGCCTTTCTCGTCGTCGCCGCGCCGGAGCGCGACGCCCTGCGCGAGGCCTCGTTCTTCGTAGACCGGCTGGAGGCAGAAGGTATGCCGCTCAGCGGGCTCGTCGTCAACCGCATCGGTCGCGTCTCGGCTCCCGGGCTCTCGCCCTCGCGGGCACTCGCCATGGCGGAGTCGCTCGATGACGGGAACGGGCCGCGGTCGGCGACGAACGCGGCCGGTGTGCTGCGGATGCACGCGGCACTCGTCCGGCAGGCCGAGCGGCAGCAGGAACTGGCGGAACGGTTCTCTCGCGGTCATCCCGAGATCCCCGTCGCGTTCGTGCCCGCACTCAGCCAGGACGTGCATGACCTGGCATCGCTGCGGGAGGTCGGCGCCGCCCTGGCAGCCCCGGCTCCCCGACCCTGATCGATCGAGTGTGCACTCTTCCTCATCGAGAGTGCAGCTCTACCGTTCGAGAGTGCAGCTCTACCGTTCGAGAGTGCAGCTCTACCGTTCGAGAGTGCAGCTCT
>NZ_JAKDLO010000017.1 GCF_030452765.1 Intrasporangium sp.
GCGGGCGGGTGGCGACGCACCCTGGGCCTACGAAGTGACGGGACGGTGCTCGCGGCCGGCCGCCGGAACGAGGGCGCCTGCGACGTGACCGGGTGGCGCGAGGTCGTGACGGTGTCCTGCGGAGACTGGCACGCCGTCGGCGTGCGTGCCGACGGCACCGCTGTCGCTACGGGTGCCAACCGCCGGGGCAGTGCGAGCTCGCTGGATGGACCAACCTCACGGCCATTGCGGCCGGCTACCTGCACACCGTCGCTGTGATGAGGGACGGACGGGTGGTCGCCGCGGGTGACTCATCCACCGGTGTCCTCGACGTGACCGAATGGCGCGATGTCGTGGCGGTGGTGGCCGGCAGCTACCACACCGTCGGCCTCACCTCGGGCGGTCAGGTCATGGCTGCCGGCAACAACCACGACGGCCAGTGCGACGTGAGCGACTGGAGCGACATCATCGCCGTCGCCGCAGGCTCCAGACACGACACACTGTCGGCCTGCGCAGTGACGGCACGGCGGTCGCCGTCGGCCGCAACGACGACGGTCAGTGCGAGACTGCTGCCTGGTCTGACCTCCGCGTCCCGTGAGTCTCATCTACTTCGCACGAACCTCGTTCGAAGCCCCCTGTGCAAGATCTCAGGTGTCCTGTCGGGCCATCTTGGCTGCACTCGACAGATGTATGGACCGACCTCGTCCACGGCGCCCTCTGGTCCGTGGTCTGGGCGCTGGCCTTCACGATGCTCGCCTACCGGCGTTTCCGCCGGTCGACATCTCAGCTGACCAGCGCGCCGGCGTGATCCGCACCGGGAACGGCTGGCTCGCCTCGAAGGTCTCCTCGCCGACGGCGTGGCCGACCTCGACGTACCGGCCGCCGTCCAGCTGCCACGCGATCAGCGACGGCTCGCTGGGGTCGATCACCCAGTAGGACGCGGTCCCGGCCCGCTCATGGCGCTCCCGCTTGAGTCCCAGGTCGATGCGCCGCGTGCTCGAGGAGAGGACCTCGACCGCGAGGAGCGGGGCCACAGGCAGCTCCTTCGCGGTGAAGGCCTCGCGCGGCGCGACGAGCAGGTCCGGCTGGGTCACCGTGGCCTCGGCCAAGGCAACGTCGAAGGGAGCAAACAGCACGTGCAGACCCGGAGGGCAGGCGGCTCGCAGCACGGGGTAAAGCTCACCGACGATGCGCTGGTGCCGGAAGGACGGTGCAGGCGTCACGACCAGCATCCCGTCGAGCAGCTCGTAGCGGCGACCGTCCTCGGGCATGGCGTCGAGGTCCGCCCGGGTGAACGTCCCATGCACGAGGAGCGAGCCGTCGACCAGCTCAACCCGCGCACCGGCCGTCACGAAGGGCAGCGCGTCGAGATCGGCCGCGGTGAAGGGGCGTCCCCGCTCGATCGTCTTCATGCTCCCCATGGTGCCTCCTCGTCGTCATGATCACCAGCATCACAGATCCACCCGGACCGGTCGGGAAGTTGTCCACAGGGCTGGCTCAGCGGTCGGGGTCTCGTCGAGGAGGTGGAGCAGACCGGCGAAGATCTCGACGGCCCGGCGATGCCGACCTCGTGGTCGGGGATGAGGTCGGCGTGGGCCGGCCTGGCAACGACCGGGACCAGCCGGCTGCGTCGACAAGCCGACCTCGACACCGTTGATGCGACTGGGATACAGCGGGCGGCTCCGCCGCCCGCTGGGGCTTTGCCATCCACCTGGCCAGTAAGAACGGCTACCAAGACTCCGTGCTGCCCAGCGGCGCCTTCGCCGGCACCCCCGAAGACGCCCTGGACTGCGCCTGCGGCCTCAACCTGGGCGACCCCACCGCCTGGACCTTGACCCCCGACGAACTTACGATCCTGACCACTAAGACACCCCTCGGGTGCGACACTCTCGCGGACCCACGACCCTTATCGGCGTGTGTGGCAAGCTGATCGCGTGTCGGAGATGTGGTCGGAACAACTCGATCTGGAACTGCGTCGTGAAGCAATGTCCTGGTTGGCAGTGCGCACCAATGATGGAGCCGACTCCCTGACCACGGACGAGCTCAAGGAGTTCCGGTTTCGCGGTGCGCCGATACCACTGATGGACCTGCAACGCGGCATCAGGAAACCTGCCGTTCTCGAGGCTGCCCTCTCGTTTCGGACGGTGTACCGGCCTGAGGGAACTGACCGTCCCTACAACGACGACGTGGGCGCGGATGGACTGATCCGGTACAAGTACCGCGGGACGGATCCGGGCCATCCGGAGAACCGTGGGCTTCGAGTCGCGATGGAGCGCAAGCTGCCCTTGATCTGGTTCTTCGGAGTGGGACCGGGTGCCTACTTGCCAACGTTCCCCGTGTTCATAGTGGGGGAGGAGCCACCCTGGCACCAGTTCGTCGTCGACGCCGTGAGTGCGGGCGCGCTCGAGGTCGAGGGAGCTGTCGAGGAAACGCTGAAGCGCTACATCACGGTCGAGACCAAGAGGCGGCTCCACCAGCCGATCTTCCGCGCGACGGTCCTTCGTGCCTACGAGACACGTTGTGCGGTGTGCTCATTGCGGCACAGCCAGCTCCTCGACGCGGCGCACATCGTGCCGGACCGCGATGATGCTGGTATCGCGGCGGTGCGAAACGGGTTGGCGCTGTGCAAGATCCATCATGCTGCCCTGGACTCCGGCATCCTGGGAGTCCGGCCGGACTACGTCGTCGAGATCCGCGCAGATCTGCTGGCGGAGGTCGATGGGCCGATGCTGCGGTATGGATTGCAGGAACGTCATCGACAGAAGTTGATGGTCGTGCCGGCGTCTCGTCGTGAGCGGCCAGATCCGGACCTTCTCGGGCTCGCCTACGAGCACTTCCGAACCGCAGGCTGACCCTCCATCCTGCCGACCGTGTGGCATCGAGACGGCGGGGAGCCCTACGTCTGGGTTGTGGTGCACAGTCGATCGGAAGCGCTGCACACTCGATGAGGACTGCTGCACACTCGATCATTTGGGGGGAGGCGCCTGTCGGCTCTCGGTGATGCGGCCGTGACGGAAGCCATGGCGTCGGCGACCATGGGCAGATGACTGACGACCTGTTGAGCCTGTTCACCAACGCGGCGCAAGTCGCGGCCGACCACAGAGCCACCGTGGGGGCGCGGCCGGTTCAGCCGGAGATCGATCGGGTGGCCCTCGACAATGCCCTCGGCGGCGTGCTCCCAGACGCACCCACCCCACCGAGCGAGGTCATCGAGCAGCTCGTCGCCGGAACGGCGCCGGGAATCATGGGCACCGTCGGGCCGCGGTTCTTCGGCTTCGTCACCGGCGGCGCGCTGCCCGCAGCGTCGGCTGCCGACATCCTCGCCGTCGGCTGGGACCAGTGCGCCTACAACGAGGCCCTCTCACCGGCGGCAGCCGCCGTCGAACGGGCTGCCGGCACGTGGCTCAAGGACCTGCTCCACCTGCCGGCAAGCGCATCGGTCGGATTCGTCACCGGCGCCCAGGCGACCAACACCGTCGGTCTCGCGATCGGCCGCACGAAGGTGCTCGCCGACGCCGGCTGGGACGTCGCGCGCGACGGCCTCGCCGGAGCCCCGCGGGTGCGGATCGTCGCGAGCGAGGAGCGGCATGCGACGATCGACCGGTCCGCCAAGCTGCTCGGCCTCGGCACGGCCAGTATCGAGCCTGTGGCCGCCGACGCCAACGGCGCCATCGACGTCGCTCGCCTGCGCGAGGTGCTCGCTCGCGACACCACCGCGCCGATAATCGTCAGCCTCCAGCTCGGCAACGTCAACACCGGCGCCTGCGACGACCTGCGCACCGCGATCCCGCTGGCCCGCGAACACGGCGCCTGGGTCCACGTCGACGGAGCCTTCGGGCTCTGGGCGGCCGCGAGCCCGCGCACCGCCCACCTGACCGACGGCGTCGAGCTCGCCGACTCGTGGGGCACCGACGCGCACAAGTGGCTCAACGTCCCGTACGACAGCGGCCTCGCCTTCTGCCGCGACCCAGAGCTACATGCCGCGACGATGTCGTACAGCGCGTCGTACCTCACCGGGTCGGGCGCCGCCGCCGACTACGTCCTCGGCGACCTGACGGCCGAATCCAGCCGGAGAGCAAGAGGGCTCGCGGTGTGGGCGGCCTTGCGCGAGCTCGGCCGGACGGGAGTCGCCGACCTCGTCGACCAGTGCTGCGAGCTGGCCCGCCGGATGGCCGGCCGACTCGCCGCCGCGGGGGCGACGATCCACAACGACGTCGTGCTCAACCAGGTCCTCGTCAGCTTCCGCGACCTCGCCCGCACCGACGCCATCATCGAGCAGGTACAGCGCGAGGGCACGTGCTGGGTCGGCGGCACGACGTGGCGTGGCCGGCGGCTCATGCGGTTCTCCGTGTCCAACGCGGACACGACCGAGCACGACATCGACGTGTCCGCCGACGCGATCCTGACTGCCGCCCGGGAGGGGACGGACCACTGCTCCTGACCGGGTCAGCGCGTCGAGAGCGACTCCCGCACCTGCGTGGCCGCCGCCACCAGGTTGGTCAGGGCCGCCTCCACCTCGGCGTAACCGCGGGTCTTCAGGCCGCAGTCCGGGTTGGCCCACAGCCGGGCCACCGGGACCGACACCGCCGCACGTTGGAGCAGCTCGGTGATCTCGGCCACGCTCGGGACGCGCGGTGAGTGGATGTCGTAGACACCCGGGCCCACCCCGCGGTCCATCCCGCCGCGGGTGAGCGCCGGGAGCACCTCCATCCGGGATCGCGCCGCCTCCAGGCTGGTCACGTCCGCGCCGAGGTCGTCGATCGCACCCACCACGTCCCCGAACTCCGAGTAGCACAGATGGGTGTGGACCTGGGTGCCGTCGGCGACCGCGCTGGTGGCGACGCGGAAGGCGTCGACCGCCCAGCCGAGATAAGCCGGCTGGTCCTCCCGGCGCAACGGCAGCAGCTCGCGCAGCGCGGGCTCGTCGACCTGGATCACCCCGATCCCCGCCCGTTCCAGGTCCAGGGTCTCGTCGCGGACGGCGAGCCCGACCTGCAAGGCGGTGTCGGCGAGCGGCTGGTCGTCCCGGACGAACGACCAGGCCAGGATCGTCACCGGCCCGGTGAGCATCCCCTTGACCGGACGGTCGGTGAGCGACTGCGCGTAGGAGATCCACGGCACGGTCATCGGTGCGGGCCGGCTCACGTCGCCGAACAGGATCGGCGGACGCACGCACCGCGACCCGTAGGACTGCACCCAGCCGTGCGCCGAGGTGGCGAAGCCGTCGAGCAGCTCGGCGAAGTACTGCACCATGTCGTTGCGCTCCGGCTCGCCGTGGACCAGCACGTCCAGGCCGAGCGACTCCTGCAGCCGGATCACGCGCTCGATCTCGGCGCGCATCCTCGCGGTGTACGTTACGGTGTCGACCCGCCCCGCGCGGAGGCCGGCCCGGGTCGCGCGGACCTCGTCGGTCTGCGGGAACGAGCCGATCGTGGTGGTGGGCAACGGTGGCAGCCCCAGCCGTTCGTGCTGCAGCGTGCGACGCTGCTCGGCATCCCCCCGGGTCCGGTCCGATTCGTCCAGCGCGGCCACTCGCGCCCGAACGTCGGGGCGCCGGGTGAGCGCCGACTCACGCCGCCCGGTGATGGCGGACGCCGCTTGCGCCAGCTCCTGGCTCACCACGGCCGGGCCCTGCGACAGCCCGCACTGCAGCGTCACCACCTCGTGCACCTTCTCTCGGGCGAACGCCAGCCACGGGCGGATCCGCTCGTCCAAGGCCTCCTCCGCGTCGAGCGTGTAGGGGACGTGCAGCAGGGAGCAGGACGTGCTCACGGCCAGTGACCCGCTGACGCCGACCATGGTCTGCAAGGTGCCGAGCGCGCCGCGCAGGTCGGTGCGCCACACGTTGCGGCCGTCCACGATGCCGGCCACCAAGGTCTTGTCGCGCAGCCGGGGCACCTCGGCGAGCTGCTCGACGGTGGCGCCTGCGCACAGGTCCACGCCGATGGCCTCGACGGGGGTGTCGGCCAGCAACGGCAGCGCCGCACCGAGCCTGCCGAAGTAGGACGCGACGAACAGCGCCGGACGGTCGTCCAACCCACCCAATGCCTGGTATGCCGTGTGCGCGGCGGACAGCTCCTGGTCACCCCGGTCGCGCACCAGGGCCGGCTCGTCGAGCTGGACCCAGGACGCGCCGGCGGCGCGCAGCTGCGCCAGCAGGTCCGCATACAGGGGAAGCAGGGAGTCGAGCCGGGCGAGCGGCGAGTACCCCTCGGGTGCCTGGTCGTCCGGCTTGGACAACAGGAGGAAGGACACCGGGCCGAGGAGCACCGGGCGAGTGGCGATGCCGAGCTCGGCGGCTTCGGCCAGCTCGGCGAGCGGCTTGGTCGCGTCCAACCGGAACGGGGCGTCGGGGCCGATCTCGGGCACGAGGTAGTGGTAGTTCGTGTCGAACCACTTGGTCATCTCCAGCGGTGCGACCTCGGCAGTCCCACGGGCCATGGCGAAGTAGCCCGCAAGCGGGTCCCGCTGATGGATCTCGCGATGCCGGGCCGGGACGGCGCCGAGCAGCACTGCCGCGTCGAGGACCTGGTCGTAGAGCGAGAAGGTGCCCGACGGGATGCTGTCGAGCCCGGCGTCGCGCAGCACCCGCCAGGTCCGAGCACGTTCGTCACGAGCCACCTGCTCCAGCTCGGCACGGTCGATCCGGCCGGACCAGTAGCGCTCCAGAGCGAACTTGAGCTCCCGGTGGGGCCCGATGCGCGGATAGCCCAGCACGGTCGCACCGATCGAGGGCGCGCTCTCGTCCATGGCTCTCTCCTCATGTGTTCGATGAAACCTGCCCCGGTCCTGTGCGAGGCGGCACCGACGCGGTGCCGGTAGGTCTCGAGTATCCCCGGTGCCGTGGTGCCCTGTGCGGCCCACCCCCGGCGGGCGCATGGCCGGGAACGAGCCCAGCGGCATACGTCCTGCAGCATCACTGATGTCATGAACATGCATCTGTGGTGCTAACATCGCGGTATGAGGACAACGGTACGGCTCGACCCAGAGGTCGCGGCGGCCGCCGAACGACTGCGCCGGGAACGTCACATCGGCCTCGGGGAGGCCGTGAACGAGCTCGCCCGTGCGGGCCTCGCGCGTGAGCAGAAGGCCGTCCCCTTCCGGCAGCGGACGGCGAGCGTCGGGCTGCGGACCGACGTCGCTGACATCGCCGACACGCTCGAACTGCTCGACCAGTACGACGCCGAGGACGCCCGGTGATCGTCGACGCCAACGTCCTGCTCTACGCAGTCGACGACCAGTCGCACTTCCACAGCACAGCGCGCATGTGGCTGGAGGAGGCGATGAACGGCGTCGAACGCGTCGGGCTGCCGTGGGTGTCGCTGATGGCGTTCCAGCGCATCATCACCCATCCCCGCGTGACGGCGAACCCGCTGGCCCCGGCGGATGCCTGGGGCTGCGTCACCGACTGGCTCGACGCCGACCAAGCATGGGTGCCGACACCGGGGGGCCGCCACCGCGACATCCTGGGCCGGCTTCTCATCGACGATGACCTGCGCGGGAACCTTGTCACGGACGCCCACCTGGCCGCGCTGGCCATCGAGCACGGAACCGGCATCTGCTCCTTCGACACCGATTTCGCCCGATTCGACAGCCTCCACTGGATCAACCCCCGACCGCCGAGGACACCGCCTGCGCGCTGAGCGGCACGCAACCGTCCGCTCAGAGGACGCACGGCTGGGACCCCGCCCAGCGGCATCCGAAGTGGGCCTGTGGACAACTTTGACGGCACTTCGGCCGGGACGGCCACGATGAAGGGCATGTCATTCGAAGACCTGCCACCCAACCTCCGCGAGCTGCCCCTCACCCGACCCGCGCCTCGCCGGCGACGTCATCGACCTGATCGTCAGCGAGGAGTCGCGTCACTACGGGTCGCTCGGCATCATGCTGTGCGACGAGCGGGGCCGGGGGATCAACCCGATCCTGTTCGCGGACGAGGACGAAGCTGTCGACCTCGACGGTGTGACGAGATTCCTGCGTCTCGTCCTGCCGCTCGTCGCCGAGATCGACGGGGCGGTGCTGCTCGGACGCGGCCGCTCCCGCGGGCTCCACGCTGACGACACGGACCGGGCCTGGCACCAGCGGACCATCGACCTGTGCGCCGAGCATGGCGTCCGGCTGCTCGGCTTCCACGTCGCGACGCGCGATGGCGTCTTCGCGATGCCCGAGCCCCTGACCGCGGCCTCCTGATGGCGGCTTCCTGCGACCCGGCCCTGGTGGAATGTCGCCGAGAGGGCAGCCGGTCGTTGCTACCTTCAGCGACATGCCGATCGCCACAGGCGAGGTGCTGGTCTGGGATCCTGTGGATGACCCATCCAGCAGGCGTTGGCCGAGCTCGAGGCTGGTGATGTCGTCAGCACCGAGGAGGTGCTCGCGACCCTACCGGCGACCCGACGTGGAGCTCGGTGAGCCAGCACCGGATCACGTGGTCGCGCCAAGCGGCCCGCGCCGTGGCCCGACAGCTCCACGAGAGCGCCGCAGTCGCCTGGTGGAGTTCATCCTCTGTCCCTTGGCGGAGAATCCCCGTCGGGTGGGCAAGCCCTGCGTGCACCGCTGGAGGACCTGCACTCGGCGCGTCGGGGCGACTACCGGGTGATCTACCGGATCGATCAGGACGGTCGATCGGTCCAAATCGTGACGGTTCGTCACCGACGCGATGCCTACCGCGGCTGACGGGTCGACCTGCGGCACTCGTGCGGTCGTGACCTGGACCTGTCAGCAAAGCCGCACTCTTGACTGGCTTACGACGTTAGCCTAGGGTTTGGCTAACAATGTTAGCGAAGGAGGCAGCGAAACGATGACGAAGAACGCAGCGACCCACTACCAGCGGCCCGGCTGGTTCACCAGGAACGTGATGAACAAGGCGGTCGCGTGGCTCACCCGACAGGGCGTCAGCGTCTGGGGGAGCCGGGTGCTCGAGGTCCCAGGCCGGCGCAGCGGGCTGCCGCGCCAGGTGCCGGTCAACCTGCTCACCGTCGCCGGGGTCGACTACCTCGTCGCACCCCGCGGCAACGCCGAGTGGGTGCGCAACGTCCGCGCAACCGAGGGGCGACTCGACCTGCTGCTCGGGCGATCCCGCGAGCACCGGGTTGCCACCGAGCTCGCCGACGACGAGAAGCTCGACATCCTGCGCCCGTACCTACGCCGCTGGAAGGCCGAGGTCGGCGTGTTCTTCGACGGCGTCGACGCCGACTCGAGCGATGCCGAGCTGCAACGGATCGCGCCGCGCCATCCGGCCTTCCGGCTCTCGATGCCGTGACGACCGCACCTGCCCCGGCGGTCCGCAGTGAGCGGGCCGCCGAGATCGTCGCCACGGCCCGCCGGATCCTCGAGCATGACGGGCCTGACGCGCTGACGATGCGCCGACTCGGCGATGCGGTCGGGATGCGGGCACCGTCGCTCTACAAGCACTTCCCGAGCAAGCGGCACGTCGAGGCGGCTCTTGTCGAGGATGCCTTCGCCGAGATGGGAGCGACGCTGCACCGGGCAGTCGAGCGGCCCGGTCGGCGCGGACCGGTCGCGGCGCTCCTCGCGGCGTACCGGGGGATGGCGCTGGCAAACCCCAACCTCTATCGGTTGACGACAGCGCCCGGCCCGGCGCGCGACCTGCTGGCTCCGGGGCTCGAGGCGTGGTCTGGGGAGCCGTTCTTCCTCGTCACCGGTCAGCCCTACCTGGCCCAGGCGCTGTGGGCCTTCGCCCACGGCATGACGATCCTCGAGATCGACGATCGGTTCATGGACGACTCCGACCTCGACCGGACCTGGCGCTCCGGAGTGCGGGCATTCTCGCGCCCCTGACCGCCGCACGGGCCTCACGGCCTCGAGCGGCCTGTGCCCCGTAGATCCCGTTGAACGCGCAACAGGCGCGCACGAAGCACTCGCCCGCACGGCGGCATACAACGCGGCGTGCAGGCTGGAACTGAGACCGCACCCGCGGGGGGGCACGGGTGCGGCGTCTCAGGCGGCGAGGCCGTTGCGGCGGTGGTCGCGCACGACGGCACCGGCCGGGATGACGATGTCGGCCTCGATGTGCACCCCGTCACAGACGCGGGCCCCGGCACCGATCTTGACGCGGGGGCCGAGCTTCGCGTCGGAGCCGATCACGGCGCCGCACCCGACGTGGACGCAGCTGCCGACGACGGCACCGGATCGAACCATGGCGCCTCGGTCCACCCAGCCGCCGCTGTGGATGCGAACGTCCGCCGCGACCTTGGCGCCAGGATCGACGTAGGCCGACCGCTCGATGTGGGCAGTGGGGTCAACGGCGGCCGTCTCCTCGACCAGACCGTCGCCGTTGGCGTGGTGGAAGTACCGCAGGACGGCGCCATTGTCTTCCTCGATCTCCACGTACTTCTTCCGCTTCTGCACGACATTCCACCTTCTTTCTCTCTCAGGGCACGGCATGACGGCTGTGCTCAAGAATGAAACGTGCGAGTAGGTCGCAGGATTCCGTTCTGGACGAGAAGTCTCAGCCTGAATCTCACCAGATGGACGCAGCAGGGGGTGCAAGACACGCCGTTTGCTCGGCCACGAGTCGGGATCGTCTCTCCGACCGTGGTCAGAGTCAGTGCTCGGCGTATGACATGGGCGTCCCGAGGTGCTGTCGAGGGGCCGCCGCAGGGTCTACCGTGGGCCATGGACCTCGTCGAGCTGACACCCACCCGTGACCAGTACGCCTACACGTTCGGTGGAGTGGCGCCGTTGGCTCGGGTCGAGCCCGGCACCGCGCTGCGACTCTGGTCCGACGACGCCTTCGGCGGGGTGCTGCGCAGTGTCGACGACCTGTCCAGTGAGAAGGTCGACCTGCGCTTCGTCAACCCGCAGACGGGACCGTTCCACGTCGAGGGGGCCGAGCCGGGAGACACGCTCGTCCTGCATCTGGTCGACCTCGAGCCGGCTCGCGACTGGGGCGCGTCGGCGGCGATCCCGTTCTTCGGTGGCATGACGAGCACCGACCGGGTCGTCACCCTGCAGCAGCCGCTGCCCGACACGACCTGGATCTACCAGCTCGACCGGGACAGGCGCACGGTCGGGTTCGCGGCCCGGCACAGTGACCACCACATCGAGCTGCCACTCGAGCCGATGCTCGGCACCGTCGGGGTGGCGCCCGCCGGGTCAGAGGCCAGGTCGTCGCTCGTGCCGGAACGCTTCGGCGGCAACATGGACACCCCGCAGATGCGGGCCGGCGCCACGGTCTACCTCGGCGTCAACGTCGAGGGCGCCCTCTTCTCGATCGGCGACGGCCACTACCGGCAGGGCGAGGGCGAGGCGTGCGGCACCGCGGTGGAAGGCGCGATGACATCGACGATCATCGTCGACCTCGTCAAGGGCGGCGCCCCGGCGTGGCCGCGCATCGAGGACGACACCCACTGGATGACCGTCGGCTCCAGCCGCCCCATGGAGGACTCGTGGCGCATCGCGAACGCCGAGCTCGTCGGTTGGGTCGCACAGCTGTACGGCCTGCACGTCATGGACGCCTACCAGCTGTGCTCCCAGGTCGCCGAGGTACCGGTCGCCAACGTCGTCGACGTCAACTACAGCGTCGTCGTCAAAGCGGCCAAGACGCTCCTTCCCGGTGCTCATGCGTTCGGCGGCATCCACGCCGACCTGCGCGAGCGGGCCAGCGCGCTCGGCACGGTCTGAGCTCGGCGGCACACCTCAGTCCCCGGTACCAACGACGAAAGGCTGGCCATGGACCTGCAGCTCACTGGGAAACGTGTCCTCGTGACGGGGGGCACGCGGGGTATCGGCCGTGCGATCGTCGAGGGGTTCCTCGACGAGGGCGCGCTCGTCGGGTTCTGCTCGCGGAACGCCGATGACGTGGCAGCGGCCGAGGCGGCGCTCGCGGAGCGCGGGACGGTGGCGGGGACGTGCGTCGACGTCGCGGACGCTGCAGGCCTCAAGGCGTGGGTGGCCGCCTCGGCGCAGCGGTTCGGTGGGCTCGACGTCGTCGTCGCCAACGTCAGCGCCCTGGCGATCCCGGACACCGACGAGAACTGGGAGACGAGTCTGAACGTCGACCTCATGCACACCGTCCGGCTGGTCAAGGCGGCGCTGCCACACCTGGAGCAGAGCGACGCGGCGTGCATCGTCGCCATCTCGAGCGTCTCCGGACGGGAGTCGGACTTCGCCTCCGGCCCGTACGGGGTCGCCAAGACCGCGATCGTCGGCTACCTCCACGGCCTGGCGATCCAGCTGGCAGAGAAGGGGATTCGGGCCGTCACCGTGTCTCCGGGCAACACCTACTTCGACGGCGGGGTCTGGGCCGGCATCGAGCGTGACAACCCGGCCCTCTACCAGATGGCCGTCGGGCTCAACCCGACAGGTCACATGGGCGCCCCCGAGGACATCGCCGCACCGGTCGTGTTCGTCGCCAGCCCGCGGGCCAGCCGGATCAGTGGCGCGAACATCCTCGTCGACGGAGCCCTGACGCGCGGCATCCAGTTCTAACGGGACGGTACTGGCCAGGAACCGGCCGGCAGCGCCGGTCGACCGCGCCGTGGGTGGGCGGCATACGGTGGCTGCCATGGAATACCGATACCTCGGCAACAGCGGCCTCAAGATCTCCGAGATCACCTACGGCAACTGGCTGACCCACGGCTCGCAGGTCGAGAACGACGTGGCCACCCAGTGCGTCCGTGCCGCGCTCGACGCGGGGATCTCGACGTTCGACACGGCGGACACCTACGCGAACACGGCCGCCGAGACGGTCCTCGGGGACGCGCTCAAGGGCGAACGCCGCGAGAGCCTGGAGATCTTCACGAAGGTGTACTGGCCGACCGGTCCCGGCGGCAAGAACGACACCGGACTGTCCCGCAAGCACATCATGGCCTCGATCGACGGGTCCCTGCGGCGGCTGCAGACCGACTACGTCGACCTCTACCAGGCACACCGCTACGACGTGGAGACACCGCTCGAGGAGACGATGCAGGCCTTCGCCGACCTCGTCCGGCAGGGCAAGGCGCTCTACATCGGCGTCAGCGAGTGGACGGCCGAGCAGATCCGCGAAGGCGTCCGGTTGTCAAGGGAGCTCGGCTTCCAGATCGTCTCGAACCAGCCGCAGTACTCGATGCTCTGGCGCGTCATCGAGCCGCAGGTCGTGCCGACCTGCGAGAAGCTCGGCCTCTCGCAGGTCGTCTTCAGCCCGATCGCCCAGGGAGTCCTCACGGGCAAGTACCAGCCGGGACAGCCGCCGCCGGCCGGCTCCCGCGCAACCGACGAGAAGGGCGGCGCCCACTTCGTCAGACGCTTCATGCGCGACGACGTGCTCGAGGCCGTCCAGCGCCTGCGCCCGGTCGCCGACGAGGCGGGCCTGACCTTGGCGCAGCTCGCCGTCGCATGGGTCCTGCAGAACCCCAACGTCGCCACCGCGCTCGTCGGCGCCTCCCGCCCGGGGCAGGTGTCCGAGAACGTCAAGGCGGCCGGTGTGAGGCTCGAGAGCGCTGCTCTCGAACGGATCGACGAGGCGCTCGGTGACGTCGTCGAGCGCGACCCCCGCAGGACCGCGGAGCTCGCTCCCAAGGGTCGGGTCGCCTGATTCGTATGCCGCTGAGCCGGCTTCGCTCGGCCGGTCGGCTCAGCACGTGGTGGGCTGGCCAGCCGGCGGCCCGTGTCGGAGACTGGCGGTGTGACCACATCCGGTCCGAGCTCGAGTCCGGCCCACTGGCTGGCGTTTGCGTCGTGGGGCCTGGTGGGCGCCGGGTACGCCTTCGGCGTGCTGGGCCTGGCCACGATCGGCATGTTCGTCCTGGCCGGTTCGGTCGTGTTGACGTTGCTCGTTCTGAAGGCGTGGGGTCGTCGCGGACTTGCCGGACTGGTCTCGGGTGCCGGCTTGCCGCTGCTGTATGTGGCGTTCCTCAACCGCGGTGGGCCAGGCATGGTGTGCACGACCGGGCCAGACTCCATGTCCTGCGTCGACGCCTGGAGCCCGTGGCCCTGGCTGGCCGTGGGGGCCGCCCTCATCGCCGCCGGGATCGTGCTTGAATCGCGGCGCCCTGCCGCGGGCTGAGTGCCGGGTGGCAGACTGCTGAGGTGTCCGGCGTCGACCTCGGCTCGCGTCCCGGCCGAGCGGTCCTCACGGCGGCCGTCCTCGGCTCGGGAATGGCGTTGCTCGACGGTACCGTCGTCAACGTCGCTCTGGTGTCGATCGGGCGCGACCTCGGGGCGAGCCTGCAGGACTTGCAGTGGGTGACCAACGGCTACCTGCTGACCCTGGCCTCGCTCATCCTGCTCGGCGGCTCCCTCGGCGACCGGTACGGCCGGCGACGGGTCTTCGTCGTCGGCGTCGTCGCGTTCGCCCTCGCGTCGGCGGCGTGCGGGGTTGCCCAGAGCCCTGGGCAGCTCATCGGGGCCCGGCTCGTGCAGGGTGTCGGGGGAGCGTTGTTGACGCCGGGCAGCCTCGCGCTGATCCAGGCCTCCTTCATCGAGCGCGACCGGGCCAAGGCCATCGGCACGTGGTCCGGGGTGAGCGGAATCGCCTCTGCCATCGGTCCTTTCGTCGGCGGTTGGCTGATCCAGTTCGCGAGCTGGCGCTGGGTCTTCCTGATCAACCTGCCGATCGCCGCGGCCACGGTCTGGGTGAGCCGGTCGGTGCCCGAGAGCCACGACACGAAGGCGACCGGCCGCTTCGACGTGCTGGGCGCCGGGCTGGCAACCGCGGCGCTCGCCGTGGCGACCTACGGCCTGATCGAGGCACAGGTGCTCGGCGCCCTGTGGACCGCCGTGCTCGTCGTCGTGGGCGTGCTGCTCGGGGTCGCCTTCGTCCTCGTCGAACGACGCGTGCCGAGCCCGATGCTGCGACCGAGCATCTTCGCGTCGCGGGTGTTCACCGCGGCGAACCTGATGACCCTGCTGGTCTATGCCGCGCTCGGGGCAGTCATGTTCTTCCTCGTCCTCCAGCTGCAGATCGTCCTCGGGTACGGGCCGCTCGCAGCGGGGCTGGCCACCCTGCCGGTGACGATCCTCATGCTGCTGCTGGCCGGCAAGGGCGGGGAGATCGGGACCCGGATCGGGCCTCGCCTGCCCATGACGATCGGGCCGCTCGTCTGCGCGGTGGGTGTCGCGTTGCTCGCCGGGGTCGGCGCCGGGTCGAGCTACTGGACGCGGATCCTGCCGGGCGTCAGCATCTTCGGGCTGGGACTGTGCATCCTCGTGGCGCCGCTCACGGCGACGGTCCTGGCCGCGGTGCCGGACCGGTTGGCCGGCGTCGCGAGCGGCGTCAACAACGCCGTGGCCCGGGCCGGTTCGCTGCTGGCGGTCGCCGCGCTGCCGGCGGTGGTGGGGATCGGGGGCGACGCCTACCACCAGCCGACCCAGTTCGCGCAGGCCTACACCGCGAGCATGTGGATCAACGTCGTGCTGCTGGCAGCCGGCGCGGCGGTGTCGTGGCTGCTCGTGCGCAACCCGTCGACGTGTGACGAGATCGGGCTGGGCCGGCGCCGACCACACCAGGACCCGCCCGGCCCCGCGATCCGCGGCGGAGCGGTGTGAGACGTATGCCGCTCAGCCTGCGTGCGCTCGCCGGCTGAGCGGCATCCGTGATGGGCTCTTCAGTCGATCGTGGCGACCGGCGTTCCTTGCTTGACGACCGCCTCCTCGTCGACCAGCAGGCGGATCGTCCCGGCGACCGGGGCGAGCAGCTCGGCTGAGACCTTGTCGACCTGCACCTCGGCGATCAGCTGGTCGGCGGCGACGGCGGACCCGTCGGCGACGAACCACGTGGAGAGCACACCCTCGGCCTCGGGTGACTCCTTGGACAGCGCCGGGAAGAGGACGTCCGTCATCCGGTCACCGCCTGGCGCACCGCCGCCTCGATCCGCTCCGGCCGCGGCAGCACCGCGTACTCGAGCACGTGGGAGTAGGGGATCGGGACGTCGGGCGCGGCCACCCGCTGCACCGGCGCCTTGAGCATCGTCGGGTCGTGGTCGGTGACCGTCGCGACGACCTCGCCGGACATGCCGAACGACAGGTAGTCCTCGTCGACGACGACCAGCCGGCCCGTCTTGGCCACCGAGGCGAGGATCGCCTCGCGGTCCAACGGGACGAGGCTGCGCAGGTCGAGCACCTCGACGCTGATGTCCTCACCGGCGAGCTTCTCGGCAACGTCCAGGGCGTGGTGGACCGACAGCGAGACCGTGACGACCGTGACGTCCGAGCCCTCCCGTGCCACTGCCGCCTTCCCGATCGGCACGACGTGCTCCCCGTCCGGCACGGCGGCGGTGGCCCGTGGGTTCTTCGCCATCCACGGCAGCCCCATGACCCCCTTGTGGAACATGTAGACGACCGGGTTGTCGTCGCGGATCGCCGCGGTCATCAGGCCCTTGGCGTCGGCCGGGTTGCTCGGCACGACGACCTTCATCCCGGGCAGGTGGGCGAAGGTGCCCCACAGGCACTGCGAGTGCTGCGCGCCGTCCGAGTAGCCGCCGCCGACCGCGGTCGTGAGCACCATGGGCACCGTGACGTTGCCGCCGGACTCGAAGTGGATCTTGGCCATGTGGTTGTAGATCTGGTCGAGGCAGACGCCCATGAAGTCGGCGAACATCAGCTCCACGATCGGGCGCATGCCCTCGACGGCGGCACCGATCCCCAGACCGATGAAGGCGGTCTCGGAGATGGGCGTGTCGAGGACCCGGTCCGGACCGAACCGATCGAGCAGCCCGGTGGTCGAGCTGAAGATGCCGCCGTAGGCGCCGACGTCCTCGCCGAGGTAGACCACGGACGGGTCGCGCTCCATCTCCTGGGCGATCGCGTCGACCATCGCCTTGGCGGTCGTGAGCCGCCTGCTCGTGGCTCCGGCGGCGGGGGTGGTGGTGTCGGTGATGGTCATGGTCGTCTCCTCACGCGAACACATAGGACGTGGCCGACGCCGGGTCGGGCAAGGGACTGTTCTTGGCGAAGTCGACGGCGTCCTCGACCTTCTCCTTGGCCGTGGCGGCGGCGCGCGCGACAGCGTCGTCGTCGAGCAGCCCGGCCGCGCGCAGGATCTGCTCGTAGCGCGGGATCGGGTCGTATGACGGCACCTCGGCCAGCTCGGGCCGGTAGCCCTGGGCGTCCCCCTCGAAGTGCCCCCAGAGCCGCAGCGTGTGCACCTCGATCAGCGAGGGTCCCTCGCCGGCCCGAGCGCGGGCGACGGCCCGCTTGGCGGCGGCCCACGTCGCCTCGACGTCGTTGCCCTCGATGCGCTCGCCCGGGATGTCGTAGGCCACGGCCCGGGTCGCGTTGGACTTGACCGCGGTGGCGGCATCCCTGGGTACGGAGATGGCCCAGTCGTTGTCCTCCACGACGAAGACGACGGGCAGGGTCCACATCGCTGCGAGATTGATCGACTCGTGGAAGGCGCCGCTGTTGGAGGCACCCTCGCCGGCGACGGCGACCGCGATCCGGTCCGTGCCCTGACGCTTGAACGCGAAGGCCTGCCCGAGCGCCGGCGGGTAGCCCTCGGCGACGATCCCCGAGCAGGAGAAGTGCGTGGCCGGGTCGAACAGGTGCATGTGCCCGCCGCGACCCCGCCCGAGCCCGGTCTCGCGGCCGAAGATCTCGGCGGCCATGGCCCGCAGGCCCATGCCGTGCGCGATGGCCAGGTGGTGCGGGCGGTGCGTGGCGGTCAGGGCGTCGTCCGTGGTCAGGTGGGCGCAGACGCCGGCGGCCACCGGCTCCTGTCCGGCCGACAGGTGCATCTCCCCGGGGATCAGGCCCTTGCCGATGTCGAAGCCCGGGCCCTTGTCCGCGTGGTACTCGCGCAGGATCGCCTCCTCGAAGGTGCGGCAGAGCACCATCGTCTCGTAGAGCCCGACGCGGGTCGCGCCGTCGAGGTGCTGCTGGCCGGAGTCGGCGCGCACCGAGCCCGGCGACTCGGTCTCTGTCGTCATGACGGGTCTCCAGTTCCCCGGGGCCGGGTGGGTGAGCCGCCCGCACCGGCTGCGCGGCGCTCCGCGTTGGCCAGCGCGGGCCCCGGGACGCCCGCCGGCCGAACTCCAGCCTAGGCAGACCGGGCGTCGAAAGGGAGTGGGAGCAGGCGGGAAACCGAGCTGATCCCACGAGGTGAGCGGCATACGGGATTCGCTTGGTGTACAGGGGGCTACAGGGCGTGAGGATGCTCACCATGAGGTACGGCAGCATCGGGTGGCGCCCGGAGACCCCTGTCGACGTCCGTTGTGTCGACCGGGCTCGCCTCGAGGCCCTCCGCTACGCCGTCAACGACGAGGCCGAGAGCTACATCGCGATCATGCGCCTGTTCACCGGCGCCATCTCCGGGCTGTTGTCCGACCAGTCGACCGCCGAGGTCGCCGAGGCCCTCCACGAGCTCGGCCTCGACCTCGACGAGGACACCGTTGATGCGCGCCTCTCCTACCTCGTCGAGCACGGCAACCTCGCGCGCAGCCCCCGCGAGACCGAGGCCCGCAGCCTGCAGGCCTACCTGCGCAACCGTGCCCGCTACCAGCTGACCCAACGGGGGCGAGATCGTCCAGCGACACGTCGACGAGCTGCTCGGGCACACCGAGGCCGCGGCCGAGGTCAGCAGCGAGATGCTCGGCGCGATCCTGGCCGGTCTGCGCTCGCTCCTCGACCTGCGTGGTGAGCCGCTCGTGACCGCCGAGCCCGACGACGTCGCCCGCAGCATCGTGACGGTATTCGCCCAGTTCGACCGGCTCGTGCACAGCACGCGACGAGCTCTACACCTACCTGACCCAGGTGCTCACGAGGTACGACATCGAGCGGGCCGAGTTCCAGGCCTTCAAGACGGTGCTGCTCGACTACCTGCAGCGCTTCGTCGACGAGATCAGCCGTCACATGCCGCAGATCGCCGACGCCCTGCGCGCCCTCGCCACCGAGGCGATGCGTTCCCTGCTGCTCAACCTGCGCCGCATCGTCGCCGGCGCCGAGCGCGAGCATGGCCGATATGCCGAGCTGCTGCGCTTGGTGCACTGGTTCGACGAGGCCGACGACGCGACCGCGCACGCGCTGTGGGCGAGCGTCTTCGGGCTCGACCCGAGCCGCCACGTCGGGTTCGCGGTGACCGAGGCCGACGAGCACACGCCCCCGACGACATCATGGCTGGCCGGGCCGCGGGCGCAGGTGCCGGTGATGCTCCGCGAGACCGGCCAACGCCGCATCGCCGGCCGCAGCGGCCGCGCCGAGGACTTCACCGAGGCCAAGCAGCGTCGGCTCGCCGAGCACGCCCGGCGCGAGGAGGCGCGGCGGCGCGCCGAGCACGCCCGCCGCGAGGAGGCGCGGCGGCGCGCCGTCGCCGAGATCGCCCGACACCGGGGCCGGCTCGAGCGGGTCCGGCTCAGTGACGCGGCACGCGAGGCCCTGCTCGACCTCGTGCTGAGTCGCTGCGGGGAACTGACCGGTGGCTAGGCGCCCGCCGCATGTTCGATCCGCACGAGGCAGGCTCGAAAAGGAGATGACCGAGGGTTGAGGGCTGTTGCGCGAGGCCAGTTGCGCCATGATGTGACCAAGCGGCCGTCCCGTGCCATGGTGGCCCGGCCGAGAAATGGAGATCGGGATGAGTGAGCCGTCGAAGGACGAGGTGCGTGGCATCGTCGTGGGCTGGGACGCCTCGGACGGGGCGAAGATCGCCCTCGACTGGGCCGCCGAGTCGGCTCTGCGACAGGGGCTGCACCTGAGCGTCCTGCACTGCCTCGACGTCTACTGGAGCCCTGGCACCTCCGCGCTCGATCCTGCGGGGTCCTACCCCGTCGGAGGCTCGCCCGTCGGGTCTGCCGCTGCCGCGGGACTGCCCGGCACGGCAGGTCGCAACATCCTGCAGCAGGGGGTGGAGCGGGCGACTGCGGTGCTTGGCGAGGGCCGGGTCAGCGGGGTGCGTGCCCTGGGCACCCCGGCGGGACAGCTCGTCGAGGCATCGAGGCAGGCAGACTTCGTCGTGACTGGCAGCCGGGGTCGCGGGCGACTTCTGTCCGGCCTGCTGGGGTCCACCTCGTATGCCGTCACCGCGCACGCCCACTGCCCGGCCATCGTGGTGCGGACCGCGAGCGAGGATGGATCGCTGCCGCCGCATCCCGGACCGGAATGCCGAGTCATCGTCGGGATCGACGGATCGCCCGAGTCATCCAGGGCGCTCGCGCAGGCCGCCGACATCGCCGCCCGCTCTCAGGCGCCGTTGCACGTCGTAGCCGTCGCGAAGGCCGCAGAAGCCGAAGCTGAGGCATACTCCGACCCGCCGGAGAAGGGTCGCCATGACCGCGAGGCACGTGACCAGGCGCAGGGATGGCTCCAGGAGGCCAGGGCGATCATCGAGGTGACCCAGCCGACGTTGTCGGTCGAGTTCGAGGCGCTCTCCGGCGCGCCGGGGCACGCACTCGCCGATCTCGGCTTTGACGCCGGCCTGATCGTGGTCGGCTCGCGCGGTCGAGGCGGCTTCGGCGGGCTGCTGCTCGGTTCGGTCAGCCACACCGTCATCCACGAGGCACTCTGCCCCGTCATGGTCGTGCACTGACCCTGCTCCACCTGGCCAGGTGCGCCGCGCACCCTCCCGCTGGCCCCCCGTTCGGAGGCCAGCGGCGAACTACCGCTCGGTGAGCGGCATACAGCTCAGATGGTCTCAGCCGAGCCCGGAGGCGAATCGGCCTAGCACGCCGACCCAGTACGCGTGGAGTCCTGGATCGTCCGCATGCTCGTGGACGAGGTCGATGCGTGTCCCGTCACCATCGGGAGCGATCTGCACGTCGACGAGCGAGGCCGGCGCGGCATCGTCGGCGTGCCAGGAGACCCGGATCTGTTCGAGGGGGTGGTAGGAGCGGACGACGCCGTGCCGGCCTTCGTCGCTGTGCCAGGACTCACCCTTGCTGCCGAGCTGTGCGCCTGCGCCGAGCAGTGCCTGCGTGCCATCGACGCTGATCAGGTGTTGCCATACCTGACCGATCGGCGCCGGGACGACCTGGGTGACGTGCACCGCCCGGGACTGCGCTTCGTCGGGAATGGACTCCGTCGTACTGGTCATGGACAACCTCCGGTCGCGCGGTCCGGTCCCTGATGGGCCAGACCCATCTGACGTATCCAATAGACCAAGGAATGCGGTCAAGATCAATCCTTTCCAGCCGTGAGTTTCGACCCGGCGGACGTCGTGATCGGATGCTGGTCACCTCACCCGAACGGAACCGGCCCCGTGACCCCAGCCGGTCGACGGCACGCACACGCAGGGGGGGCCAGCCGGTTCCCTCACCGGACGCATCCTCATGGACAGATCGGTCCGGTAAGGGCTCGCCACTCGGCTCCCGAGTACCGGTGGCACCGGTTCGTGTCAGTCGGGGAGCATGGCTTTCAGGGCGGCGCGCTCGGTCTCGGGTACGGACCCGGAGTAGTACTCGTACAGGCTCCGGAGTGAGGCGTGAGCAGCACGAGGACCGTCGCCCGCCCGGATCGCATCGAGCACTTCCTCGTGGTGTGCGAGGGAGCGTTGCATGACGACACGGCTGTCTGCTGCGTCCGTGATCGTGTTGGAGATGAGCGCGAGGACGGTGTCCCGCACGGCCGCGTGGCCCAGCTTTATCAGCGGGTTGCCTGCGACGCACGTGATGAGCTCGTGGAAAGCCATGTCGGCCTTGCTGAATGCCTCCTCGCCTTCGTCGAGGGCGGTGCGCATCGTGTCGACCGCCCGTTCGATCCAGACGAGCTGCTCGTCGGTGCGCAGCTGGGCCGCCAGCTGGTTTGCCGTCGAGTCGAGCATCATCCTGGACACGATGAGTTGGCCGAGGCTGAGCCGCGCCGCCCCAGCCAGTCGCGCCAGTGGCCTACGCAGCGACTCGGCGTCGATCTCCAGGATCTCCGGCCCCCGCGGATCACCCGGCCGGGAACGCACGACGCCCGTACTCTCCAGGACGCGCAGCGCTTCGCGTACCGTCGCGCGGCTTGTGCCGAACTGGACGACGAGCTCGCGTTCGCTCGGCAGGCGCTCACCTGGCCGCAGCTCACCCCGTGTGATCGCGCCCTCGATCTGCTCGACGATCCGTTCGTACAAGCGGACCGGCTGGACGCGCTCGAAGCGGAGCGCGTCCTGGATCATGTCCGCTCCCACTCGCGGGCGGGGATGGGCCAGACAGGGGCTGTCCCAGCTGGACGATGGTGCTCGTACCAGTTGACAGCTCGCAGCACACCGACGTCGTCGAAGCGCCGACCACTGACCTGTAGGCCGATCGTCCGGCCGTCGGCGGTGAAGCCGCAGTTGGTCGTCGCAGCCGGCTGACCCGACATGCTGAACGGGACGGTGTAGCCGATGTGGGCCATCCCGAGGTCGGTCTCCCCCCAGGGCATCGGGTGTTCGGCGGGGAACGAGGCAACGGGGGCGACCGGGGACAGCACGAAGTCGAATTGTTCGGTCGCGCGAGTCGTTGCCTTCTGCAGCGACATGATGGACGAGTAGTCGCGCAGCACCCGGCGGCCGTCGACTTCAGCGGCTGCGGTGACCCACCGTCGAATGAATGGCAGGACACGCTGCTGCCGTTTGGCTGGGAGTGCCTCGAGGTCGACCAACGATCGGACTCGCCAGAACTGGTCGAGGTCGGTCAGAGTCCCCTCGTTGATGAAGGGTGGGACTTGTTCCACGCGTGCGCCGGCTCGTTCGAACAGCGCCGCAGCCTGCGCCACGGCGGCCCGAACTTCCGGATCGAGTGGCAGGCCGGCTCCGGCGTCGAGATGCAGGCCGATCCGCAGGCCCTCGACCGACTCCAGCGGTGGGTCGGCGACGACATCGTCCAGCCGGAGCTCCTGCGCCGGCAGGCTCGTCCAGTCCCGTGGGTCGGCCCGCGAGATGACTCCGAGCAGCAGCGCTGCATCGCGAGCACTGCGAGTGATCGGCCCGGCCACTCGGCCGAGGTAGGGGGCCGAGAGGGGCACGCGGCCGAAGCTCGGCTTGAGCGTCGTCAGCCCGAGCCACGTGCCGGGTAGGCGAACGGAGCCACCGATGTCGGTGCCGACGTGCAGCGGACCATACCCACCCGCCGCTGCTGCTCCGGCGCCTGAGCTCGACCCGCCGGTCGTGAGGCTCGGGTCCCAGGGCGAGCGCGTGATCCCGTGCAGGCTCGACACCCCGGAAGAGAGCATGCCCCAGTCGGGCATGACGGTCGAGCCCAGGATGACCCCTCCACTCTCCTGGATCCGATCGACGACGGGACAGTTTCGTCTCGGAACGATCGGGACGACCCCCGCGGTACCCGCCGGCATCGGAATCCCGCTTCGGGCAAGGTTCTCCTTCACCGTGACCGGGACCCCGTCGAGGGGACCAAGCGGCCTGCCCACAGACCACCGGTGCTCGCTGGCGCGGGCTTCCTCGAGGGCATGCTCGGGATCATGGACCCAGAATGCGTTGAGCTCCGGCTCGCGTTCGGCGATCAGCGCGCAGATGTCCTGAACCACCTCGACGGGAGAGAGGTCACCGGTCGTATACGCCGCCAGCAGCTCGGTGGCGTCGAGCCCGGCCGGGCGACATCGTGAGGGCGCCCGATCGGGCGCGTCAGGCAGGTCCGGCGGGCGACGCACTTTCCGGGTCATGCTTCCCATCCCTCGGCCGGGGTCGGGTGCGTGAGACTCGACGTTCCGGCTACGTGAACTTACGTGAACACACCGTACCCTCGACGGTGGCGCAGCGCACTGGCCTGACCAGTAGGCGGCGTCTCGCTGTAGCGCTGGTCGAAGAACAGCTCCTGCCACTGAGGCACGAGCCCGAGCCGCTGTCGAGGAGCAGGATCTGGACGCAGCTCAGTCTGCCGGGTCGGCACCGACGTGGATCATGCCCTCCGCCAAGGCAGCGGCATCGACGCCACCGAGCGCCTTCTTGATCGTCGGAGCCGCCGCGATGAGTCGGCGGGTGTAGGCCTGAGAAGGCTGGGTGTAGATCTGCTCGGTCGGCCCATGCTCGACCAGGTCGCCATGGTGCAGGACCGCGACCGTGTCGCAGACCCGTCGCACCACAGCCAGGTCGTGCGATACGAACACGAGGGTCAGGTTGTACTCGTCGACCAAGTCCGCGAGCAGGTTGAGGATCTGTGCCTGTACGGAGACGTCCAGCGCGCTGACCGGTTCGTCCGCGACCAGCACCTTGGGACTGGGTGCGAGAGCGCGAGCGATCGAGATCCGTTGTCGTTGGCCCCCGGAGAACTGGTGTGGAAATCGGTCGGCTGCCGTAGCCGGCAACCCCACCGCCTGGAGCAGCTCGACGACGCGTGCGCGGTTGTTCCGCTTGCCTCGAGCGACCAGGGGCTCGGCGATGATGTCGCGGACCCGCATCCTGGGGTTGAGGGAGCCCATCGGGTCCTGGAAGACGAACTGGAGCTCTTCACGCAGGAAGGTCAGGTCGCGTTCCTTCCGACCGGTGATCTGCTTGCCGTCGAACAGGATCGAGCCTGAGGTGGGCTGGTCGAGCCCGGACATGATCCGGATGAGGGTGGACTTGCCCGAGCCGGACTCACCGACGATCCCGAACCGCTCTCCTCGCTGGATGTCGAAGGTCACGCCGTCGAGCGCCGTCACGGTCGGCACCGGCCCTCGGAAGGACTGCCTCGGACGTCGGAATATCCGGGTGAGATCCCGCACGACGACCAACGGGTCGCCGTCGCTCGCCGTGTCAGCCTTGGTGTGCTCGGTCGCGGCGGTCATGCGGCACCTCCCAGGATCACCTTCGCGTAGCCATCCTCAGGATCGCCGATCCATTCCGGGTCCTGGGTGTAGACCGACTGGGCGCGCACGTGGTCGCTCATCGTCGGGAGCCGGCCGTTCTCGTCGGAGGCGTCCAGCTCCGACGCCTCGAGCAGGCCGCGGGTATAGGGGTGCTGTGGGGCCGAGAGGACCCTCTGCACCGGGCCCGCTTCGACGATCCGGCCGCCGTACATGACGAGCAGGCGTTCGCAGATGGTGGCGACGACGGCCAAGTCGTGGGTGATGAACAGCAGCGCCGACCCACGTTCGCGCACGCCACTGAGGATGAGCTGCAGCATCTGGGCCTGAACGGTGACGTCGAGGGCCGTCGTCGGCTCATCGCACAGCAACAGCATCGGGTCGTTGGCCAGCGCGATCGCCAGCACGACCCGCTGGCGCTGTCCTCCTGACATCTGGTGCGGATAGGCCTTCGCCGCTCGCTCGGGATCGGGCAGCTGCACCTTCCGTAGCAGGTCGAGGGCGGCTTCGCGCGCCTGCCTCTTGCCCGGAGCCGTGCCGTGCGCGAGCATCCCTTCGGCCACCTGGTCGAGGACGCGCATGGTCGGGTTGAGCGCCGTCATGGGCTCCTGGAACACCATGGCGACCTGTCGACCACGCAATGCGGCGAACTGCTTCTGAGTGGCATCCACCAGGTCGTGCGGCACGCCGGCCATTCGGATGGAGCCGGTCGCCGTGAGCCCCTCGCCGAGCAGACCCATGATCGAGGTCACGGTCAGGGACTTGCCTGAACCGGACTCTCCGATGAGCCCGACCCGCTCGCCGGCCCGGATGGTGAACGAGATGTTCTTGACGAGCCGGGTCGAGCCCGTCCCGACGTTGAGCCCCTCGACCACGAGGGCCGGCTCCTTCATGGTGACGCCCTCAGGGCGGCTGCTGGTGACGACGGTCATCGCCGGTCCTCCAGCCTCGGGTCGAAGCGGTCCCGCAGCCCGTCGCCCAGCAGGTTGAAGCCCAGCACCGCAACGGCGATGGCCAACGCCGGCCAGAGCAGGATGATCGGTAGGGTGAAGATCTGCTCTTGGGCCTCCTGCAGCATCCGTCCCCACGACGGTGTGGGCGGGGCGGTTCCGAAGCCGAGGTAGGACAGCGCGGCCTCGGCCAGGACAGCGATGGCGAAGGACACCGAGCCCTGGACGATCAGCAACCCGAAGACGTTGGGTAGCACGTGACGCCAGGCGATGGCGATCGGCTTCCGGCCGGCGATTCGCGCCGCGAGGACATACTCGGTGGACATGACCTGCAACGTCCCGCTGCGGGCCAGCCGCGCGAAGGATGGGATCGTCGCGATGCCGATGGCGATCATCGCAGTCAGCGTGCTGGCGCCGAACACGGCGCCGAACATGATGGCGAGCAGCAGGGCGGGGAAGGCGAGCAGCAGGTCGTTGGCGCGCATGACGAGCTCAGTGAGCCAACCCCGATTCGACATGCCCGCGAAGATCCCCAAGGGCGTGCCGATGATCGAGGCCAGCCCGACCGCGATGACACCCACGTACAGCGTCGTGCGAGCACCGACGAGGATCTGACTGAAGATGTCGCGGCCGAACTTGTCCGTGCCGAGCCAGTGTTCGGCATTGGGGCTCTGCAGTCGGGCTGCGGCGTCGACCTTGATCGGGTTGTAGGGGGTCCAGACGAACGAGATCAGGGCCGCGGCCATGACGACGCCGACGAGGACGGCCCCCGTGATGAACAGGGGCCCCATCGGTCGGCGGGGCCTTCCGGCTGTCGCCTCGGTCACGATCTCTGGCTGCGCGACTGGGCTTTCGGTGGGCGCCGTGGGCTCGGCGGGGGGCACGAGGTCGGTCATCACGAACTCCTGAGCCGTGGGTCGAGAACGGTGTAGAGGATATCGACGACGAAGTTGATGATCAGTGCTGCGAGCACGAGGACCATCACCACGCCTTGGACGGTGAGCAGATCGCGGTTGGCCACCGAGTCGAGCAGCAGGCTGCCCAACCCGGGGACGACGAACACCCGTTCGATGACGACGGCACCGATGAGCAACGTCGTCAGCTGCAGCCCGAGCACGGTCACCACCGGGATGGAGGAGTTGCGCAGGATGTGTCGGGTCACGATCGGCAGGCCGCTCAGCCCCTTGGACCGGGCGGTGCGGATGTAGTCCTCGCGCATCACGTCGAGCGTCGCCGAGCGCACATACCGAGTGAGGATCGCCCCCTGGACGAGCCCCAGGGAAAGCACGGGGAGCACGAGGTGTTGGATGAAACCGCCAGGGTCCTGGATTGGAACGACCCAACCCCCGGATGGCAGCACCCGCAGCCACACCGCGAACACGTAGACCAGCGCGATACCCATCACGAAGGCTGGGATGGCGATGCCGATCTGGCTGCCGAAGGAGATCGCCAGCCCGCTGGCCTTGCGATGGCGCAACGCCGACAAGGTGCCGAGCGGGAGCGCGGTCACCAGGGCGACGGCCATGGCGCAGAGCACGAGCCAGCTCGTGACCGCCAGGCGGTCCGAAATGATGGGGCCGATCGGGTTCCGCGTCACGTAGGAGGTCCCGAAGTCGCCCGTGAGCAGGCCGCCCACCCAGTCGAGGTACTGGACGGCCAAGGGCCGATCGGTGCCGAACTCGGCTCGGAGCGCGGCTACCGCATCGGGGCTTGCGTTGACCCCGAGGGCCACCACCGCCGGGTCGCCGGGCAGCACCGCCATGAAGCCGAAGACGACCACCGACGCGACGAAGATGCTGACAACGAAGATGACGAATCGGGTGCCGACGTACTTGAGCATGTCCATTGCTGTGATCCGCCTATCCCGCTACCGGCTCAGCCCGGTGACGTCGAACGACTCGGTGATCCCGTTCTTCGGCAGGCCCTGCAGGTTGGCCCTCGCGACGACCAGGTACGGGAAGAGGAAGAGCCAGTCGGCGGCGGCGTCCTCGGAGATCTGCCGGGCTGCCGCCCTGAGGTCGGCCACCTGCTGCTCCGGCGTGCCTTCATCAGCAGCGGCCATGAGGCTTTGCACCTTGGGGCTGTCGTAGCCGAAGTAGTAGTCGGGATTCGCGTAGTTGGCGATGTCCCGCGGCTCGACGTGGTTGATGATCGACATGTCGTAGTCGTGCTTGTTGAAGACGAGGTCCAACCACCGTGCCGGGAACTCCAGCACGTCGATGTCGGCGGTGATGCCGACGTCGGCGAGCTGGGACTTGACGACCTGACCGGCCGAGAGAGCATAGGCAACGTTGGGCAGGCGGAGCCGCACCGTGAGGTCGGTCTTGCCGGCCTCGGCGAGCAGGTTCCTCGCCTTCTGCGGGTCATGCGGGAAGAGCCCGGTGAGGTCCTCGTACCACGGGTCGGTCGGAGGCACCGGGGCACCGATCAGCGTCCCCCGCCCTGCCCACGCGGTGTCGAGGATGGCCTGGTGGTCCAGGGCGTAGCGGACGGCCTGGCGGACCCGCTTGTCACCGAACGCCTTGGACTTGTTGTTCATCGACAGAGTGACCTCACCGTTCGAGGTACCTTCGATGATCTTGAACGTCGGGTCGCTCTCGAACCGGATCAGCGAGTCTGGCGCCGCGACGTTGCCGATGGCGTCGATCCCCCCGCTCAGCAGGGCGTTTGTCGAGGCGGTGGGGTCCTTGAAGTAGCGGAAGACGACAGTTGACATGGCCGGCTCGGTGCCCCAGTAGCCAGGGCGGGCCTTGAGGGTGATCGAGTCCCCGCGCACCCATCTGGCGACGGTGTACGGTCCGGTGCCGACCGGCTTGTTCGCGAGGTCAGCCACCCCGTCGGGGCTCATCATCGCCCCGATCCGCGTCGTCATCTTGAAGAGCCAGTCGTTGCTGGGTCGGGACAGCTTGACGGTCACCCTGGTCGGGGAGTCGACCGTGACGGTGTCGACGACGTCCATGGCCTTCTTGAGCGAGATCGTCCAGTCCTTCTTCACGCGGTCGATGCTGAACTTCACTGTCGATGCATCGAACGGGGAGCCGTTGCTGAAGGTGACGCCCTTGCGGAGTTCGAACGTGTACGACTTCCGGTCCGTGCTCACCTTCCACGACTCGGCCAGCAGCGGCACGATCTTGCCGTCCTGGTCGAGCTCCACCAGACCCTCGTAGACATTGGTCAGCAGCACCTGGGGTATTGCTGCCCCGTCGGTCCGGGTGAAGTCCAGATTCTCCGGCTCCAGCGCGAAGGCGATCGCTGCGGTCGTTGCGCTCGACCCTCCGCCCGCGCCAGCCGACGGGCTGCTGCCTGCGCCCGCGTTGCACGCGGTGAGGAGCACTGCTAGGCCTGCGGCGGTGCCGCTGGCGGCGATCTTCCTCAGATTGGGCATGTCCTCATCTTTCCGGGGTGGGCATCGAGGCCGTGGGCTCCGCGCGACGGGCGATGACCGTCTCAGCCACCCGATCGGTCGTTGCCGATCCTACGAGGTCGGGGCCTCGTGGCCTACGCCGTCACCAGTCAGTCTCGCGATCGTTCGTCGTCCCAAGAATTCCCGTCCTGGCGCTGTACTCACGCTCTAGCGGTGGTGGTTCACCGGTCAGACCAGCAGGCCTAGTTGCGTGCATGGAAGGCTGTCATTAGTGTGACGGCAGAGTCAAGCCTCCGTCATCGTCCTGCGATGCTCACAGCCTCCGGCTCGCAGCGAGAGCATCCGTGGCGAGAGCATCCCTACGAAGGGACCATCCGGAGGGTGGGGACCAGGGAGGTGAAGCCGGTGAGCAGCTCGGGCCGCGCATCGCCGACGACGACCTCGAAGATCGGTAGGACCGTGTGGAACTACGCTGAGATCTATCGCGCCATCGCGCGCGAGCTTCCGGATCTGCCCTGTCAGGTCCAGGGTGATCACGTCACGACGTGGGCGCAGTTCGACCGCCGCAGCGATGCGGTCGCTGCGCACCTGCTGAGCCTTGGTCTGCCGCGACAGGCGAAGGTGGCCGTGTTGCTGCGCAACTGCCCGCAGTACATCGAGGCCTACGTCGGATGCTTCAAGGCGGCGCTGACGCCACTCAACGTCAACTATCGCTACGGCCACGACGAAGTCGTGCACGTGCTGACGAACGGCGACGCCGAGGCGCTGATCTTCCACACGTCGCTGACCGAAGTCGTCGACGGCGCGCGGCCCGACCTGCCTCGAGTCGGTCACTTCATCGCGCTCGAGGACCCCTTCGGCGCAGGGCCTGCCTCGGTTGCCCGCACGAGCGTGCCGCAGGTCCCGGAGTGGGCTCACTCCTACGAGCAGGTTGCGACCAGTGGTGGGCCCCTGGCCGACCCGCCCGGGCTGAGTGGGGACGACGCGCTTCTGCAGTACACCGGCGGAACCACCGGTCTGCCCAAGGGTGTGCTCTGGCGCCAGGACACCGTGATCTCTGCCTTGGGTGGGGCCACGAACTTCTACCAGAACAAGCCGGCGGTCGATGATCTCGACGGTCTGGTCCGGCAGCTCGAGCGAGGCGGCAAGCGGCTGTACGTCGCCTGCCCGCTGATGCACGCCACCGGCCTGTTCACCGGCCTGTCGTTGATGAACGAGGGCTGGGCCGTCGAGACGACCGCCGCGCAGCGGTTCTCGGCCCCGGCCATGCTCCAGACGCTGAGCGAGCACCAGGTCAACGCAGCTGTCATTGTCGGCGACGCCTTTGCACGTCCGCTGCTCGCCGAGCTCGAGGCCAACGGCCCGGCCTACAACCTGCACCACCTGGAGCTGATCATCTCGGCCGGCTCGGTCTGGTCACAGCGGGTCCGGCAAGGATTCCTCGACCGCCTGCCATGGGTCCTGCTGTGCGACAACTACGGCTCGTCCGAGGCGCTGCGGGGGGTACAGACCTACTCTCGGCCGGGTCAGGTGCCCGAGTCCGGCGTCATCGAGGCGAGTGAGCGGCTCCATCTCATGGACGAGCACGGTGCCCTGCTCCAGCCCGCTCTGCCCGAAGACCGTGGAGCCCTGCTCATCAGCGGCCACCTCGCCGACGGCTACTACAACGACTCCTCGAAGAGCGCATCGACGTGGGTCACCATCGACGGGCGTCGCTACTGCGTCACCGGTGACAGCGGCGAGGTGGAGCCCGACGGGTCCATCCGGCTGCTCGGCCGGGGCAACTCGGTGATCAACACCGGTGGCGAGAAGGTCTTCCCCCAAGAGGTGGAGGACGTCGTGCGGACCCACCCGTCGGTCCTGGACGCCGCCGTGGTCGGCCTGCCTCACGAACGGTTCGGGCAGGTCGTCGTCGCGGTCGTCGTGCTGCGTGCAGACGCCGAGCTCGACCAGGGGACCCTCGGCGAGCATGTCCGTCGTCACCTGGCCGACTACAAGTTGCCCCGCCGGATGGCCGTCGTCGACCGCATCCCGCGTACCGCCGCCGGGAAGGTCGACTATGCCACCAGCCGCAGCGCTGCCGTCGCGGCGCTGGCGAAGCCCTGAGCGAGTCGAGGAGCGCCGATGGACAACATGAGCTTGGCAGACGCATCGTTTCTCTACGCTGAGACCGAGACGGACCTGCACCACAACGCCTGGCTGGGGATCTTCGAGGGACCGCCGCCGACGACTGAGGAGTTCACCGCGCTGATCGCGGCCAAGCTGCACCTCATCCCGCGCTACCGCCAGCGGGTCCGCTTCGTGCCGGGTGACCTGGGCACTCCGGTCTGGGTCGACGACCAACACTTCAACCTCGGCTTCCACATCCGCCACATCGCGCTGCCCGCGCCGGGATCGGACGACCAGCTGCGAGAGTTCTTCGCGACCCTCATGGCGGTGCCGCTCGATCGTGGTAAGCCGCTGTGGGAGATGTGGGTCATCGACGGGCTCACCGACGACAGGTGGGGCTTGGTGTCCAAGCTGCACCACTGCATGGCCGACGGCGCCACGACGACGGGCATGACGACGATCCTGTTCGACGCCGATCCCGCAGCGGTTGTCGGTGAGCCGGTGCCGTGGACCCCCGGGCCGGCGCCGACCGACGAGGAGCTCGTCCAGGCAGCGATTGCGAGCAGTCAGCAGACCGGTGAGAACCTCACGACCCGGTATGCCGACCTGATGTCGTCGCTGCGTCGGCGTGGTGACGAGGTGGGCGCCGCGTTCAGCTCGCTGGAGACGAGCTTGGCCAGGCCGTTGGCCATCCCCCAGCTAAACGGGCCGATCGGCCCGTACCGTCGGTGGGAGTGGGTGCAGGCGCCGCTGGCAGACATCGCGAAGGTCCGCAAGAGACATGGCGGCACGGTCAACGACGTCATCCTGGCCATGGTCACCACGGGCTTCCGCGAGCTGCTCCTGGCCCGCGGAGAAGAGGTCTCCGAGAACACGGTCCGTTGCATGGTCCCGGTATCGGTGCGTGACGCTGACGACGAGGCGGGCAACAGGGTGTCTGCCATGTACGCGGAGCTGCCCGTGGGCACACCCAAGGTTCTGGACCGCTACTTCGCAATCCGCACTCAGATGGACGCCCTCAAGGCATCGAACCAGGCGCTCGCCGGCGATGTCCTGGCCGCGTTCGCGGCGTTGCAGGCGCCGGCCCTGGCGGCCTTGGGCGCGCGAGCCGCCAGCTCGGTGACCAGCCCCGTCAACACCACGACGACCAACGTGCCCGGTCCGCAGTTCCCGCTCTACGCCTTGGGCCGCCTCATGCTGGAGAACTGGCCGTACATCACCTTGGCGAACACCGTGCGGATCGCCACGACGGTCTTCTCCTACAACGGCATCGTGCGGCTCGGCATCACCGGTGACTACGACTCAACCCCGGACCTGGAGGTGTTCAGCGAAGGAGTCCGAGCGGGCCTTACCGATCTGCAGCGTGCCAGAGCGCGCACGTCACAGCGCACCGGGCGGGTCGAGCCTGCCACCAAGCAGTCCGACCGTCAGACGGACGAACGTGCCGGTACCTGAGGACCGGCGCATGACGGCGAGCGCAGGCTCACTGTCAAGGATCAACAGCGAAGGAGAGCACATGTCGGACACGCCCACGCAGGAGCACCAGCTGGAGCTGCTCGAGTCAGCACGAGAGCAGCAGACTTCGGCCCTGGGACAGATGCGGGAAGCGGCTCTGGAGAACGCGAAGTACTGGGAGGGTCTGGCAGACCAAAGTGGTTCTAAGCTGCCGCAGCCGAGCCCGTCCGCCTGGGTCACTGCGCATTTCGACTACCTCGACACTGTCACGAATGCCCAGTTCCAGTACGCGCGAGCACTCGTGACCGCCAGTAGCAAGCCTCGGGACGAATGATCTCAACCGCATGATGTCAAGGGGCGTTATGGACATCACCGGTACGAGCCGGCCCCGCGACGTCGAGCCGAGCGGGGGTGGGTCAGACGAGGTCGGCCCGCCCCCGCTGTCCCTTTTCGCGCTCGAGCCATCGCGCGCGCGTGTCGAGTGGCTCTCCCTGATGATCTCGGAGTGGATGCTCGACCCTCCCCGGGGTTCCGGCGACCCCGTGCTCGTGCTACCCGGGCTACTCGCGGGAGACGAGGCGACCGAGCCGCTGCGCCGGGTACTTGCCCGGCTCGGTCATGCGAGCCACGGGTGGGGGCTGGGTGTCAACGTCGGGCCGACGGCAACGATCCTCGATGGGATGGTTGCCAGGGTCGTCGCCTTGTCGGATGCGGCTCGCATACGAGGTGGAGACGGCCGGGTCCACCTCGTCGGGGTGAGCCTCGGTGGGATCCTTGCTCGAGAGCTGGCCCGCCAAGCCCCCGATCGCGTCGGCCGCGTGGTGACCATCGGCAGTCCGTTCCGTATCCTGGACCACCGGCAGAGCCGTCTCGCCGGCGTGTTCCAGTCCCTGTCCCACCTGCACGTGAGCCGTGACCGGTTCGACATCTTCAACCAGACCACGGTTCCCCCTCACGTGCCGACGACCGCCATCTTCTCCCGAACCGACGGAGTGGTGTCCTGGCGAACGTGTGTCGACCGACCCGGCATCGCCGGCCATGAGAGCGTCGAGGTGCGCTCGAGCCACACCGGCATGCCGTACAACCCGGCAACGGTCTATGTGGTTGCTGACCGTCTTGCCCGCGAGACCGGTCAATGGCGACCGTTTCAGGCACCACTGCGACTTCGCCACCTGTACCCCGCGCCATGACGCACTCGCGGACGTGGCTCGCCGGAAGGAGATGGCTTGCGCCGGCCGTCACCGCACACATCGACCACGGCTCAGCAGCCCACGAAGGAGAGTCATGACCCAGTTCGTCCCCGCGTGCCCCCCGGGACTGCCTGTCGGCCCGGACTGGGTCACAACACCCACGAGCGAGTCGGTGACCTTCCCCTTCACCGGGGAGCACGTGGGGCTGGCTCCGGTGGGAACGGTTCAGCTCGCCACCGAGGCGATCACGCATGCGGAGAGACTGCGGGCGGAGGCTGCTGCGCTTCCGTCACACGCCCGCCGGGCGGTGCTCGCGCAGGCACAGAGGGTCCTCTCGGAGCGACGTGACGAGCTCGAGCAACTCCTGGTCCTCGAGACGGGCAAGCCCCTCGTCGACTGCCGTGTCGAAGTGGACCGGACGCTGTTGACGCTGACGACATCTGCCGAGGAGGTGGCCCACCTGCACGGCGAGACGGTGCCGCTCGACCTGCTGCCGAGCGGGGAAGGGCTGATCGGCTTCTGGGTGCGTAAGCCGATCGGGGTTGTCGTGGGCATCGCCGGGTACAACTACCCGCTGCTCCTGGCCGCCCACAAGCTTGCGCCTGCCCTTGCGGCCGGGTGCCCGGTCGTCATCAAGCCGGCACCACAGACACCGCTCGCGACGCTGTGGCTCGTGCATGTCGTCCGTGAGGCGCTTGCCGCCGCGGGTGCCTCACGTGGCCTCGTCCAGCTCGTGACGGGTGGCGTAGAGGTCGGCGTCGCCCTGACCACTGACCGGCGAGTGGGTGCAGTCTCGTTCACGGGCTCGGCGTCGGTGGGGCACACGATCGCTCGAGATGCCGCCCCGACGAAAGTGTTGCTCGAGCTCGGCTCGAACTCGGCACTCGTCGTCGCGGGTGACGCCGATATCGAAGCGGCGGCCGACGCGGTCGTGCGAGGCGGGTACTACGCCTCCGGGCAGGCGTGCATCTCGGTGCAACGAGTCGTCGTCGTGCAGGCGGTGCGGGACGAGTTTCTCGCCACGCTCGCGTCCCGGATGGACCAGGTCGTCGTCGGGGACCCCCGCAAGCCGGAGACCCGGGTCGCTGCGCTCATTGACGCCCGCTCGACGCAGCGCGTCTCGGCGTGGATCAAGGCGGCGGTCGAGGCCGGCGCGACCCTCATGCATGGCGGCTCGGTCGAGGGCGGAATGCTTGTCCCGGCAGTCCTGCTCGACGTGCCTGACAGCCAGGCCGCATGGGACGAGGAGATCTTCGGCCCAGTCGTCGCCGTCCGGTCGGTACCGACCGTGCGAGAGGCCTTCGACGTGGTCAACCGCTCCAGATATGGCCTGCACGCCAGCGTGTTCACCTCCTCCCTCGAGACCGCGTTCCACGCGATCGACGTCATCGAGGCGGGAGGCGTCGTCATCAACGAGGTCCCCGGGTTTCGGTCGGACGTCATGCCCTATGGCGGTGTCAAGGACTCTGGGGTTGGACGCGAAGGACCAAGGTTCGCGATCGACGAGCTGACCGTGACCCGGATGGCCATCATCCGGCCCTCGTTCGGCGGGCCACGACCCAGCACACCAGCACCCAGCACATCACGACCCACAGGGAATGCACCGGACCAGAGCTCCCAGGAGGAGACCCGATGACGCAGTTTGCGGCTGCCCACGACTTCTCTCGACTGTTCCGGCTCGATGGCAGGCGGGCTGTCGTCGTCGGGGCGGGCAGCGGTATCGGCCGGGCCGGCGCGCTTGCCCTGACCGCACACGGCGCCGAGGTGATCTGTGCCGATCGAGACCTCGCGACGGCGAAGGGTACCGTGGCAGCCGGCGGCGGGCACGCGGCATACGAGCTCGACGTCACGGACGCCGAGGCTGTGGACCGAGCGGCCACGGACCTCGGAGCAGTCGACGTCCTGGTCTTCACAGCCGCGACCAACGTGCGCAAGCGGCTCCTCGACTACACCAGCGAGGAGTTCGACCGGGTGGTCGGACTCAACCTGCGGGCGTCCTTCGACCTGGTCCGGGCGTTCGGGCGCGGGATGGCCGAACGTGGGCGGGGGAGCATCATCGGCTTCAGCTCGATCCGCTCGGTCACCGTGGAGCCCGGACAAGGTGTCTACGCCGCGACGAAGGCAGGGCTCGTCCAGCTGCTGCGCACCGCGGCCGCCGAACTCGGCCCGTCCGGGGTGCGGTGCAACGCCATCGCGCCGGGCGTCGTCGACACCCCGTTGACGGCGCAGATCCGTGCAGATCAGGAGTGGGCTGGCGCCTATGCGAGCAAGAGCGCGCTCGGCCGCTGGTCGCACGCCGAGGAGTACGCCGGCGCCGTCGTGTACCTCGCCTCGGACGCCTCGTCGTTCGTGACCGGCAGCCAGCTGTTCGTCGACGGGGGGTGGACGGCCATCGACGGGCGGTTCACCCCACCCGCCTGACGCCGGGGTTCTCGGGCCCTGCCCAGACCTGCGCCAGGGCCGGCCAGTCTCCGGTGTCCTTGTGCGTGGTCATCGCCACGGTAGCCGGGCGACCTCCAGGTGCCTGCGCGCATCATTGAACAGCCTTCGAGTCATGACCGTCGACGTGCCCTCGGTCCGCCACTGCGCAGCCTTGGCGAAGGAGGTGCACGCCGAGGGGTAGGTGTCGCAGTAGGACCGAGCGGGGCCGATGGTCTCCGCTGAGAGCATCGCCTTGGCGATCGCCCGCGAAAGGGTGTCGGCGCCGGCGCTGAAGATCGCGCTGAGCTGTCGGCCGTCAGCCGGGTTGTTGACCCGCAGCGGGGTGCCCTGCCCGGTCGCGACGGCGAAGACGGTGTCACCGTCGTAGAGGGTGTGCACCGGCCGGATCGCCCGCGCCATCCCGTCGTGGGCGTTGCCGGACATCCGCTGCGCGGCCGCCTTCTCGAGGCTCGCATTCGTCGCCACGACGGCGATGGTCGTGTTGAGATCGTCGTTCGTGGGGGCTGCTATCGCGGTCGTGCACTCCGAGCTCTTCGGCTTGCGCAGCCCCGCGAACTCGTCCCCCAGACCGAACTGGACGCCGAGCAGCTCGCAGGTGCGCGGGTCGACCGTGGAGCCGGCCGCGTTGACGATCACGACCGCCCCGACATAGATCCCGTCGCCGAGGTAGACGCTTGCCGTGCCTACTCCACCCTTGAGACCCCCGGCCCGGGCGCCAGTGCCCCCGCCGTACGCGCCTTGACGGACCGGCCCGCCCATCGTGCTCTTGGCGGCGACCCAACCCCATTCTGGGGTGGTGCGGGCCTTGATGTCACCGCCGCGGCCGAGATCGTAGATGTCGGCCGCGGGCACGATCGGCGCAACGCCGGTGCTGCCCAACCCGACGCCCTCACCACGGTCCTCCAACCATCGAACGATCCCGTCGGTCGCCGACAAGCCGTACATACTCGACCCGCCGAGCTGAATCGCGTTGACGCCCGGGTTCGAGTTGACCGGTGAGAGCAGGTCAGTCTCCTTCGTGGCCGGGGCGCCACCTCGCTGGTCCACGCTGGCGACCGACATCGACGGCGTGTAGACAACCGTGGTCCCGGTCAGGAAGGGCGCGGTCCGCCGGTGAACCTGTCCGACCCGGATCCCCGGCACGTCGGTGACTGCGTTGAATCTGCCCGGCTGCGAAACGGTCGGACTGAAGGGCATCTGCCCAGCGGCCGTGCCGCCGGTGGCTGCAGTGGCCCCACCCACCGCCGTTGAGGGAGCGGCTGACGTGAGTAGGGCCGCGGTGCATGCGAGGGCGGCGACGGTCGCCCCGGCACGACCAAGGCGACGGGCGGCGTGGTCGATCCGCCGTGGGAGCCGGCGGGGCACTGGCTGGCTGCTGGACATGGTGTCTCCGATCGGGTGTGCGTGATCCCGCGTGGGCCTCTGCATGCTCTCAGCCCGAAATGTCCGGGTCCATAGTGATTTGCAACGTGTCTCAAACCCTCACGGCGTGAACGCGCAGAACTCGTTGCCCTCCTGGTCGGCCAGGACCGTCCAGCCGATCCCGCCGTCGCCCTTGTCGCGCAGCATCGTGGCGCCGTGCCGGACGAGTCCGTCAAGATCGTCCGCCCACACGTCGACGTGCATCCGGTTCTTCGTCGCCTTCGCCTCGGGCACCGGGCTGAAAGTCACTGCCTCGAAAGGCAGCCCGGGCACAGCCTCGAGCCACGAGAAGCCGCGCTCGTCGTCGCCCAGCGTCCCGCCGAAGACCACCTGCCACCATGCCGCGACCCGGTGCGCGCCTGCCGGGTCGCCCGTCACGTCAAGCACGAGCTCGTAGGGTCGCCGGTTCAGCTCCTCCCGGACGAAGACGCAGAACACCTGTCCGTCGGGGTCGCGCATGACCGTCCATCGTTGTGTGTCGTCGACGACGACGGCACCGAGTGACTCTGCCTCCAGCACAGACGCCACGTTGACGTCGATGTGGAGCCGGTTCTTGACCGTGGTGGGCTCGGGCACCGTGTTGACCCAGACGCGCACCATGTCGCCCTCGCGCAGGCAGGCGTCACCGTCGTCGAGCAGGTCGAGGTCCCACCCCAGCAGAGATGCCCAGAAGGCACCCTCGGCCCGGGCGTCGACCGCATCGATGCAGAGGTCCTTGTATCGCCCGAGTGCCATCTGCCCACGCTATCGGCCGGTGGGTCCCGCCGGTGCCGCGTAGATCACAGTGCGCAAAGGTGACGGCGCCACGGCACGGCTACTACGATATGTAGTACCGACAGGGTGCCTGCCGGAGCCACCACCAAGTTCTGGAGATGAGAACGATGGCCACCATCCATCCTGACAGCGTGACGAAGAGTCGCGGCAACGTCCACCCGGTAGCAGCGGGCGTGACCTTCCAGGAGGAGGTCGTCCGGTCCGTCTGGGCGCGCCGCTTCCTCGGTGGTCTGCGGATCGTCCTGGGCTTCATGTTCCTGTGGCCCTTCCTCGACAAGCTCTTCGGGCTCGGCTACATGACCCCCGCCGCCAAGGCGTGGATCGACGGGGGCACGCCCGCCCAGGGCTTCATGACCCACGCCGAAGGCCCGTTCGCCGGGTTCTTCGCCTCGATCAGCGGCCCTTGGGCCGACTGGCTCTTCATGCTCGGCCTGCTCGGTATCGGTGTCGCCGTGCTGGCCGGCGCAGGCCTCAAGATCGCCGCCTTGGCCGGCGGCCTGCTCCTGCTCCTCATGTACCTGGCCGAGTTCCCGCTGGGGACGACGGGCGCGTACACCAACCCCATCTTCGACAGCCACTGGGTCGAGGGCCTTGGTCTCGCGGTGCTCGCCGCGACCTACGCCGGAGACACGTGGGGCGTCGGCAAGTGGTGGGGCCGCAAGGTCGGCAACGGCATCCTGCGGTGACCCGATAGGTGGCCGTCGGGCTCACCGAGGGCGGCCCACCAGACGGAGGGCGATCTGCTGAGGAGGCGGGTCGCCCTCCGATCGTCCAAGAGCAGAAGGTATGCCGCTGGGCCCGGTCCTCGGACCGGGCCCAGTTCCCGTGCTGCCCGGTGGTGACCACAGGCTCTGGAGCACACTGGGCCCATGACGACGACACCCGGAGGCGACCTACCGATGCGGACCGAGGACGGCAGGCCGTCCCTCGACGGCCTGGTCGCGGCGATGCCGTTCGCTGGGGCGATCGGTCTGGAGCTGACCCAGGCCGAGCCCCGCGAGGTCCGGGGCGCGCTGGCCTGGCGCCAGTCCCTCTGCACCGTCGGCGGCGCCCTGCACGGCGGCGCGATCATGGCGTTCGCCGACAGCCTCGGCGGCATCTGTGCCTACCTCAACCTCGGGCCGGGCGAGACGACCACGACGATCGAGTCCAAGACCAACTTCTTCAGGGGTGTCCGCGAGGGGCGGGTGCAGGGGGTCAGCGAGCCGTTGCACGTCGGACGCTCGACCGTCGTCGTGCAGACGGACCTGTTCGACGACACCGGCAGGCGGGTCGCCCGGGTCACCCAGACCCAGGCGCGGGTCGCGGCCCCGACATCGTGACCCCGACCCTGTGACCCCCGACACCCTGACCCCTGAGCCCG
>NZ_JAKDLO010000103.1 GCF_030452765.1 Intrasporangium sp.
CCCGTGCACGGCCTGCCAGCTCTCACGGGCCGTTCCTCGAGCGACCTGTTCGGCAGCGACCATGCGCCGTTTCCGGGCAGGAGGCAACTGCGCAAGCGTAGATCGGTAGACCTGCTCCAGCTTGATGGCTCCAGTCTCGAGGCTGAACCTGGAGCGCACCTCCGACAAGCCGAACTGGCCCAACGCCTCACGTCGCTCATCGTCACGCAGAGAGCTCATGAGCGCCGCCAGATGCTGTATGGGATCCTTCGGGCCCTGTTCGCCGTGGAAGCCCGCGCCGTAGAAATAGCTCACGCTCGCCCGCTCGAAGGTCCGGGCGAAGCCATGCGCGCCGAGAACGATGAGCGGCTTGCCATGTGCCAAAGCTCGCAGCGCCGATCCACCCATGCCCAAGGCGATGTCGGCCGCATCGTAGGCCGGACGCGGATCGTTCATGGAGCCAGTCAGGAGCACGGCTGCCCGCCCGACGCGTTGGTTGACCTCCTCGGCCAACTCCCGGATCTGCTCGAACGCATCGCCGTCCCCCACAATGACGAGCCGCAGACCGGGGTCGCTGATCTCGACCGCGCGGATGGCGTGGCACAGTCCCTCCGCCTTCAGGTGCGCGTCCACCCGACCCACTACGACTACTGCCAGCTCGTCATCGGCGATGTTCCAGGCGTGCCGGAACTCCTTGCCCCGCACAGGATCCGGGGCGTCAGCCGCCAGGTCGACCGGTGGCTCCATCAGCCACACCCGCCCTTCGTGGCGCGGCCCGAGCTCATCGAGAAGGCGCTGGGTGCCGACGATGACCGGCGTGTGCCGGGGGGTGTAGAAGACGTTCTCCATCGTCCAGTTCGTGACCACTGCTGCCCCCGACCGTCGCAAGGCCATCGCGACCGAGGCGACCGGCCCGAGCCACGGCCCGAACACGTGCGTGATATCGGCCCCCGTGGAGTCGGCAACCTTGCGGATCTGACGCGTCCGTGCCATTGTCCCCGACCCCGCAGGCAGCAACACCGGGTTGAAACCACAGCGGGCGGCATATGGCAGCAGCGACACCTTGACGTCCTCGTCGATCGCGAAAACGGACACCTGGTGACCGCGCTGTCGCAGCGTGCGGCCCAGATCCAGGGCGTTGATGGGGCAGCCCCCGAGGGCCAGGCCCTCCAGACCGATCAGCACGCTGAGCGCCCGGCCAGATCCTGGTGCTAGGTCACCGGGGGAGATGACGCTCGCCGCCGCTGAGGTCCGCAGATCTGTCATGACGCCTCCGGCGCCTCGACCGAGCGCCAGCGTGTGGGGACCCAGCGTGGGACGAACCGAGCCGGGATCTGCTGGGTGATCAACGCGCCGGTGAGCGCCAGGTAGACGGCGCCGCCGGCGAGGCCACCGACCAGCAGGCGCAGGATCTCGGGGCCAACGAGGAAGGAGGCAAGCCAGGAAGTCGCACCCGCCAGTACCGCTGCCGACAACGGCCGAAGCACCACCGGGAGCAGGGCTCGTACCCCGGAGCTGGTGGAGCGCCTCACGGCGAGCAGGTAGGCGGGCAGCGCGACCAGACCGATAGTCACGACGTGCGCCCAGGCGACACCCTCGAGTCCCCAGTGCCTCAGTCCGAGCACCATCGTCGGGACGAGGACTACCACCCAGCCAAGCTGGATGAGCAGCAGCCGCATGGTCTGGCCCGTGGCTACGAGAACGTTCACGAACAACAGCGAGAAGGCGTAGACGGCGCCGTAGACGGCGAGCACGGACAGGACCGGAATCGAGTCGATCCACTTGTCCCCGTATATCGTCCGGATGATCGGGTCCGACAGCCCGACGCAGATCGCGGCGATCGGCAGCGAGACGAGCCCGACCAGTTGACCCGCGCGAGTGATCGCCTGACGCAGCTTGGGTGGGTCGCCGCTCACCCTGCCCAGCGCCGGCACGACGACGCTGTTGAGAACCGAACCCAAGACGGAAGTGGACCAGCTCGCGACGTTGAACGCGATCATATAGACGCCCACCTCGGCTGCGCTGACGAGGCGACCCAGAATCAGATAGTCCGCGTTGAGCAGCGTCCAGTTCACGAGGTTGGCGAGGGACAGCGGCAGACCGAACATCAGCAATGGCTTCACCTGGTCCGAGCGCCAACCTGGTAAATAGCGGTGCGACGTGCTGAACCAGAATACGACGCCGCTGGCCAACTGCCCGATGACCCGGGACCAGGCGAAGGCCTCTGCACCGCCGCCATGGAGGGCAAGCACGATGAGGATCGGGTTGGCGGTCACGAACCCGACGATCGCGGCAAGGAAGATGCGTCCTTGGCGGAACTCTCGCACCAACTGCGCCCCTGGCACCGCGAAGAAGCCGGTCAAGGCGACGCAGATCGAGAGGATCCGGATCGGCCCGGCGGCCTCGGGTTGACCAAGCAGCGTTGCCAGGGCGGGAGCGAACGCCGCCATGAGCAACCCCACCCCGGTCCCCACGAGGATGGAGATCGACGCAACAGTAGGTGCAATGTCCTCGGGCTCCGTCGCGGCGCGGGCGACGGCAGATCCCATGCCGAGCTCGGCGAGGCTGGCCACGACGAGGAAGACAGCCAAAGCGATCGCGAAGACCCCGAAGTCTTCTGGTGACAGCAGTCGTGCCAGGACGGCGGTGATGGCGATGCTGGCGAACCGCATGACGATGTTGGCCGCGACCGCCCACATCGCGCCCCGACCGACCTGACCCGCCAGCGATCGACCTGACTCTTCTTCACCCGACCCCGCCTCGATCGAGACGGCTTGCTCCTTGTTGGATCCAGCAGCCACGGCGCTCACCCCAGGGCACCGCGTAGCACGTCGACGACTCGCTCCTGCTGAGCCGACGTGAGGTGCGGGTGCAGCGGAAGTGACAGGATCTGCCCGGCCGCAGCCTCGGCGACCGGATGCGCCCCCACCCCGCCCCCGAGGCCGGCGAAGGCCCGTGTCAGGTGCACGGGCACGGGATAGTGGATGCCCGCACCGATCCCGGCCGCGTGGAGCGCCGCGAGGGCCCGGTCGCGGTCCCGCATGCGGACCACGTAGAGATGCCACACGTGCGCATTGCCGCGTGCCGTGATGGGGGTCCGCACCTCGGGGATGCCGGCCAGCAACTCGTCATACCGGGCGGCCGCCTCCGCCCGCCGGGCGTTCCAGTCCTTCAGGCGCCGCAGCTTCGCGCTCAGCACGACCGCCTGGAGCGTGTCCAGCCGCGAGTTGAACCCGAACGACTCGTGATCGTACTTGCGCTCGCAGCCGTGCGCGCCCATCAGCCGGACCGCCCGCGCAAGGTCGTCGTCGTCCGTCGTGACGGCCCCGGCGTCGCCTGCCGCCCCGAGGTTCTTCCCGGGGTAGAAGCTCGTCGCCGCGACCCGGCCGAAGGCACCGGAGCGCTGGCCCAGACGTTCGGCCCCCTGTGACTGGGCGGCATCCTCGACCACCGTGATCGGCCGGTCGCCGATGACCCGTTCGATCTGCTCGATCTCAGCGACCTGACCGAACAGGGAGACCGGCGCGACCGCACGGGTCCGTGTGCTCAGGGCTTGCTCGAGCTGGGTCGGGTCGAGCAGCAGCGTGTCCGGCCGGACGTCGACGAACACCGGAGCCCCACCGGCCCGGACGACGGCCTCGGCCGTCGCGATGAACGTGTTGGCGGGCACGACCACCTCGGCACCGGGCCCGACACCGACGGCGCGGAAGGCCATCTCGAGCGCGTCCGTGCCGTTGCCGACGCCGATGCAGTGCTTCGTACCGACGAAGGCGGCGTACTCGCTCTCGAAGGCGGACACCTGGGGCCCGCCGATGAAGGCAGTGGTGGCCATGACACCGTCGATGCCCTCGCGCACCTCCGTGGCGATCTCGTCGAACTGGGCACGCAGGTCCACCAACGGGATTGACGTGGTCACGAGCGCTTCTCCTCGAGTGCTGCAGCGGATCGGACCGCGTCGACGACCCGATCCTGGTCGTGCTCGGTCATCTGATGGAAGAGGGGCAGGATCAGGGTGTTGTCCGTGAGCCGTTCGGTGACCGGCAACGAGACCGGCCCCGTCGTGTCGTAGGCGGGCTGGCGATGGGCCGCCATGATGCCCCGTCGGGCGGAGATCTCGCGGGCCGCCAGGTGGGCCAGCAGGCCGTCGCGAGTGAGCCGATAGGGCGGCGCCACCTCGACCCAGAACGACTGGAAGTTCGACGTCCCGTGGTCGGGGTCGTCGATGCACCGCAGCCCCGGTATGCCGCTCAGCGCCTCGCGATACCGCGCAGCCAGCTCGCGCCGGCGAGCCACGATGTCGTCGAGGCGGCCGAGCTGGACCAGTCCCATGGCCGCCTGCAGGTCCGTCATGCGGTAGTTGAACCCGACCTCGGTGTACTCCTCGGCGGGCGGCAGGACGGACTGGTGGCGGTCGGCGGCGCTCACGCTCATGGCGTGCTCGCGCAGGTGCCGCGCCCGGTCGGCCCAGGCGGCACGAGCCGTCGTGATCATCCCGCCCTCGCCGGTCGTGAGGAGCTTGCGCGGGTGGAACGACCAGCAGGCGATATCCGCGCGCGCACCGACCGGGGCACCACGATAGGTCGACCCGGCTCCACAGGCCGCGTCCTCGATCACGACGATCCCAAGGGGGTCACACAGTGCCCTGATCGGGCCAAGGTCGCACGGCACGCCGCCCTGGTCGACGACGATAACGGCTCGGGTCCGCTCCGTGAGCGCGGCCTTGACGGTGTCCGCGGTGACGTTGCCCGTCTCGGGATCGATGTCTGCGAAGACGGGGCGGGCACCGACGTAGGTCGGGGCGTTAGTCGTGGCGATGAAGGAGAAGGATGGGACGACGACGTCGTCGTGGTTGCCGATACCCGCGACGACGAGCGCCAGGTGCAGCGCGGTGGTGCAGCTCGACACGGCTACCGCGTGCTGGGCGTCCATCCGCCGGGCGAAGGCCCGCTCGAACTCGAGGACGCGCGGCCCCTGGGCGACCCACCCGGAGCGGATGGCATCGGCGACGGCTGCGATCTCCTCCTCGCCGAGCCAGGGCTGCATGACGTTGATCCGACTCATACCGTGGCCCTCCGTCCGGCCGCGACGGCTTCGCGCTGAGGTCGCCACCAGTCGACGAGCTCTCGCAGGCCGGTGTCGAGGTCTGTCGTGGCGTGCCAGCCGAGGTCGCGCTCGGCGGCCGTGACGTCCGCCAGCCGCCGCGTGACGCCGTTGACCGCACGTTCCGGGCCGTGCTCGACGCCGAGGTCGGAGTCCATCGCCGACAACAGTGCCTCAGCCAGCCCGAGCAGTGAGGTCTCGGTGCCGCTCGCGATGTTGTAGACGCCTTCGTGCACGTCGGAGAGCGCCGCGAGGATGTTGGCCCGGGCGATGTCGACGGTATAGACGAAGTCCATGGTCTGTGCGCCGTCGCCGAAGATCAGCGGCGGCAGCCCGTCGGCGATCCGCTCCATCCACCGGACGAGGACCTCGGTGTACAGCCCGTGGACATCCATCCGGGGGCCGTAGACGTTGAAATATCGCAACGCCACGTAGTCGAGGCCCTTCATCGCGCGGAAGCTGCGCGCCATACCCTCGTTGAAGGACTTGGCCGCCCCGTAGAACGTGTCGTTGTTGTGGTGGTGGTGCCGCTCGTCCGTCGGGAACGTCTCGGCCAGACCATAGACCGAGGCGGACGAGGCCACGACGAGCTTGTCGACGTGGTGTTCCCCGGCCGCCTCGAGCACGTTGAACGTGCCGTCGACGAGCACCTCGAGGGCGAGCCGGGGCTCCTCCGCGCACTGGGTGATGCGGATGGCCGCCTGGTGGAAGACGATGTCGGCAGAGCGGGTCAGGTCGTGGACGAGGTCGCGGTCCCGGACGTCGCCCTCGACAAGGGCCACGTCTCCACGGGAGAAGGCCTCGGCCAGGTTCTCCCGGCGGCCCCGTACGAGGTTGTCGAGTACGTCGACGTGGGCGGCGCCCGCGTCGAGCAGCTGGTCGACGATGGTCGAGCCGATCGTCCCGGCGCCGCCGGTGACGAGCACACGGGCTCCGTTCAGCGTGCTCATGCCAGTGCCTCCGTCTCAAGCAAGTCTGTGATACCCACCTCGACCATCCGCCCGCCGTCCTTGAGGCTGCGGGTCGACGCCTCGAGGACGTCGAGGACGCGCAGGCCTCCCTGCCCGTCGGTACGAGCCGGACGTCCCTCTCGGATCGCGGCAGCGAACTCGCCCACCATGCTGCCGAGCGCCTCCACCTCTGGCAGCGACGGGGCGTACATGTCCCCAAGCCGGTAGGAGATGCCGGCCGCGCGCCGGTCCGACAGGTCCTCGGTGCGCGAACTGAGGTCGAGGTCGACCCCCCGGTCGTAGACGCTGAGCCGCTGCTGCGGGTTCAGGTCGTCCCAGACGAGCGTCCGCCGGCTCCCCCCGACGACCATCTGACGGATCTTCGTCGGGCTGAGCCAGTTGACATGGACGTGCGCCATCGCGCCACCGGGAAGGGGCATGGTCAGGTAGCCGATGCAGGCCCGCCCTGCCCCGATCGGGTCGGCACCGTGCGCGGCGACTCCCTCGGGCATCAGCCCGCCCGGCAGGATGAAGTCGAGGATGGACAGGTCGTGCGGAGCCAGGTCCCAGAGGACGTCGACGTCCGGCTGCACGAGCCCGAGGTTGATCCGCACCGAGTCGACGAAGAGGACCTCACCGAGCTCGCCCGACTGGACGATGTCGCGGATCCGCTGGACCACCGGCGTATAGCAGTAGGTGTGGTCGCACATGAGGACGAGGTCTCGGTCCGCGGCGAGACGCACCATCTCGCGGGCCTCCCCGCTCGATGCCGCGAGCGGCTTCTCGACGAGCACGTGCCGACCGGACTCGAGCGCGGCAAGAGCCAGCCGATGGTGCGTGTTGGCTGGTGTGGCGATCGCCACGGCATCGATGTCGTCGCGGGCGAGCAGGCGCCGGACGTCTGTCTCGATGTCGACCCGAGCATCGCCGACGACCTTGCGCGCCCGCGACTCGTCGAGATCACAGACCGCGGCGAGCTCCCACTCTGCGCTTCCCCTGAAGTTGCGGACCAGGTTGGGGCCCCAGTAGCCCGCGCCGATCACCGCTGCACGCAGCGTCATACCTTCAAACCCCCCAGTAAGTCAGGCCATCAACAGATTCGCGGCTTCAGCCGCGTTCGGTGCCCCCTACAGGACATGGAACCCCAAACTGACGCTCTTCGTGGCAGAACTGACAAATCCGTTGTCTGAAGTGGTCGCGCGGAACCTTCAGCTTTCATGGCGCAGTCGGCGTCGCCGACGTGCTGGCGGTGCCGCTCGGGGTTGCCGTCGTAGCCGTCCCGGTCGGCGTCGCCGACGTCGTAGCCGTGCCGGTCGGGGTTGCCGACGTGGTGGCCGTCCCGGTGGGTGTCGCGGATGCTCCGCTGCCCGTCGTGAAGATCGGATCGACGAAGTAGCTGCTGTCGTACGTGTGCGAGGGGAAGCCGCCGCCGTAGGCGTACCGACCACCGGCCGCGAGGGTGTGCAGGGGCGCACGGTCGATCGCTGTCGCCAGCCCCGATGCCGTGACCGAGTAGTTCCCGTCGTTGGCCAGGTAGGACACGACATAGGTGGCCCCGGCCGTGACCGACACGGGCTGGTCGAACATGACGCTCTGCCAGCCCTGGGTCGTCTCCTCGGTGGAGGTGGCCGTGGCCAGGCGGGTCCCGCTGGAGTCCCACAGGCTCACGGTGTGCGGCCCGGTGTTCGCCGCGCCCTTGTAGAAGCGCACGCCTGTGAGGGAACCCGCGGTGTCGGTAGTGAAGGCCGTGCCGACCTCGACCTTGGAGTCAGGCTCCGAGAGGACATCGGGGGTCGTCGCGTCCGTCCAGATGCCGCACGGGCAGACGCCCGGAACCGGGTCGGGCTGAGCCGTGGTGAACGTCCACGTCTTCGCCTGCGACATCGCGTTGCCGGTAGGGTCGGTCGCGGTGATGCTCGCCGTGTACTTCTTGCCACGCGCGAGGTCTGCGGACGGAGTGAAGGTGGCCGTCTTCGTCGACGCGGTGTAGGCCGTCGTCCCCGCCACGGACGTCCCACCGGAGTCCTTCAGGGTGAAGGAGATCGAGCTGTCCTTCACGGCCTCGTCGAACGTCGCGCTGACCGGGTTCGTCGCCGACTGGCTGGAGGATCCGGCCAGCGGGGTCGTCGACGTCACCGACGGCGCCGTGTGGTCCGCTGGAGAACCCGTCTGGAAGATCGGGTCGACCCAGTAGTTCGTCGAACCGAAGGTGTCATTCGGGAAGCCCCCGGACGAGCCGTACTTGTACAGCCCGTTCGTCAGAGAGGCGGTGAGGGGGCCGTTCTGCCATGCCTTGTCGAAGAAGCCGCTGTTGACCGCATAGTGCCCCTGCGGCGCGAAGTACGAGGCGACATACGTCGTGCCTGCGCTGACCGCAACCGCCTGACCGAAGGTCAGGGTCTGCCAGCCCGAGGCGGTCTCGCCGGAGAACGTCCCGGTCGCCAGCCTGGTCCCGGTCGCGCTCCACAGGCTGCCCGTGTGCGTGCCGGTGTTGAGCGCAGACTTGTAGAAGCGCACCCCGGTGATCTGGCCGTCGGAGGTCGGCGTGAAGGAGACGCCCAGCTCGACCGCGTCCGGGTCGCCGCTGTCGGCCACGGACGGGGTCGCCGTGCTCTCGAAGAGGGTGCACGGACATGCGTCGATGCCTGCGGTGGTGAAGGACCAGGTGTACGGGTCCATGAGCAGGCCGGACAGCGCCGTGGCACCGCTCACCGTCGCCTGGTAGGTCGTCGAAGCAGCCAAGGCGGTGGTTGGCGTGAACGTGAACGTCCGCGTCGTGGCGTCATACTTCAGGGCGCCCGGCACCTGTGTGCCGTCCGGGCCCTTGACGACCATCGTGCCCGTGCCCTGCTTGACCGTCGCCTGGAAGGTGCTCGTCACCGTACTGTTCACGTTGACGTTCGTCGCCGAGGTCCCGGGTGTGGTCGCTGCGACCACTGGAGCGGCGTCGGTGGCGTTGAACACCACGTCGACCCAGTAGTTGGTCGACGACGGCTCCGTCGGGGCGCCCGTGCCGTACGTGTAGACGCCTCCGCCTGCGATGGTGTGCAGGGGCGGGGAGTCCACGGCACTGGTCAACCCGCTCGCGGTGGTGGAGTACCCGCCGGAAGGTGCCCGGTAGGACACGGTGTAGACCGCGCCTGCGGTGATGTTGACCGGTGAGCTGAAGTAGGCCGTCTGCCACCCACTGGCCGACTCGCCGGCGAAGTTCACGGAGGCGAGCAGGATGCCCGTCGCGGTCCACAGGGAGCCGGTGTGGGTCCCGAGGTTCTGCGGGCCCTTGTAGAAGCGGACCGCAGCGACCTGACCGTCGACGTCCGCCTTGAACTTGACGCCGAGCTCCACGCTGGCCGTGTCGGTCTCACTGGCGACCTGCGGGGCGTCGGAGTCGGACCAGATCGAGCACGGGCAGACTCCCGGCTGGGGATCCGTCTGTGCCGTCGTGAACGACCAGGTGTAAGGCGTCGCCATCGGCACGCCCGCGGCGCTCGAGGCACTGACGGTGGCCGTGTAGCTGGCGCTGTGCTCCAGCACCGTTGTCGGCGTGAAGGTCGCCGTGCGCGTCGAGCTGTTGAACGCGACCGTGCCGGGCACTGCCGCGCCGTCCGAGTCCTTGAGCACGAGGCTCAGGCTCGACTGGTCGATCGTCGCAGCGAAGACCGCCTTGGGCGTCGCCGTGGACGGCACGGACGAGGCGCCGGGCAGCGGCGAGACCTGGGTCACGGTCGGTGGCGTCGTGTCGTCCTTGGTGTAGGTCACGTCCACCCAGTAGTTCGTGTCGCCGTACGAGCTGCTCGGGAAGGCATGCCCGGTGGCGTAAACGCCGTTGGCGACGCCGGACGGCTGGCCGGGAGCCTTGAGCGGCGGAGACTTCACGTCAGCAGCGCTGAAGTAGCCGGCGTCGGCGGCATAGTGCCCGTTCGGGGCGTAGTAGGAGGCGACATACGTGGTGCCGGCCGTGACCGCGACCGATGACGCGAAGGTGACCGACTGCCACCCGGAGGCGGTCTCGTTGCTGAAGGTGGCGGTCGCCAGAGCCTGCCCGCCGCTGGACCACAGGGTGCCGGTGTGGGTGCCGGTGTTGCCCGTGCCCTTGTAGAACCGGATGCCGCCGATGAACCCGTCGGCGTCCGCAGTGAACTTGACGCCGAGCTCGACCGCCGACGAGTCGTCCGCGGCGGAGACCTGCGGCACTGCCTCGCCGAAGAGCGAGCACGGGCAGACGATCGTGGTCGCCACCGACACCGACGCGGACAGGTTCGCGCTGTCGTCGGTCGCGCGCACCTTGATCGAGGACGCGCCGACCCCGTGGACGACGCTGGTGTACGACCAGGAGGCCGTCCCCGTTGCCCGGTGGTAGGTCGCCCCACCGTCGAGGGAGACCTCGACGGAGGTGACGACGCCGCCCCCGGCGTCGCTCGCCGTCCCCGTGACGGTGACCTGCGACCCGTTCTGGACGGTGGTCCCGGCAGTCGGCGCGGTGATGTGCACGGTCGGCGCCTGCGTGTCGGTGCTCTTGGCCGGCATGACGAGGCCGGACATGAGGGTGGTCGGCAGGACGCCCATGTCGGCGAGCATGTTGAGCGTCGCCTGCTGGATCCGGCTGTCCGGCGGGTTGGAGTTGTCGCCGTCGTGGTACTGGTCGAGAGCCCAGCCCCACTGGACGGTGCCCGCGCCGAAGACCAGCGCACCGCTCGCGGCCCGGTAGAGGGTCAGGCTGTGGGTCGTGGTGCCCGGCTGGACCTGGGTCCCGGCCGGGTTCTGGACGAGCTGAGGAGTCGGCCCGGTGGTGGTGGACAGGCGCATGAGCCCTGCCGGCCGCGCCCCGTTGTCGAGGTCCTCGTCGGACTCGTAGCCGACCGTGTGTGGCGCGAGCTCGGCCGAGCCGCCCGCGGGCAGGCTGGCCAGCGACGTCCCGCGCCAGAGCCGGGACTTCCCCTCGGCGGCGGACACGGTGATGGGGAGGTCGGTGAAGTTGGACATGTAGATCGTGCCGGTGAGCGAGTTCTCCGGGTTCGACCCGTTCGGGTAGGGCTGGCTGGGGTCGCGCCACGTGCTCGACCCCTCGGCAGCAGGGTCGATCTTGGTCGGCTCCCAGCTGTCCTTGTAGCAGACCAAGGTGCGGTTCGGCGTGCTCGTGCCGTCGATGCTCGGCGCGAGCCGGGTGTGCCAGTACACCTCGTTGCCGGACAGGAACATCATGTTGACCCCCGCGTCGCGAGCGGCCTCGACATGCCGCCGCTCGGGCAGCGTCCAGTACTCGTCGTGCCCGACCGACATGAAGACCTTGTGGTTCGTCAGGGTCGTCGTGCCGGTGCTGACATCAGTGTCGGTCGTGTAGCTGACGTCGACCCCGTTGCGCTCGAGGAACCGCAGCGTGGGGTACTCGTTGCTGAAGAGGAAGTCGCGCCCGTTCTGCCAGCCACGGGTGGCGAAGGGCCGGTTGTAGCTGATCTTGTAGGCCCGCGCCTGCGAGGTGCCCAGCGGGTTGGGCGAGACATAGAAGTCTGACCCGCCGTACGTGTTGTAGGCCTGCCAGGTCGCGTCCGAGGTCTTGAAGACGACGTCGGAGTGGCTCGAGTCGTCACGGACGATGAAGGTGATCTGGCTCCACGCGTTTCCCTGGTTGAGGGTCGCGATGTAGACGCCCGAGACCGCGGTCGACGGGACCGTCCACTGGGCCGACTGGGACCAGTTGCCGCAGTCGAAGTTGTTCGTCGAGGGGTCGGTGATGCAGGCCGGTTGGCTCTTCGGGCTGCTCACCGTGATAGTCGAGGCCTGGCGCCGGGCACCCTTCCCCCCGTAGTAACCGAGGCGGTAGATGTTGATGTTGTACGAGGCGTTCGTCTCGGCCTTGATCTTGAACCCGATCGTGCCACCGGGCGTCACCGAGATCGACGTGGCGAAGCCCTGGATGGAGTCGTCTCCGGAGTTGCCGTTCGACAGGTCCCACTCGGACGGGTCGTTGCCCGGCTTGCTGTTCTCGCACACGATCGCGTTGCCGCTGGCACACGGATCTGCCGCGTGTGCCGGTGGTACCGCCACCAAACCGGTGAGAATGAGCGCCCCCGCCCCCACTCCGACCGTGAACCTCTGCCGCCAAGACCGCATGACTGCACGCATCGTCACTCTCCACACCCCTCGGAGGGACCCACCCAGATCCCTTCGACTGTCAATGTAGAGCCGGCGAGCACCCAGCCGCTCAAGAACGACGAGAGTTCACAGCACAAGCCCAGCCAGAGCCGGACATTTCAGGGCGCATGGAACCGTTGCTGGCTGTCAACCAGCCCGACCGCCACCAGCGACTCCACGGCATCCGCTGCGTCGCCGACGACCAACGGCAGCTCCTTGCGCTCGGCCGCCGAGAAGTCGCGCAGCACGTAGTCGGCGGCGTCCATCCGCCCCGGGGGGCGGCCGATCCCGACCCGCACCCGCAGATAGTCCTTGGTGCCCAAGGACTTGCTGACCGAGCGCAGCCCGTTGTGGCCACCCTCTCCCCCGCCACGCTTGAGCCGAATCGTCCCGGCGGGGATGTCGAGCTCGTCGTGCACCACGATCAGCCGCCCGAGGTCGACGGAGTAGAACCTGAGCAGCGCCGAAACCGGCCCGCCCGACTCGTTCATGTAGCTGCTCGGCACCGCGACGACGGCTCGCTGCCCTTGTGGCGACTGCTGCACGCCACCGGACGCAACGCCGAGCCGCAGCTCGCACACCGACGCCCGCGTCTTGTGCGCCTTGAGCGACCCGCCGCCGTGCCGCGCGACGAGCTCCGCCGCGACCATGGCGCCGACATTGTGCCGGTTGCCCGCGTACCTGGGGCCGGGATTGCCCAGTCCGACCACGAGCCACGTCTCCACGGGCATCAGTATGCCGCCCACCCGGACAGGGCGAGGGGGCCCGGCACGTGCCGGGCCCCCTCACAGACCGCTCGATGTCAGCCCTCGCCGGCGTCCGCAGCCGACACGGCCTCGGCCGCCGCCGCCTCGCCCTCGGCCCCCTCTGCCTCGGCGCCCTCGGCCTCCAGCTCCTCGGCGGCGGCCTGGGCAGTCACGTTGACGACGAGCCACTCCGGGTCGGTGAGCAGCTCGGCACCCTCCGGCAGCTCGACGGCCCCGGCGAGCACCTGCGAGCCGGCCGGATAGCCCTCGACGGACACGACGACCCGCTCGGGGATGTGCATCGCGTCGACGGCGAGCTCGAGGCTCTGCAGGTCGAGGTTGACGAGGGTGTCGGGGGCGGCCTCACCCTCGACGTGGACGGCGACCTCGACGTTGACCTTCTCACCGCGGCGCACGACGACGAGGTCGACGTGCTCGATGATCGGCTTGATCGGGTCACGCTGGACGTCCTTGGCCAGGACGAGCGTCTCCTTGCCGTCGAGGTCGACGGTCAGCACGGCGTTCGTGGTCTTGAGGGCCATCATCGTCGCGTGGCCGGGCAGGGCGACGTGGATCGGGTCGGTCCCGTGGCCGTAGATGACGGCGGGGATCTGGTGCTCGCGGCGCAGCTTGCGGGCGGCGCCCTTGCCGAACTGCGTGCGCGGCTGGGCGGTCAGCTTGATCTCGGGCATGAGGGCGTGTCTCTCTCGTCGTGACGGGTGTGGCGGTGGGCCTCGACGTGGGACGCGGCGCGGAGACACCGTGGACCGGCCCTGGGGGCGACCACCGCGTCGATCACGGACGGGCCACCGTGCACCGTCCCTCGCCGAGGCAACAGGGCCGATCGTACCTGCCCCGTGCGAAGTGCACGAAATCGCCCACGGGGACTGAGCGGCATACGTATCCTGTCCAAATCGGGCGCAACGCACGCCGGGGGAGTGGCGCGCGGCACCGGGAAGGGGAACCGTGTATCTCGCTGACCGCAGCAAGCCGGCCGTCAAGGACTCGCCACGCCGCGGGGCTCGACGACGGGTCGCCTCGACCGTCGTCGCGCTCGGCACGGTCAGCCTGCTGACCGACATCTCGTCGGAGTCGCTGAGCGCGGTGCTGCCGCTCTACCTGACGGTCGTGCTCGGGCTGTCACCGCTTGCCTACGGCGTCGTCGACGGCATCTACCAGGGTGCGAGCGCCCTGGTGCGGATCCTCGGTGGCTGGCTCTCCGACCGCACGGACCGGCCCAAGTGGGTTGCCTTCATCGGCTATGCCCTGTCCGCGGCGACGAAGCTGGTCCTGATCCCAGCTCACGGTTTCGCCGCGATCTCGGCGATCGTCTCGGTCGACCGCCTCGGCAAGGGCCTGCGCACCGCGCCACGCGACGCCCTCATCGCCACCGCGAGCGACGAGGCCACCTTGGGCCGGTCCTTCGGCATCCACCGGGCGCTCGACACCGTCGGCGCGGCCATCGGACCGCTGCTCGCCTTCGGGATCCTCTGGGTCGTGCCGGGCGACTACAGGTCGGTCTTCGTCGCCTCCTTCGCGGCAGCGCTCGTCGGCCTGGTCGTGCTCGGGCTCCTCGTGCCGGACCTACGCCCGCGCCGCGACAGCGCCCGCGCCGCAGGCCAAGGCAGCGACCCGGATGCCGCTGTGTCCTCTGTGTCCTCGGCGTCGCCTGTGCCGGCTCCCGCCCCGAGCGTCCCCAAGCCGTCTCTGCGCCTCATGCTGCGCAGCCCCGGGCTGCGTCGCCTCGTCGTGGCGGCCGCCATCCTCGGGGTGCTGACCGTCAGCGACGGGTTCCTCTACCTCTCGCTGCAGCAGCGGGACTCCTTTGCGGCGCAGTACTTCCCGCTGTTGTTCGTCGGGACGAACATCGCCTACTTCAGCCTCGCCGTGCCCCTCGGGCACCTGTCCGACCGAGTCGGGCGACCGCATGTGCTCGTGCTCGGCCACGTGCTGCTCGTCGCCGCCTACCTCTGCGCGGCCGGTCCCGCCGGCGGGCTCGGGACGACCATCCTGTGCCTGCTCTTCCTCGGCGCGTTCTACGCCGCAACGGACGGCGTGCTCGCGGCACTGACCTCGACGCTGGTACCGACAGCGTCGCGGGCCGTCGGGATCGCGACGACGCAGACGGTCGTCGCGATCTCGCGGTTCGCCTCCTCGCTGCTCTTCGGGCTGCTCTGGGTGCGCGTCGGCCGGGCTCCGGCCGTCTGGGTCTTCGCCGTCACCCTGTTCGTCGCCGTGCCCGTAGCATGGGCTCTCGTGCGCAACCTTCGCCCCGCTGTGCAGGCCTGACGACGTGGAGTCGACACGGTCTCGGCTCATCGCCGTGGCGGTCGTCGCTGCCCTCCTCATCGCCGGCACCGTGCTGTGGATCGCCCGGAGCCGGTCGACCCAGCTCGCCGAGATCGCCACGGCACCGACCCAGGCGACCGCCCCGCTCACCCAGGTCGAGTCCGGGCCGCGGATCATCTTCCGCAACACCGCGCTCGGCCCTGACTACGGGCGCGTTTCGATGGTGCCGCTCGGCGACCCCGGTGGCGGCCGGGCCTTCACCGACCTGCGCTGCGACCGCGTCTTCGGCACCACCGGCGAGACGCTCTGCCTCGCCTCCGACCGGGGCGTCGTGACGACCTACACGGCCAAGGTCTACGACAACGCCGACGGCAGGTCGCGCCAGATCCCGCTGACCGGTAGCCCGAGCCGGGCCCGCCTCTCGGCGGACGGACGATACTCCGCGACGACGAGCTTCGTGGCCGGCGACTCCTACGCCCAGACCGGGTTCTCCACGCGCACGGTCGTCACCGACCTGAAGACCGGCAAGAGCAGCAACCTCGAGGACTTCACCCTCATCCACGACGGCCGCAAGATCACCCCGATCGACCGCAACTACTGGGGGGTGACCTTCTCGCGCGACGACAACACCTTCTATGTCACCGTCGCTTTCGGAGGGCTCACCCACCTGGCAACCGGCACCCTCTCGTCGCGGACCGTGCACACCATGCGGACCGACGCCGAGTGCCCCTCGCTGTCGCCCGACGAGACCCGGGTCGCCTACAAGAAGCGGGGCGACCGCAGCCCGGGCGACTGGCGTCTCGTCGTGCTCGACCTCAAGACCGGCAAGGAGACCCAGCTCGCCGAGCGGCACAGCGTCGACGACCAGGTCGAGTGGCTCGACAACGAGCACATCCTCTACGGCCTGCCGGGCCAGGGCAGCGAGGCCGCGCAGACGAACGTCTGGGTGGTCAACGCCGATGGGACCGGGACCCCGACGATGCTGATCCCCAAGGCATGGTCGCCGGCGGTCATCCGCTGA
>NZ_JAKDLO010000104.1 GCF_030452765.1 Intrasporangium sp.
AGTAGGGAACGACCTGCACAAACTCACGGACCGACACGACCACGACTCACACCCGCAGGCTGGGACAACATCGCCGAAGCTCTACGACACCACGCACGCGACCCCGAGCGAGCCCTCACATGCCTGCTGACCTGCTAAGACGTGATCTTTCCGAGGCCTTGGGTACGAGCCTGACCCTCCCCTTGCAAAGTGTCGGTGTGAGTTGCGGGAACCTCGTTTGTGCAGGCAGGATGCGGAGGCGGAGGGATGGCGAGACGCCGCCGTGGGCATGCTGAAGGTTGCTCGACAGCCCGTGTGTCGCTGTGCCGAGTTGTCCTTCAGTTCGATGGTGGCCAGTAGGCGGAAAGGGGATCTGGGTCGACAGTGCTCTCATGGCGCGACCGCTCGAACGGGATCACCAACGCCACCGACGCAGGACCGACCCTGCGCCTCGTACCGTAGGTTCGTGCCTGACGGCGCGGTATCGACCTCAGGGATCTCCACTTAACCGGAGCGCTGCCGGTCAAGCCGCTCAATCGGTCCCACCGCGCGGTGTCGCCGCATGTGCGTCTTGGCCGGCTCTGCATCGTGGCGTCAGCGAAGAGCATTGCAGGCGAGGGGATCTGGCGAGGTCGCGGAAGTGCGCGACGCGGCGGGTGGCGACCTGCCTCAGGGCGACTCCGGTTAAGTGGAGATCCCTGATCGACCTAACGTCGGACCCCCTGTCCGGCCGTCTGACGGAGGCCACTACTCCCGAGATGCTCCTGAACTCACCCAGACACACAGGGAGTCTCTGCAGCGGATCGCGGATCGGTTGGCGCACTCCACGCACTCATTCCTCGATGGGTTAAACCAACCGTCCTCGCGCGCACTCTGACGAGTCTCGTCGACCTCTTGACTTGTGCTTTGCTGCGGGTCCACTCTCGGTAGAACTGGTTGCATACGTCTTGTGGTTTCTGGAGTCGCTCGCTCGCCACAGGCTGACTGAGAAGCGGCGGCACGTTGGCCTCACGACACGGTTGTCGGCCGAAGGGAGGGTTGAAAGTGGCCCTGTTTGCCTTCCTCGTGCAGATAGCTGTCGGGGTCACCTTCGTCTACTCCGGTGCCGCCAAGCTGCGCGTCGGCAGGTTCGCCCTCGATTTGGCAGACTACGAGTTGCTGCCGGTTCGGTTGGTACAGCCCCTCGCTGCCGGGCTTCCATGGGTTGAGATCCTCCTTGGAGCCTTGATGCTGGTCGGCGTCGGCGGCGTCCTGCCGCTCTGGTGCGCCCTGATATTGCTCGCGGCCTTTGCACTTGCCATTTCCATCAACCTCCGCCGGGGGTACCGGAACGCGTGTGGCTGCCAGGGATCCACGAAGCCGATCGATTGGAGCCTCGCCTCCCGCAACGTCGTGCTCGCTACGTCGCTTGCGGTGGCCGCCCTGAGCGGTACGCCCCTGCCAGGCCTCCGCGCCCTTGCTGGTGCTCATCCTGAGTTGTCGGCCGGCGCGGCAGTGGCTGCGGTGACGGTGCTCTTGCTGACGTGGGTTGCAGGGCGTCTAGCGCAGAGTGTGCACGAGTTCTCGCGACAACTCAGGCGTTCTCGTATTCCGACATTCGTAGGAGGAGACAGATGAGTGCGCCATGGATAGCCGTGGTCCTCGCTATGGTGATCGTGGTCATTGTGATGGCAGTGGCGCTGATCGGCATCTACACGCAGGTCTCGGCGGCGATGACCCGAGTGGAGGCCTTGCTCGGCCGCATGACGCTGGACGAGACATTCCGCGGCTTGAGCGTGGCCACCGTCGCGCCGCCGCTGCGCCGTTCCCTCGACAGCCCTGGCGCCCGGGAGGACGCCTTGATGCCCGACACCGCCCGACCCCAGCTGGTCGTCTTCGCTGACGCGGGCTGCGACCCCTGCGCCAACCTGATCGAAGAAATCCGTATGAGCTCCGCCGACTTTTCCGGTGTCGAAGCGGTTGTTGTCACCAAGCGACGCGCTGATGATCCTTTGCCGCCGTTGCCCACTCCGTGGGAGGTTATCCGTCAAGACGGCAGCGTCTCGCGTGACTTCAATATCTCCGCGGTCCCATACGCCTACGCCATCGCCGCGGACCGCATGATCGTGGCATCGGGCATCCCGAACACCGTAGCCGACCTACAGATGATGATGCTTCGGCTGGCGCCAGCAGCACGTTCAGATCTTCAAGCCATAGGTCTCGTCGGCGTCTCGGATGACGCACACACTGCCCACATCGATTCAGGAGGAGGAGCGACACGATGAGCGATCACGAAGTTGACCAACGCGCCCAGAAACAGCGGCCCGCGCAGGAGAGCCGTAGGTCGTTTCTGCGTAAGGCAGGGATGACACTAGGCGCCGGAGTGGGCATTGCGCTGATCCCAGCAGGCACCGCAATCGCGAGCAGCCACTCCCGCGTGATCCGCGGCGATGGCAAGTCGATCATGGTGCCGGACGCGTGCGGGCAGTGCTGCAAGAGCACCTGCAGGTCATGCCCCGCCGGACAGCATGCCTACAAGTGTTACGACAACTGTTGCCACACCAGCTGTTGCCAGTGCTTCTACACGACATCGAGCAATTGCTTCCTGCCCGCGGGGCCCGTCTGCTGTTGACGTCCGCCGATCACGTGACCGCACGGCCCGCACAGTTGCGTGATCGCCCCTGTCCTCGCCTTGCTTCACTCAGGAGGTGGCGTGCTGGAGTTCGTGTGGAGCCAACTGCGCCGGCGCGCCGGGCGGTCAGTGACCCTCCTGCTGGGGATCTTCGTGGTCGCCGCAAGTTTCACGGTGCTCACCGGAGCGGTGGACACCGCACAGGTCCGCACCATCGGCACAGTGGGGCACAATTACCGGTCTGTCTACGACATCCTGGTGCGACCGCACGGTTCGACCACCGCCTTGGAGCGCAGCCAAGGGTTGGTGCGCGCCAACTATCTGTCCGGCATCTTCGGCGGGATCACGGTGGACCAGTACCACGCCATCGCACGGATTCCGGGTGTTGACGTCGCGGCGCCGATCGCCATGATCGGCTACGTGCTGCCGTTCTGGGGCATCCCGATCGATGTCACCGATCTGCTCGGCCCGGCCACCCGCCAAGTGCTCCGGATCGAGCAGACCTGGACGGCGCAGAACGGGTTGTCGATCTTGCATGACTTTCCCAACTTCGTATACGTCACGCGTCATCCGTTCTCGAAGAACACCGGCGAGGGATGGGTCGAACAGGCACCTGACGTGCCGCCAGACACTGACGTGTGCAGCCACTTCCAGGCTGCCCTACCACCACGCAGCGGCCCGTTCGATCCGTACGGCCGAACCTTCCTCACCTGCTGGTCGCTGGCCGGCCAGAACTCTTTGACCGAGGACGTGAGCCAAGGTCTCGGGCTGCCGCCCGGCCATGTCGGATCGGGGGTGAACTCGTTGTTCCCGTTCCTGCTCGCCGCGGTCGACCCAGTCCAGGAGGCGAGGCTCGTCCATCTGGACGACGCCGTGGTGAGCGGGCGGTATCTCCGTCTCACCGACCATGTACAGGTCCGCCAGGTCACCGGCTTCGGCCACCCCATGGTGCCGGTCATCGCGGCCACCCGCCCTTTGGTCGATGACCGCTTGACCGTCACGATTCGCCGGGTGGTCGACACCTCCCCGCGCACGTTGTTCCAGGACGTGACAACGGGCGATCCGTTCCACACCCTCTCGACGCTGCCGGGAGTGGTGCTCGGGCAGCGGCAGTTCGAGCCCGACGCAGCCTACGAAGGACTGTTGCAGGCGCCCCTACAGCTGAACAACTTCTGGACGAGCTCCCCGACCAGCTACGAGCAACTCGGCCCTCGACGGCTCACTCCGCGCGAGGTCCAGAATGACCCGGCCCATGTCTGGCAGGACGCCTTCTCCGGCTACTACCCAGCTCCGCTCGACAATGCCGACACGGCGTTCCGCATGCTGAAGGAGCACGTCGGCTCCAGTCGGATCGAGAACAACACCGTCCTCGCGCCCGAAGCCCAGCTCGTGGGCCGGTTCGACGCCGACAAGTTGCCCGGCTTCAACGCACTGACGCAAGTGCCGTTGGGGGCCTATCACGCGGCGGAGGCCACAGGGGCCGACGCCCGCAGCCGTCAGTTGCTCGGAAATCGGCCGCTAGTCCCGGATGAGAACCTCGCGGGGTACCTGCAGCCGCCGCCCCTGCTGCTCACCACGCTTGCCTCGCTGCCGATCTTCGACAATCCCCACGTCTTTACTGGGGTTGGCAAAGGCGCCCCCATCAGCGTGATCCGGGTGCGCGTCGGCGGCTTGGAGGGCCCGGTTCGACAGCAGCTCGCCCGCATCCAGCAGGTCGCCGGTGGCATCCATGACGTCACCGGCCTCGACGTCGACATCACTGCCGGGTCGTCGCCAACCGCCATGACCGTCGAGCTACCTGCCGGAAAGTTCGGCCGACCGCCGCTCAGCCTCTCGGAAGGCTGGGTCAAGAAGGGCGTCGCCGTTGAGGTGCTGACGGCGACCGACCGCAAGAGCCTCGCGTTGTTCACCCTGCTGTTCGTCGTCTGCACACTCTTCATCGCGAACGGCGCCGCAGCGTCCGTCCGCGGCCGGCGCCACGAGCTCGGGGTCCTGGCCTGCGTCGGATGGCGGCCACGCGAGATATTCTGCGCCGTCATCGGCGAGCTCGTCGTCATCGGTTGGTGGGTGGCGCCGCCGGGGTGGCCCTTGCCTGGCCCGCGGCCCAGGCGGCTGGTGTGCGTCCTTTGCCGTTCCTCGCAGGACTCGTCGCCCCTGCCGCGGTCGTGGTGGCCGTCCTTGCCGGGCTGTTGCCGGCGATCCGCGCTACCCGGGCGGAGCCCGCCGACGCCGTCCGCCCCGGGGTGGCGTCCTGGCGTCGGGTGCCGTCGCCTCGCCACCTCGGCTCGATGGCCTTGACGAACCTGCTGCGTGTCCCCGGCCGCACCCTCGGCGGCGTGGTCGCCCTCGCGGTCGGCGTGGCGGCGCTGACCCTGCTGCTCGGTGTCACTCAGTTGTTCCAAGGTGCCGTGGTTGGCTCACTACTTGGCAACGTCATCGCCGTGCAGGTCCGCGGCGTCGACTACGCTGCCGTGGTCATCACGACCTTGCTCGGAGCTGCTGCCGTCGCCGATGTTCTCTACCTGGGTATCCGCGAACGGGCCACGGAACTGGCCACTCTAACGGCCACGGGTTGGCGACCCAGCTCCCTCACTCGTCTCATCCTCACAGAGGCGCTCTGTGTGGGGCTGCTCGGCAGCGCCCTCGGCGCCGGGATTGGGCTCGGGGTCGTCACCACACTCGGCGCAACACCAAACCAACTAGTTGTACCAGCGATGCTCGCTTTGGCCGCCGGAGTCGTTGCGACGATGGTGGCCAGCCTGTTGCCCAGCCGAGCCGTGCGTCGGCTGCCCGCCGCGATCGTCCTGGCAGAGGAATAGCCCATGGCGCAGCCGCCGCCTGCCCCGACCGGGTCCAATCTGGAGTCCCTGCCGGGCGGCGCCGACGTCGAGCTGGCACACGTGAGCCGGATCTACCAGGTCGGTGACGGCACCACGCTGACTGCAGTCGACGACATCAGCGGCATCTTCGCGGCTGGCAGCGTCAACGCGATCACCGGAGCGTCCGGGTCCGGCAAATCGACCCTGCTGCACCTCATCGGCGCGATAGACCGTCCCGACTCAGGCACAGTCGTCGTGGATGGCACCGATCTGGCCGGGCTGGGTCGGCGCGCGCTTGCCGACTATCGTCGTAGCATCGGCTTCGTCTTCCAACGCTTCAACCTCCTGCCGACCCTGACCGTGCTCGCCAACGTGATCGCACCCGTCATCCCGTATCGCACGGGGTACGACAAGAAGCGGCGCGCGCTCGACCTGCTCGAGCAGGTCGGCCTCGGGCAACGCGCTCGCGACCTACCCTCGCATCTCTCCGGTGGCCAACAACAACGCGTCGCGATCGCCCGCGCCTTGGTCAACGAGCCGCGTCTCATCCTCGCGGATGAACCGACCGGCAACCTCGACACGGCGACCGGCCGTGAGATCGTCGACCTGCTGCTCTCGCTACGAGACGGTTTCGGAGTCACGATCGTGCTCGCAACGCACGACCTGCTCATCACGGAGCGCTGCGACCGCTCCATGCGCCTGCAAGACGGACACTGCGTCGACGACGCCACCCCATGATGGCCACCGCCCGGGGCATGGTCGAAATCGCCAATCGTCTATGGCGGCAGGGCTGCTGCGTCGTGACGTGTATCGCTCCGTTTCGCCTGGGCGTCGAAGAGTGCGCTCACCAAGGTGGGGGTGAGGATCGAAGGGGCGTCTCGCGCGCGGGGTGCGTAGTCGTCATCGTGCTCCCACTGGAATCGGGCCCGTTGGCCGGGGCGCAGCGGTGCTGCCCGGTCGACAACTGTCGACGCGGCGGCCCGCCCGGACGGTCCCGATCGCGGGTAAGCCGCCCGTCACGGGGTGGTCGTTAAGGACAGGCTGGCTGGCCGTCGGGTGGCACCTGGCGGAGCCCCATACACCCGATCGGGCCCGTCCGTGCGGTCGTCTGGCCGTGGGGTGCGCGCAGGGACCGGCCGTCAGGCCGCATGCCCGGCGCGCGGGGGCCCCGCGGGCCGGGGGGGGGGCGGGGCGGGGGCGGGGGCGCGTGGGGCGGGCGGGGGGGGGCGGCCTGGGCCGGCCGCCCTGCGGGATTCCCGTGGGGGGGGGGGCCCGGCGGGCCGCGCCGGCGGAGCCGGCGCCTTGATCCCATAGAGGTCAATTCGGCAGGCGTGATGAAGGTCGCCCGGCTTTGGCTATCCGAGCAGTGCTGCCGCGATCGCGGTGAGGACGGCGATCGCCCCGAGCACGGACGCGCTCGTCGCTAGGCCGAGGTGCCGGGTCGCGTTGGCCTCGGACTGGTCAAGCTCGGCCTCGAGCTGACGAATTTGCTCGCCCAGATCTTTCGCCTCGTCCTGCCTGGTCTTCCTGGTCGTCCTGGTCTTCCGGCGGCTGCTGGTCATGAGGCCCACTTGTCCCGCTCGCGAGCAACCGCAGGTGCCACTGCGTTGAGGCGCCGGTGGAGCGAGTCGATCCGGGCCAGCAGGACCCGTGAGCGCATCTGGTCGTCGTGGACGCGGAAGTCGCAGACGATGGCCCGCACCCACGCGATGATGCCGAGGACCGTGAGGATCGCAACGAGCGGCCCGGGCTGCCCAGCCTGACCGGCAGCACCGAGGCGGTAGGTCGTGTAGCTGAGGACCGCGGCCACGGTGACCAGACGCGCGGCCCGACGTAGGGCCCGCAGACGAGACCTGCGGCGCTGCTCGAAGTAGATCGTCGTGACCGCCGAAGGGTCGACGGTGTGTTGTCTGGGCATGTGGCGCTTCCGAGCGAGGAGGATCGCCCCCGGCTGGAAGGCTGTCGAAACGTAACAAGCCAGCGCAGCCGCTAGCAAATCGGGGCCTTTCGCGGGTCTTTGCGTTGGGGCGAGTTGATGGCCCTGACTCGGGCCGACATTGACCAGGAGTCGATGACGCTGGTCGTCAGGCGCTCGGTCGTCGAGGTAGGTGGGCAGCTCGTCGTCAAGTCACCGAAGACAGCTGCTGGCCGGCGGTCGGTTGCTTTGCCGTCCGTTCTGCGCGGCCAGCTCGAGAGACACTTGTCCGTCTACGCCGAGCCAGGAGCTGATGGGCGCGTGTTCGTGGGGGAGAAGGGAGCGACTCCGCGGCGGGCGCACTTCGTGAAGATCTGGCGAGCAGCCAAGCAGGGAGCAGGGGTCGACAAGTCCGTCCACTTCCATGACCTTCGCCATACGGGGAACCACTTCGCGGCCGCCTCGGGTGCTTCCACGCGCGAGCTGATGGCGCGCATGGGGCACGCGAGCATGCGGGCGGCCCTGATCTACCAGCATGCGACAGTCGAGCGAGACCGAGTGATCGCCAAGGCTCTCGATCAGCTCGTGGAGGGGGCCAGTCACGGGCTTGATGACGGGGTGCAAGGCTCATGATTGGGCACGGATTGGGCACGAACGGCCTCGAACGCACGAGCTCCGCCGCGGGCCTCGTCCCGGAAAGGGCGTCTGACCTGCGGCGGAGTCGTGGAGCGAGCGACGGGAATCGAACCCGCGTATCCAGCTTGGGAAGCTAGCGCTCTACCATTGAGCTACGCTCGCGAGACCGCCCACCAGGGCGCTGGAGGCGGCACGCGGCGTCAGTGTAGCCGACACCGCGCGCCGGTCACGAAAGGCTCTCCCGCGTCGGCGTGATCGGCGCACACAACCGGCCAGCAGGCCCATCGGACCAGGTCGCGCGGGGAGCGCCAAGACTGCGTTGGGTCATGATGGGGCCATGAGCGACCTCGAGCAGATCACCGACCCGATCGCCTACCACGCCGAGGGCCCGGTCTGGTCCGACACGTGGGGCGGCCTGCGCTGGGTCGACATGCTCGCCGGCGACTTGCTCACCCTCCGCGCCGACGGCACTGTCGACCGCATGAACGTCGGCAGCAAGATCGCGGCCTTCGTCCGGCCTCGCAGCGGCGGCGGCTACGTCGTCGGCACCGAGCGGGGCATTGCCGTCTCGGACACCCCCGACGACCGGCCCCGGCCACTGCTCGAGATCTGGCAGGACACCGGCATCCGGATGAACGAGGGCGGCTGCGACCCATGGGGCAACCTCTACTGCGGGTCGATGCCCTACGACCGCACCGAGGGTGCGGCCTCGCTCTACCGCGTCACCCCGACCGGCGAGGTCACCGTCGTCCTGCCCCAGGTCACCACCTCGAACGGCATCGACTTCTCACCCGACGGCACCCGCGCCTACTACAACGACACGCGCACCCGGCGCACCGACGTCTTCGACGTGGTCGACGGCGGACTGACCAACCGCCGCGAGTTCCACGAGGCGCAGGGCACTTCCCCCGACGGGCTCACCGTCGACTCCGCGGGCAACGTCTGGGTCGCGCTCAACAGGGTCGGAAAGGTTCGCTGCTACTCGCCGAGCGCCGAGATACTCCACGAGGCCCAGCTACCGCTCCGGCTCGTCACCGCGTGCACGCTGGGCGGCGCCGACGGGCGCGACCTGTTCATCACGACCTCCCGCGAGAACCTCGACGACCCTGAGCCGCAAGCCGGCTCGGTCTTCCGGATGCGCGTCGAGGTGCCGGGCAAACCGACGCTTCCGTTCGGCGGCTGACCCGCCGGCTCCGTGCCCGGTCGCGGCCGTGCGTGGTTGTGGTCGTGATAGTGACGCAAACCACGCACAACCCCGAGCGGTATGCCGCTCAGCGGGCTCACGCACGCGGCCGACCCCCGGCTCGGGGGGCGTACGCGAACCAGCCGACGCCACGCCCGCCCCGGTAGACGCCCGGCATCCGGCCGGGGCGAGGAACTGGGCCAGGACCCAGCATCGCCGATCCCGCACCAGGCTCCCCGCGCTCATCGGGTCCGCCCGGCCCGCGCTCACCCGGTCCGCCCTCGTCGAACCCTCCCTCCTCACCAGACCAGCCCGCATCGCCCGCCACCCCGAGCAGACTCCGCGTCAGCACCTCGGAGTCGGACAACAGCTGGTCGAGGGCCGCCGCGAGGTGCTCGTCGGACGGGGCCGTGCCGGCCAGCGCCGCGTGCAGCACCGCCCGGCGCACGAGTTCCTTGGCGAACGAGGCCGGCGTCCCCTCCGACCGCGCCGCAGCGGCAGCGAGCGCGTCCTCGGTGAAGAGCTGGGCGGCATACAGGCGATAGAGCGCGAGCCGGCCGACCTCGTCGGGCAACGGAATCTCGACGGCGAGGTCGACCCGCCCAGGGCGCTGAGCCAGCGCGATCTCCAGGTCGGCGACGCGGTTGGTAGTGAGCAGGAAGGCGACATCGGCGTCGGCGTCGAGACCGTCGAGGGTGTCGAGGACCTCGAAGAGGAGCGGCTGTGGGCCGATCGCGAACGACCGGTCCTCGGCGATCAGGTCGCAGTCCTCGAGGACGACGATCGCCGGCTGGTGGGCGCGGGCCACCTTGGCCGCGGAGTGGATGTGCTCGAGCGACCCGCCGCTCAACAGCACCGCCGTCGTGCCGGGGGTCGAGCTGAGCAGGTGGCGCACCGTGTGGGTCTTGCCCGTGCCCGGTGCCCCGTAGAGCAGGACACCGCGCTTGAGGTGCTGCCCGTGCACGCGCAGATGCTCGCGCTGCTCGCCGATGCCGACCACGTGCGCGCGGATCCGGTCGAGCACGCCGTCGGGTAGCACGACGTCCTCGGCCGACAGCGAGGGCCGCTCGACGAACGTGATGCCCGCCATGCCGCGCCCGTACGGGTCGGACGCGAAGGTGATGATCTGACCGCGCAGCACGCTGCGCTCGTCCATGAGCGCGCGGACCCGGTCGATCACCGCCTCTGCCACCGAGCGCTCCGGCGCGACGACCTCGACGAGCGCGTCCTCCCGCCCGTACTGCGGCGCGACCCCCTGCACCCGCACGACGACCGGCGTGCCGTCGAGGTGGAAGAGGTGCACGCCCGATGAGACGACCTGACGCCGGTCCTCGGGCCCGGGACCAGTCGGCAGCTGGGCGTAGTCGACCTGCCCGACCCGCACACCGCCACCCCACGGCCCGCCGACCTGGAGCAGGTCGCCGAACGTCATGTGGTGGCGCATGTCGCCGGCGACCCCGACGATCCGAGCGCCCGGATCCTCCCCGGCCAGAGCTGCGAGCGCGATGTCGGCGTCGACGACCCGGTGCGGCGGCACGACCTCCGAGACGACCGGCAGGCCACGCGCGCCGATCCCGAGATGCCCCGATACCGCCTGTCGCAGGCTCTCGCCGTCACTCTCGTCGTCGCCGAACCGCTGCAACGCCACCTCGACGAACCTGCGGAAATCGCGCATGAATCCGAACAGCTCGTCATCCCGCGGCGCCGCGTCGATCTCTCCCATGTGTTCACCGTAGGCGACACCGCCGACACACCTCCGGGAGCCCAGGCCCGCCTCCATTAGTCTCGGGCTGTGCTGCTCTCAGACAAGGACATCCGCGCGGAGGTCGACTCGGGGCGGGTCGTCCTCGACCCGTGGGATCCCGAGATGGTCCAGCCCTCGAGCGTGGACGTGCGCCTCGACAGGTACTTCCGGCTGTTCGACAACCACAAGTACCCCTACATCGACCCGGCGGCCGAGCAGCCCGACCTGACCCGCCTCGTCGAGGTTTGTGGTGAGGACGACGCGTTCGTCCTGCACCCGGGTGAGTTCGTCCTGGCCTCGAGCTTCGAGACGATCACGCTGGCCGACGACCTCGCCGCTCGGGTCGAGGGCAAGAGCTCGCTCGGCCGGCTCGGCCTGCTCACACACGCGACCGCCGGCTTCGTCGACCCCGGCTTCTCCGGGCACGTCACGCTCGAGCTGTCCAACGTCGCCACCCTGCCGATCAAGCTCTACCCCGGCATGAAGATCGGCCAGCTCTGCTTCTTCCGCCTCAGCTCCCCGGCCGAGCACCCTTATGGCTCAGGCACCTACGGCTCGCACTACCAGGGCCAGCGCGGTCCGACGGCGAGCCGCTCGTTCCAGAACTTCCACCGCACACCCGTCTGACGAGAGGCCCGTATGCCGCTCACCTCCCTCTCGTGGGACGCCGCCCCCGCCGCACCGGGCGCCGTGGCGCTGCTCCTGCACGGCGGCTCCATCGAGGGCCGGCAGGCCAACCGGCCCTGGTCGCACAACGTTGCCCGGCTCTATCCGATCGCGCGCGCGGTCGCTGCGGCGTCCACTCCGAAGCCGCTCGCGGTGGCGCGGCTCCGGTTCCGGTGGCGCGGATGGAACGGTGACGAACGGTCCCCCGTCGGCGATGCGCGCTGGGCCCTGGACCAGGTGCGGGTGCGCTACCCGGGTGTGCCGATCGCGTTGGTCGGGCACTCGATGGGCGGTCGGACCGCGATCTACCTCGCCGACGAGTCGGACGTGCGCCTGCTCGTAGGCATCTCCCCGTGGATCGAGGCCGGTGACCCGCTGCCCGTCGGCAGGGACCTGACGACGGTCCTCATCCACGGCGATCGAGACACGATCTGCCCGCTCTGGTTCTCGCGTGAGACGGTCGAGAAGCTCCGTGCCGAGGGTCATGGCGCGGCGCTGATCCGGGTCGCCCGCTCCGACCATGCGATGCTGGTCCGGGCTCGGCTCTGGTCGCGCCTCGTCACGGACGTCGTCGTTGCCGGCCTTGCGGATGAGCTGGGGGGTGCCGTTCCGCCGTGGCCCGACCCGGTCCGGTCTCTGGCCGAGCGGACCGTGGGACCGGGCGGCATCTACGACATCTGAACCCCGCCGGATCAGCTCAGGCGGCCCCGCGGGCGTCAGGCGGGGCCCCGCGGGCGTCAGGCGGGCACCGCAACACACCGAACGACCGCAAGATTCGGCGGATGCAGCCGTCGATCCTTGCCGCTGCTCGGTGGGTCTCGAACCAAGGTGTGGCGGCGGCCACAGGGCCAGGGTTGACGAAAGAGAACTTAAGCGATTCACTGAAAGGGTTCACTGAATCGATTAAGGATGCTCATGCCCCCGCCGACCATCGACCTGCACCAGCACCTGTGGGGCCGAGCCTTCGTCGAGGTGCTCCGACGCCGCGGCCGCGCGCCGAGGCTCGACGGCTGGACCCTGTACCTGCCGGATGAGCCGCCCAGCGAGCTCGACTCCGCGGAGCACGATCCCGAGGCTCGGCTCGCGCTCGAGCCGCAGGACCGGGCGATCATCGGCCTGAGCCTGTCCGCCCCACTCGGCCTGGAGTACCTACCCCCGCAGGAGGCGGCACCGTTGCTCGAGGCATGGCACGCGGATACCGCCGCACTGCCCGCGCCGTTCCGGCGGTGGGTCTCGGTTGGACTCGTCGAGCCGGACCTGGCCGCCGCCAAACAGCTCCTCGCCGAAGACGTCCTCGGCCTGCAGGTCCCTGCGACCGCACTCACGACCCCCGCCGCCCTCGAACGGATCGCCCCGCTGTTGGTCGTCTGCGAGGAGGCAGACCGACCGGTGCTCGTCCATCCGGGTCCAACAGGCCCCCTCGATGCAGATGGCCGATCCATGCCCCGACGCGAGCTACGGGACACGGCAGCCTCGCGCAGTCTGCCCCCGTGGTGGGTGCCGGTCGTCGACTATCCGGCCCAGCTGCAGGCCGCCTGGTGGGCCTGGCACGAGACCGGTCGAGCGCTGCTGCCGAGCCTCCGGGTGTGCTTCGTCGCGGGCGCCGGGCTCGCACCGGTGCACCATGAGCGGCTCGCAGCGCGCGGCGGCACGATCCGGCGCATCGACCCGGACGTCTTCGTCGAGATCTCGTCGTACGGCCGTCAGGGCGTCGACGCCCTGGTCCGCGCCCTCGGGATCGACGTCGTGGTCCTCGGCAGCGACCGGCCCTGGGCGGCGCCTCCTGACGTCGCCGCGCTCGGGCTCGGCGAAGCGGCCGTCCGAGCCATCACGAGTACCAACCCAACCCGACTCCTGGAAGGAGGCAGACCATGACTGCCATCGCCCCCAACCCCCACGACACGGTCCTGCCCGCTCGACGTGCCGCCGTCATCGACGAGGTGCCCACGGGGGTCACCCTCGACACGCTCCCTGGCCGCGACCTCGACGAGGCCGAGCTGCTCGAGCTCGCGACCGCGACGGCCCGAGACTCGCAACGGTGGGCCCACGAGGTCGCGTTCGACGACGAGCACCGGCACTACGTCTCGCTGCACCGAGACACCCACGTCGACGTCTGGGTGCTGTGCTGGACGCCGCGCAACGACACCGGCTGGCACGACCACGACATCTCCTCAGGAGCGGTCGCCGTCGCGACCGGCACGCTGACCGAGCACAACCTTGCGGTCGGCATGCCGTCCGTGCAGACCGAGGTCACCGCTGGGCATGCGTACTCCTTCGGGCCGGACCACATCCATCGGCTCGTCGGGCGCGACCCCGGTTCGGTCTCGATCCACGCCTACTCACCGCCGTTGTGGCGGATGGGGCAGTACGCCATCTCAGACGACGGGGTGCTGCGGCGGGTGTCGGTGTCCTACGCGGACGAGCTGCGCCCGATCTGAACCGGTGCACTCTCGATCGGGACAAGTGCACTCTCGATCAGGGGTGGTGCACTCTCGATCGGGACAAGTGCACTCTCGATCTGAACTGGTGCACTCTCGATCTGAACTGGTGCACTCTCGATCAGGAGTGGGGGGCGCCGACGGAGCCGCCCGGCACGGGCGTCGGCGAGATCACCTGGCGGCGGCTCCGCGTGCCCTCGTCGATGGCGCGCTCGAGGGTCCGCGTGACGGCGTCCACGAGACGGTCCATCGGCCAGTGGTAGGTCGTCAGCGGCGGCACGAGCAGGCGCGAGACGGGCGCGTCGTCGTAGCCGATGACCGAGATGTCGTCCGGGATCGACAGACCGAGCTCACGCCCGGCGGCGTACACTCCCCACGCCATCGAGTCGGCCAGGCAGAGGAACGCGGTCGGTGGGTCGTCCCCGGCGAGCTCGGCGCGGACCACAGCGCACGCGGCGTCGAGCTCGTGCGGGGACTGCACGACGCGGGCTGACACGCCCAGCTCGGCACTGACCCGGGCGACGACGGCCTCGGCGGGGCGGTCCGGCGTGTCGAGGCCGATCGGAGAGAGCACGTCGACCCGTTCGTGGCCCGCCGCGGCAAGCTGGCCGAGCCCATCGGTGACCCCGGCCACGTTGTCGTAGACGATCTCGGCCGCCGTTCTGGCGGCCGGCAGGCCGTCGCCGATCGCGACGACCGTCGCGCGGTCGGCGACGTCGGACCACTCCTGCGCGGCCGGGTCGAGGGGCATGACCACGATGGCGTCCGCGCGAGTCTCGACGAGGCGCTGGGCCAGCGCGAGCTGGACTGCCGGATCCGACCCGGCGTCCATGATCACCGCTTGGCGGCCGGTCTCCGGCAAGGCCTGCACGAGGGCCGCCGTGACGGCTCGCTGCCAGCTGTCCTCGAGCGACCCGCACAGCAGACCGATGGTGTCGGTCCGGCCGGAGGAGAGCGCCCGGGCGATGGGGTTGACGGTGTATCCGAGCCGGTCGGCCACCTCACGGACCCGCTCCTGAGTCTCCTCGGGGACCTGCAGCCCGCGCAGTGCGTAGGAGACGGCTGCCGTGGACAGGCCGGTCTCCCGGGCGATGTCGGCCAGGGTTGGTCGCCGGCCCGGTGGGGTCATGACTCCACGGTAGTCGGCGGGCACGGGTCCCCGCCCCGCCGCGACCTTCCGGTCAGCTCAGACCGTTGCTCGACAGGAACTCCTTGGCGACGGTGGTCGGGTCCTTCTTGTCGATGACGACCTGCTTGACCAGGTCGGTCAGCGTCTCGGTGTCGAGCTTTGCCGACACGGCGTTGAGGGCGCCACTGACGGTGTCGTTGACCTTGGACTTGCGGATCAGTGGCACGACGTTCTGGGAACCGAACAGGCCCTTCGGATCATCCAGCACGACGAAGTTGTTGACCGGGATGTTCGGGTCCGTCGTGAACAGGTTGCCCGCGTCGATCTGTCCGTTCTTCAGGGCCTGGACCGTGAGCGGGCCCCCGGCGTCGAGTGGCTTGAACGACTTGAACGTCAGGCCGTAGACCTTCTTCAGGCCGGGCACGCCGGTATCGCGGGTCTTCCACTCTGGGGGGCCGCCGAGAACCATGTCCTTGGCATGGGGCGCCAGGTCCTCGATCGAGGTGAGGTCGTACTTGTCGGCGGTCGCCTTGGTGACGACGAGAGCGTCCTTGTCCTCAGCGGCGGACTTGTCGAGCACCGTCAGGTCCGGCGGCAGCGCGGCCTTGAGCGCCTTGAAGGTGCTCTCCGAGTCGCCCACCGTCGCACTCTTGTCGAAGTACTGGAGCAGCACGCCGGTGTACTCCGGGACGAGGTCGATCGAGCCGTCCTGCAGGGCCGGTATGTAGACCTCCCGGCTGCCGATGTTCGGCTTGGTGGCTACCTGCAGGCCCTTTGCCTGCAACGCCCCCGCGTAGATGTCCATGAGCAGCTCGGACTCCGGGAAGTTGGCCGACCCGACCGTGATCGTTCCCGACGCCGATTCTGCGGTCGGCCCGCTGAGCGGGTTGTCGTCGCCGCCACCGCTGCCGCAGGCGGACAGGCCCAGCATCGCGGCGGCGGTCACCGCAGCCAGGGCGATCTTCGAGGGTTTCATCATGTTCACTTCCTGTGTGTCGAGCAGGGTCTTCAGGTCGAGCGTGCTGAGTGCGAGGGCCCGGGGTGCCGGGTGCGAGGGCCGGTG
>NZ_JAKDLO010000105.1 GCF_030452765.1 Intrasporangium sp.
GTCCGAGCGCCGTGCTGGTACTGCTGGGCTACGGATCGGATGGGGCCCAGGTGCTGCTGACCGAGCGGGCCAGCGACCTGAGGGACTACCCCGGACAGCTCGTTTTCCCGGGCGGTTCGCTCGACCCTGGCGACGACGACCTGAGGGCGGCCGCGCTGCGTGAGGCGCACGAGGAGGTGGGCCTGTCGCCGGAGAGCGTCGAGGTTCTCGGGGAGCTGCCGGCGATCGCGCTGCCCGAGACGGGGTTTCTCGTCACTCCGGTCCTGGCCTGGGCCGGGTCGCCGGCCTTCGTCGATTCAGGCAATCTCGCAGAAGTAGCCTCGGCGCGGTTCGTTCCGCTGTCGAGCCTGGCTCGGAGAGGGCAGACCGGAGCGAAAGACCTGATGGCTGAAGGCGATTCCTGGGACGCGGAGGGCGGCGCCCGTGCGCGGCTCGGACGAATGACCCGGACCGTACTCGACGTGATCCAGTCTTGGCTCCCCAACGAAGACGCGGATGGGCGACCAGCGGCCACCGTGACGTCGGCGGGCCCCGAGCCGCTCCCGGCGTCGCCACTTCCCAGGGGGACGGCAGGCTAGAAGCAGGAGCATTCTCGATGCGACTCCGTCGCATCAGAACACGCTTCGCGCTAGTTTCCGGTGTGATCAGCGATTGAGCGGATGAGCGGTGCCTTCCCGAGTGGCGTGCGGGGGATCTTCTCGACGGATTCCACCCGAATCACCGGAACGACGGCACCTGTGCGCACGAGTTCCTCATGCAGGCGGTTGCGTAGGTCCTCGGACTGGAAACCGCTCTCCTGCCCGGCCACCAGGATGGTCAGCCCCCGGTCGTCGTGCACGACCTGCCATTCGACGACGGGGACGAGGTCCATGACGCGGTGGAAAATCCCCGGCTGCACCGTGATGCGACCGCCATCGACCTTCGCCAAGGCCAGAGAGTCCTCCTCGCGGCCCTGCAGGGAATCGATCCTGGCAAAGGCTCGACCGCAGGGGCACGGCTCCGCCGGCGCGAGCCGCACGCTATCGCTCAGCTCGTATCGGATGAGCGGCATCGTGCGCGACCCCAGGACGGTCACGAGCACCTTCGATCCGAACTCCCCGACTGGCACCGGGCGATAGCTGCCATCGACGACCTCCGTGATGACCAGGTCCTCGAAGAGGTGCAGGCCCGTATGGTGCTCACACTCAGCGGCGATACCTGCCGTCTCCGTCGCAGCGTAGACGTTCATCGGCTTCCGTCCCCACGCCGCCCCGATGCGCCGGCGACTCTCGTCCGTCAGCACTTCGGAGGCGCTGAAGATCGCCTTTGGCTTGATGTGCAGGCGTCGCTCCATGGCTTCCACGGCCAGCAGCCTCAGCATGGAGGCGTAGCCCACGAGAACGTCCGGCTCGAAGGTGTCGAGCCGGGCCACGAGGTCTTCCATCGGGTCGCTTGAGTCGAGCCGCAGCGTGGGGATGAACGGGCTGTCGACCGTGGCGCCCACGAGTGCCGACTGGTGCCACGGGGTCGTGGAGCTGACCACGGCCATCTTGGTGCGCTTGGTCAGCCGGAGTGCCGCTCCGCCCCAGGCGTAGGGCCGACTGTAGGAGGCCAGTATCCCGGCCCACTCGTCCACGTCCCACAGGAAGATGCCGGGCCGACCGGTCGTGCCTGCCGTCGCGGCGACGTAGTACCGCCCCTTCAGTCGTTCCGCGCCGCGCATCTGCTCCAGGAACGACCGAACCTGCGCCAGCCGGATGTCGCGGTCGGTGACCACCTCGTCGAAGTTCTCCATGAGCTGGGCCTTGGTGAGCACGGGAAGCGCGGACAGCGGCGCATCGAACAGGCCCTCGTGGAACCTCCGGTAGAACGGCGAGGCCGCGTAGGCGTGGACCCGGAGGGCGCGCAGCGCCCGGTCTTGGTGGGCTTGGAGACGCGGCCAGCTCCACGTCTCCTGGCGGGCCAGCTGTCTGCGCAGGCGTAGCACCCTGAGAAGCAGTTGCAGATCCACGTCACTCCTTCGGATGCCGGTCGATGGGACCCTGCAACAGCCGGAGGAAGCGAACGAGAGACAGGGCACGTGTCGGGCTCATGAGGATCCGTCCTCCTTCCGCCGGCTTGCGACGCGGACGTCGACATCCGCGTTGGCGGCGCAGGGGTCGGCGGATACTCGGGCGGTGTCCGACGTCAGCACGACCCGCAGTCGCTGGCCGCGGTGCTGCAGCTCGAACCGTGCCCCTGCAAGCCGGACCGGCAGGCGGGGATCGAGGGTCACGGCGTTGCCGTCCACGGTGACCCCCGCGAAGGAGCGCGTGACGATGTCGATCGTTCCCGCCATGGCGCCCAGGTGTATGCCGTGTTCCGTCGTGCCGCCCTGGGTGTCGTCGAGGTCTGCGGTCAGGGCCTCTTGGAACAGGGGCCACGCTGCGGCAGGATCCATCCGCGCGAGCACCGATGCGTGCACGACCCCGCTCAGGGTGGATCCGTGCGCGGTGCGGGGGAGGTAGTAGTCGACGCTCCTGCGTAGGTCCTCGTGGGTGACGGGGTAGCCCAGACGCGCCAACGCCTCGATCAGGCCGGCCTCGCCCAGCAGGTAGAGCAACATGAGGACGTCGGCCTGCTTGGCGAGCTTGTACCGGTTGGTCGAGTCGCCTTCGGCCTCGAGGATGAGGTCGAGGCGGCCGATGTTGCCGTACTGCTGCCGGTAGCGTGCCCAGTCCAATTCGTCGAGGGTCTCGTAGCCGGCGAACTGGCTGATGACCCCGTCATGGAATGGGACCGACAGGCGGCGGCTGAGGTGCTCCCAGCGGACTGGCTCCTCAGCCCCGATCTGCAGTCGGGCGCTCACCTCGTCGCAGTCGTAGCCGGCCACGTCCTGCAGCACGTCGCCAGCACGCTGGCAGACCCAGGCGGCGAGGACGTTCGTGTAGGCGTTGTCCGTCAGCCCCGCGCCGGGCTGGTCCGGTGGACCGTCGTGGTACTCGTCGGGACCCATGACCCCGTGAAGGTGGAACCGGTCGGCCTCGGGGTCATACCTGGCCATCGCGGCGAAGAGGCGGGCCACCTCGATGATGAGGTCCGCTCCCCGCCCTGCGAGCCAGCCGACGTCCCCGGTGGACGTGTAGTACTGCCACGCGTTGTAGGCAACGGCGAGACCGACGTGGCGCTGGAGGTGCGAGTGGTCCGGCATCCACCGCCCAGATCGGGTGTTGTACAGCGCCGTCGGGGTTTCCTCGCGCCCATCGCTGCCGCTCTGCCACGGGAAGAGCGCACCGCGCAGGCCGTGTTCTGCTGCGGTCAGGCGCGCCCGATCCAGGCGGCGGTGGCGGTACTCGAGCAGTCCGCGGCTCACCGCCGGCAGGTGTGCAGTGAGGACGGGCAGGACGAATAGCTCGTCCCAGAAGACGCGCCCGCGGTACCCCTCCCCGTGCAGTCCTCGAGCGGGGACTCCGGCGTCGAGGAGGGCGGTGTGCTCCGAGAGGGACTGGAGCAGGTGGAAGACGTGCAGGTTGAGCACCAGCCGGGTCTGGACGTCGGCGTCGAGCTCGATGACGAATCGCCGCCAGAGTCGCTCCCATGCGACAACGTGACGTGACAGAAGGCCCTGCAGACGTGTTGGAGCGGCGGCGAGCTCGTTCAGCGCGGCGTCGCCGGGTGAGGAGATCGCTGCGTCGCGGGAGGTGAACACGGTGACGGTCTTGTCGACGACCGCCGGTCGGTCCGGCGCGACATCCACTCGGACGGTCTGGACGCACGTCCAGCCGCGTCCCTGCGTGCGGCACACCACGTCGTCAGCGCCGGCCGTGGCGACGAGGCGGGCGGCCACCGCGATGCGGATGTGGCTGGTCATGGTTTCGACCTCGGCGACGATCACGCCCTGGCCGGCGATGCGCGTGTCCATCACTCGAAGGTGCCGGTTGGCCAGGGCCGCGTCGTCAGCAACGTTGGCGTTGACGACCGCTGTGTCGATGGATGCCCGGACCTCAACGGACCCGCCCCAGCCCACGGGCACCAGGGTCGTCTCCAGGGCACAGAGGTGCGGGCGGTCCATCGAGACGATGCGGCGCTGGGTCAGCAGCAGCTGCCGACCGGTGGCGTCCGTCAGCGTGGCGGTGCGGGTGAGCAACCCTCGCCGCAGGTCGAGTTCGCGGTGTTCCGCCGACGTGGCCAGTCCACCCTCGGACCACCAGGCGGCATCCTCAACCCGCACGTCGAGGGGCAGCCAGTTCGGTGCGTTGACGAGGTGTTCGTCCTCCCGTTCGTGTCCGTCGACGACGGTGGTCAGCCGGTTGTACACCCCGGCGAGGTAGGTGCCCGGGTAGCGCACGTCGTCCGCCGCCCTCTCGGGCGCCGCGCCGCGGGTGCCGAGGTAGCCGTTCGCCAGCGTGGTCAGCGCCTCCCGGTGGCCCTCGTGGGCGGGATCGAACCCTTCATAGACCAGCAGCCACGGGTCGACCCGCAACGAACCAAGGTCCAGCTGCGCGACGTCCTCGACAACCAGATCGGCTCCCGCCGCCTCGAGCTCGTCGCGTTGGCCCGCTCGGGCGATACCGACGACGAGGCCGAAACCCGCACTACGGGCCGCCTCGACACCGGCCACCGCGTCCTCGATGACCGCTGCGCGGGAGGGTTGCACACCGAGGGCCTCGGCGGCGCGCAGGTACATCGCCGGGTCCGGCTTCCCGGGAAGGCCCAGCGCGGCGGCCTGCTCGCCGTCGACGACGACGTCGAAGGCGTCCTCAAGGCCAACAGCCCTCAGAACCGGGACGGCGTTGCGGCTGGCGCTGACCAACCCGACTGGCACCTGGGCCGCCCTGAGCCGCGCCACGAGGGCGGCCGTGCCGGGGAAGGCCCGAACGCCCTCTGATCCGAGGAGCTCGAGGAAAATCCGGTTCTTCCTCGCGGCGAGTCCGTGCACCGTCCACGCGCCCTCCGGGTCGCCCGGCGCACCCTCCGGGACCGCGATGCTGTTCGCTTCCAGGACTGCCCTGACGCCGTCCTGACGGGATCTTCCGTCCACGTATCGTCGGTAGTCCGGTTCCGCGTCGAACCGCGCCGGCGGACCGCCTCCACGCGTGCTCGACGCGCGGGGATCGGCCAGGGCCTCGTCGAACAGCTGCGTCCAGGCTCGAGCATGCAGTCTGGCCGTATCCGTCACGACCCCGTCCAGGTCGAAGATGACCGCCTCCTGCGGCGGGCGCAGCCCCGGGTGCGTAAGGCCCGCCGTCCGGCCCTTCTGCCGTGTCATACTTCGGGCCTTCCGCGTTTCGTCCCGCCGCCCTCCTCGAGAGAGCGGGGCAAAGCTCGGGCATCCTCCCCGGCGTCTGCTCCCTCCGTGACGGCGTGTTGGGGCCCGAGAGCGACCCACATGGCGACCAGGGTCGTGGCTAGGCCGACGGCGATCCACCCGGCCGGCCGCTCGCCGAGGAACCACACGGCCGCCACGATGCCGACGACCGGTGTCAGGAACGTCCAGCTTGTGAGCGCATCGAGGCGGGCGCGCCGGGCCTCGACGAACCAGGCGACGGTCGTGGCGGCGGTACCGGCGAGCGAGAGGAAGGCCAACGAGAGCAGGAACCGGGGGGTCCAGGCAATGACCGGCGCGCCTTCGACCAGCAGCGCGATTCCGGCCAGGGCGAGGCCGCCGATGAGCAGGTGCCAACCCGTGGCGGCCAGCACGTCGAGGCCGGCGAGTCGACGCGAAAGCAGCGTTCCCGCGGTCACGGCGGCCGCCGCGAGGAGTGACAGTGCCGCGCCGCTGCCACCGCCACCCGGCAGGGCAACCAGGACCAGCCCGGCGAAGCCGACGACGAGGGCCAGCGCGGTGCGCGCCGACAGGGCCTCACGGTACAGCCACCAGGCCGGCAGCAGGATCAGCAGCGGCTGGGCGTTGGCCAGCACCGCTGCGGCCCCCGTCGCCAGGCCTGCGACCCCGGCGAACATGGCGGCGAAGGCGATGGTCACATTGACCAGGCCGGTCAGGGTGACCCAGCCCCAGGCACGTGCACCCCGGGGTTGTTGTCGGCGCTGGAGAAAACCCATTGCGAGCAGGGCGGCCCCGGCGATGAGTGCCCGCAGGGCGGCGAACCAGAGGATGGGTGCGTCACGCAGCCCCCACGCAATGAAGAGGAAGCAGGCGCCCCACGTGGCGGTGATCCACAGCATTCGTCCCGGTCTGGGGCGCTGCACCGTGCGTGTCGGGTCGGGGGAGACCGGGCGCACCACCGTTGCAGACATGGGGATCCGTCCCCTTCAGCTGTGCACTAGTCGGGCGATGGCCGCGGAGGCTTCCTTGACCCTGTCCTCGGGCAGGCCCAGACCGGGCCCGGCCAAGCAGTGTCGGATGTGGTCCTCGAGCAGGGCGAGGGCGACGCCCTGCAGCGCCCGGGACGCGGCCGCGACCTGGGTCAGGACGTCGATGCAGTACCGATCGTCCTCGACCATCCGCTCGATTCCACGGACCTGGCCCTCGATGCGGTGCAGGCGGCTGATGATCTCGTGCCGTCCGGCCGGCAGCGTGGCCTGCGCGGTGGTTGCGCTCATGGTGTCCCCTTTCGTGCGGGGCCGCCCGTCCTGCCCTGCGTCCCGGTGCCCGACGGAGTTAGGCAGGCACCAGGACGTGGTGTCAGGTGGTGGCTCCGGCGTACTTGGCCGGGTCCTTCTCGAACGTGGCAGCGCAGTGCGCCGAGCAGAAGTAGTACGTTCTGCCCTCGTGCTCGGCGGTCTCCGCGGCGCTGGCGGGGTCGATGCTCATCCCGCAGACCGGGTCGGTGACCTTGTCGGTTGTCGTGCCCATCGGTGTTTCCTCTCTCGCTGGCCCCGGGTCCTGACCGGGTTCCTCTTCGCGCCCGACCTCGACAGTCGGCTCGGTCGCGTTCACGTGGACCTGCTGGTTGATCGGCTTGGGGCGGAAGGTCTTGAGACGGTTGGCGTTGGCCACCACGGACAGTGATGACAGCGCCATGGCCGCCGCCGCGATCATCGGGCTCAGGGTGAGCCCGAGGGCCGGGTAAAGGGCGCCCGCGGCGATCGGGATCCCGATCCCGTTGTAGATGAACGCGAACACGAGGTTCTGCTTGATGTTGCGCATCGTCGCGCGGGACAGGTCCACGGCGGTGACGACCCCGGACAGGTCGCCCGAGATGAGGGTGATGTCGGAGGACTCGATCGCGACGTCGGTGCCGGTGCCGATGGCCGAGCCGACGTCGGCCTGGGCCAGCGCGGGTGCGTCGTTGATGCCGTCACCGACCATGCCGACGATCTTGCCCTCGCCCTGCAGACGCTTGACCTCGGTGGCCTTGTGCTCGGGCAGGACCTCGGCGACGACGCGGCGGATGCCGACCTGGCGGGCGATCGCTGCGGCGGTGGCGCGGTTGTCGCCGGTCATCATGACGACCTCGATCCCGCGGGCCTGCAGGGCGGCGACCGCCGCGGCCGAGCCGTCCTTGACGGTGTCGGCGACGCCGATGACGCCGGCCGGGTGGCCGTCGATGGCGGCCAGGATGGGGGTCTTGCCGTCGCGGGCCAGCTGGTCGAGGTCAGTCAGAAGTGGCGACGGGTCGATTCCGGCCCCGGTGAGCAGTCGGCCGTTGCCGACCAGCACCTCCCGTCCGCCGACCAGGGCGCGGACGCCCTGCCCGGTGATCGAGTCGAAGGCGGTCACGTCCGGCAGCTCCAGTCCGCGCTCGTGCGCGCCGGCCACGATGGCTGCCCCCAGGGGGTGCTCGGAGGAGCGTTCCACGGCGGCGACGAGGGTGAGCAGGATCTCGGCGCCCAGCGGGTGGACCGGTAGGACGTCGGTCAGGACCGGCTTGCCGTTCGTGATCGTGCCGGTCTTGTCCAGCACGATCGTGTCGAGCTTGTGGGCGGTCTCGAGGGCCTCGGCGGACCGGATCAGGATGCCGTTGGTGGCGCCCTTGCCGGTGCCGACGGTGATCGACATGGGGGTGGCCAGGCCGAGCGCGCACGGGCAGGCGATGATCAGCACCGACACGGCGGCGACGAGCGCGAAGACGAACGCGGGTTCGGGGCCGACGAGTGCCCACACCACGAACGCCCAGATGGCGATCGTGATGACGGCCGGCACGAAGTAGCTGGACACCTTGTCGACCAGCCGCTGGATCGGGGCCTTCGAGCCTTGGGCCTCGCGGACGAGCTTGATGATCTGGGCCAGCATCGTCTCGCCGCCGACCTTGGTGGCTAGGTAGCGGAAGGACCCGGTCTGGTTGATCGTCGCGCCGATGACCTCGTCACCGGACGACTTCGTTACCGGGATCGGTTCTCCGGTGACCATGGACTCGTCCACCGCCGAGGTGCCTTCCAGGACGTGCCCGTCGACCGGCAGCTTCTCGCCCGGGCGGACCACGACGACGTCGCCGACGAGCACGTTCTCGATGGCGACCTCGGACTCGATGTCGTCCCGGACCACGCGGGCGGTGCGGGGCTGCAGGCCGATCAGGGTGCGGATCGCCTCGCCGGTGCCGGCCTTGGCCTTGGTCTCCAGGAGCCGGCCGAGCAGGATCAGGGTGATGATGACGCCGACCGCCTCGTAGTACACCTCCCGCACGTTCTCGGGCAGGATGCCCGGGACGAAGGTCACGACCAGGCTGTACCCGAACGCCGCGAACGTGCCGAGGGTGATGAGGGAGTTCATGTCAGCGGTGCGGTGGGACAGCGCGAGCCAGCCGGTCCGGTGGATCGGCCACCCGGTGTAGAACATCACCGGCGCGATGAAGGCCAGCTGGAACCAGCGGTTCATCAGCAGGTCCGGCACCCAGGTCACGCCGAAGAACTCCGTGAGCATCACCGCGAACAGGACCGGCGAGGTCAGGATCGCGCCGAAGATCACCCGACGGGTCAGGTCCTTGATCTCCAAGGCCCGCTCGGCCGCTTCCGCGTCCTCGCCGTCGACGGCAGCATCTTCCTCAGCCGCACCCGGTCCGTCCGTTGTGGCGTGACCGTCCGTTCGGTGGCTGCCTGAGGGGTGACTACCTGGGTGGTGTCCGTTCTGGTCGTCCCTGTCTGACGGGTGGCCGTGACGCGGGTCGCGTTCCAGCAGGGCCACGGCCGTCCCCTTCGTGGCCGCGCCGCCCGACGGCGCGCCACCCGACTGTGCGGTGACAGGGTCGCCGACGACGTGCAGGGTGCCGCTGATCATGTTCATCCCGCAGGCGAACCGGAAGTCGCCCTCCTCACGCGGCACGAACTCGACAGCCGTCGTCGCGTAGGCCGGCAGCAGCTGATTGACCTTGAAGTCGGGCATGACCACCCGCGAGGAGCAGTCGCCGGCCTCCTGGCGGTCGAAGAGCATCCGCACCGGCACACCGGCGCGGACCTCGATCAAGTCTGGGCTGTAGCCCCCCTTCACGCCCACGCGCACCAGCTGGACCCCGTCCTCGATCTCGGCCTGCCGGGTCTTCTTCGGACCGAAGAAGAACCACGCCATGAGGCCGGTCAGAAGGAGCGCTGACAAGACGATGGTGCCATCACCGATGGTCATCGGACTTCACCTCCGTTGATCGGTGCGGCTCGGGGGTGACCCAAGTCGCCGCAATACCCGTACGGGGTATTTGCTCTACTCCATGGAACCGCTCGTGCTTATCCGTTGTTCCACCAGATCCCTGAAGGTCTGATGAAGATTCGCGGCTACGAAACGGCACGGGGGACAGCGCCCGTAACGGAGCGGAGGGGGCAGTCACGAACGGGCGAGCGCGTCCACAACCGCGGGGTCGACGAGGTCGAGGAGGCGCGGGAGTCCAGCGACTTCGGCCAGCTCCTCACGGCACTGCCGACAGCACTGCAGATGGCTTCCGAAGGCCACTTGGTCCTCGTCCGAAAGGGCGCCCAGCACATAGGCGCCCAGCAGGACGTGCGGCTCGCCGATCAGCGAATTCACCGTGTCACTCCCGTCTTGTCGAGGTCAGGCGCTGAGTGCTCGGCGAGGGCGAGGCTCGCGCCTGCGTTCTGTCCGGCGGCGTGCACCGGGCGCCGAGCTGTCCAGGCGAGCAGCGCGGTTCCGCCGGCGAGGCTTGCCAGCGCCCACAGCTGCGGCTGGGTCAAGCCGACGACCACTGGGTCGTTGGTTCGGAGGAACTCGACGAGGAAGCGCGCCGCGCCGCTGAGAATGAGGTACCAGCCGAAGAGGGCAGGCCCGTTCGTCCTGCGACCCAACCACCACAGCAGCCCGGCCATCACCAGTGCGGCAACGGCCTCGTACAGCGGTGTCGGGTGCACCGGCACGTCGGTCGCCACGACACCGTTAGGGAAGGTCATGCCCCACGGCAGCGAAGTGGGTCGGCCGTAGGTTCCATCGCCGGACACGAGGCAGCCCAAGCGGCCGATGGCATACGCCACGGACAGTGGCACGGCCATGGCACCCGCCACGGCACCCAGCGGGAGGCTCCATCGCCGGATCATGAGCAGCGCAGCCGTGGCGCCGGCGATGAGTCCGCCGTACCAGGTGAAGCCCATCCCCCCGAAGTCGTGCATGCTCAGCGTCGGCAGGTGTTCGAGCAGGTAGTAGACCTTCGCCCCGAGGAAGCCCCACAGCGTCGACCAGAGCACGAGGGAGTAGGCCTGCTGACGGCTGCCCATGCCGCGCCGCTCGAAGGCGCGAGCAAGGAGCAGGGCAGCAACCCACGCGGCGAGGGCCTTGCTGACACCGTACGTCTGGATGTCGAAGCCGAAGATGGACAACAGGACTGGACGCATGGAGGCTCCGCAACTCTAGTGGGCCGCGCGGTTCGCGCGTGCTGGTTCAGCCGGGACAAGGAAGGCCAGCGGCTGCGGCGGGCGCGGCGGGCCAAGACACGGGTCGAGAAGATCGCCGTAGCCGTTCAGCAGCCGTGGCGATGCCGCGATCGCTCGATCGATCCCCCCGGGACCGGCTGGGTCGCATCTGGCGGCACCGGGCTGTCGGCGTCGTCGGCGTCGGGAGAGTAGGCATCACGGGTCGGGTCCGGCACTGACGAGCTGGGCGGCGGGGTCGACGCCGGGGACGTTCTACCGCCCTCGCTCGCATGCTCGTGAGGTCTGGTCGAGGTGTGTCCACCGCAGCCGCCCATCATGCCGCCATGCCCAGCGTGTCCTCCCCGGCCGCCGTGCCGGTGACCTCCGAAGTGCATCGCCAGCATCGCCACGACGAACAGGATGCCGATCCAGTTCCGTTGAACGAAGTCAAACATTGCCGTCTCCTCAAGGTCAGGCCCTGACACCTCGCGCGCCGCGTGATGTCGCTGATCCTCTAGACCTCAGCATGCGGTTCGCTGATGAAGAGAGGACCGCGTGAATGCTCAAGGAATGATGAAGGTTTCACCCGCGGGGTTCCATGCTGCCTTTCGGACCTCAATGATGGGCAGATAGCGACCGCTCAGGAGTCGCCACCCGACCAAAGGTGGATTCACCATGCGAAAGCTCTTCAGGGCCACGGCCGTCCTTGCGCTGGCAGGTGCCGGGGTGCTGGCCGCCGGGCCCGCTCAGGCAGCGAACGCCAACGCCGAGTTCGGCCAACACGTGAGCGCATGCGCCCAGACGATGGGGTTCGACGGGACGCACAACCCCGGCATGCACCAAGGCAAGTCCGGGTGGGAACCCGGCCCCATGTGCCCCATGGGTTGAGACACCGTGGCCGGCGTCGGGCCCTAGGCCAGAAACGTGGAGGACCTCACCGGTGCGGTGAGGTCCTCCGGGCGTAGTGACGCCATTCATTCCCGATCGTTTCGGCCTCGGCTCCCGCTGCGGGTCCTGGAGCTCGATCGGGTGGTGACGACGAGGATGCGGCCGGCCAGGGCGAGCGAGCCTGCCACGGCAAGCCCGGCGACGCCCGTCAAGATACCGGCGAACGGGCTCGGCGGCATCCGGACCGCAGTCGACAGCAGCCCGACGGCGACAACCGACGCGGTCACCAGGACCCAGAAGTTACGGTGGACGCGGTTCACGACGAGACCTCCCTTCGGGCTTGTCTACAGGTGGGCCGCCGGCGTCGTGATTCCCATGAAGATGGTCAGCACGACGAGCGCCAGGATCACCAGGGCCGCCAGGGTCATCGCGACCGGGCGGGTGCGCCATGACCGTTTCGGGTTGCGGTCGATGAACGGGACCGCAAACAGCAGCCCGAACAGCGCGAGCCCACCCCAGAGGATCGCGGGCAGCCCGAACCAGTTCTCCAAGGTGAACATCCACCAGAAGGGCCACATCGGCTTGGTCACCTCCACGCCGGCGACCGGGGTCGGACCCACCGGCGGCGGGAAGAGCACGGCGACGATGCTGAGCACGGCCAGAAGCACCAGCCCGAATGCTCCGACGCGGCGCAGGTGGTGGGTGAACGGCTCCCGTGCCTCGAGGTAGGTCTCTCCCGGCGGGGTGCTGACCTCCACCAGCGCCGGCCGTGGGGCAGGCAGGGTGCCACCGGGCTCGAGAGCGGCCGGAGTGTCGGGCGCCGGAGCGGGCAGGCCGGGGTGGCTGGAGATCTTGTGCCGCTTGATCAGCAGCGCGTGCAGGGTGACCAGGATGACGATCAGGCCCGGGATCAGCATGATGTGTGCCGAGTAGAGCCGCACCAGGATCGGAGTGTGGGCGGCGAACGACGTCGAGAACCAGAACCCGGCCCCGCCGAGGACCTGGCCGAGCTCGAGGTTGTGGGCCAGCGCCTCGTAGCCCTCCTGGTCCCACTTGAGCACGGTGCCGGTGAACAGGGCCAGTAGCGTTAGGCCGAACATGCTGACCCCGATCAGCCAGTTGGCCTCACGCGGCCGCTTGTACGACCCGTGGAAGAAGACGCGGATCAGGTGCAGGGCGGCCAGGACGTACATCGCCTGGGCGGCCCAGAAGTGCAGCGACCGGATGAACCCACCCAGCGCCACGTCCTCGACGATGGTGCGAACGCTCGCGTTGGCTACCTCAGGCGTGGGGTCGTAGAACTGGGCGAGCACGACGCCAGTCGCGATGAGGATGGCCAAGGAGACCGCCGTCAGACCCCCGAGACTCCAGGCGAGGTTGTTGGCGTGTTCGGGCACCGGGTAACGCAGGGCGTCCAGACCCAGCCGCTCGTCGACGGCTCCGACGAACCGCCTACCCCGCGAGACGTGCGCGACCGGTCTCGTCTTGGTGATGTGCGACATCGCGATCATCCTCCGACCTTCTGATCCGCAGAACGGCTCGCGACTGCGGCCTGGTGTCGCAGCGTGTGAACGGAGTGCGCAGGACGGAACCTCCAGCCGAGCAGAACCCCAGCCGCGGCTGCGGCGACGGCGATCCCGATGAGGGCCGAATCGGTCCCGCTCCAAGGCCCGCGGCCGGTCAGCTCATCAGTCACGATCAAAGTGCCGGGCTGCTCACCGGTTGCCAAGCTCACGGTGGAGCCGCCAGGAGCCACCTGCAGCACGTGCCGGACATCCAGACCGCTCAAGTCGGCCCGCGCCCCGATCGACTGCTCGAGCAGCAAGCGCACCTGCGGCATGTCACCCCTATCGAGCGCCTGGATCGCCTGGTCGACCTCAGCGATGTCCACGCCCTCCTGGTCCTCAGACTCCTTCGCGTCCGTCAGCTTGTCGGTGATCATGTCCATGTCATCAGGCGTGTTCACCACGTACGCGATGGCCTGCAGGACACTCTCCCGCGCGGGCACCCCGCCCTCGTCGCCGTGGGCAAACGCTGCCGTAGGGAAAGCCAGGCTCAACACGGACACAGCGGCGACCGCGGCTATCCTCGCGACCGCCGATGATGCTCTGGGCCGACCACTCGCTTGCCGGTCGATGGAGGGCTCGCGGACCAACAGGTGCATGGCTCGCCTCCTTGGCAGAACCTCTGCGAATGTGATACGGCAAGGGTCCGCCCGCGGCCCTATGGAATCCAGCGAGGTTCGCTGAAGTTTTGCTAGAGATGCGGCCGCGAGCGGCCTCAGGACGCTGAGGAGCCAGCACGCGGGTGCGTCGCGCCGCCCACCGTGGCAGGGACGCCTGCACCGGCAGCGGGAAGTCGCAGGCGTTTGAGCATGAGGGCGTTGACGGCGACGATGAGGCTGGAGCCGGACATGGACAGGGCCGCGATCTCGGGGCGGAGGGTCAGCCCCCACGTGGAGAAGATGCCGGCGGCGATGGGCAGGGCGATGACGTTGTAGCCGACGGCCCAGCCGAGGTTCTGGCGCATCTTGCGTAGCGTGCCGCGGCCGACCCGCAGCGCGGTTGGGATGTCGAGCGGGTCGGAGCGCATCAGCACGACGTCTGCGGTCTCGATGGCGACATCAGTGCCGGCACCGATGGCCACGCCGAGGTCGGCCTGCGCCAGTGCCGGTGCGTCGTTCACCCCGTCGCCGACCATCGCCACGCGGCGTCCCTCACGCTGCAGCTCGGCGATCTTGTCCGCCTTGTCCCCTGGCAGAACCTCGGCGATGACGGTGTCGATACCGAGCTGCGCCGCGATCCGCTCGGCGGTGGCCTGGTTGTCCCCGGAGAGCATGACCACCCGGGCGCCGAGCTCATGCAGCGAGCGGACCGCCTCGGCGGACGTCTCGCGGACCGCGTCGGCCAGGCCGATCACGGCGGCTCCGCGCCCGTCGACCCCGACGAGCACGGCCGTCTGCCCGGCCGAGGCCAGCTCGTCCCGGTCCGCGAGCAGGCTGCCCAGCTCGACACCTTCGTCCGCCATGAGCTTGCGGTTGCCCACCACGACGCGATGGCCGTCGACGTCCGCGACCGCGCCGTGCCCGGGAACGTTACGGAAGTCCGAGGCAACCCCGCCCGGGAGACCCCGCCCGGCGGCATACGACACGACCGCGGCCGCGAGCGGGTGCTCGGACTCCTTCTCGACCGCGGCGACCAACGGTAGGAGCACCGACTCGTCCATCCCATCCGTCGTGATCACCCGGGTGACCTCGGGGGCACCCTTGGTCAGCGTGCCGGTCTTGTCCATGACGACCGTGTCGATGCGGGCGGAGGTCTCCAGGGCGGTGGCGTTCTTGAACAGGACGCCACGCCTGGCGCCGAGGCCGGTGCCGACCATGATCGCGGTCGGGGTGGCGAGCCCGAGCGCGTCGGGGCAGGTGATGACCACGACCGTGATCGCGAAGAGCATCGCGGCCTGGACCCCCGCACCGATGCCGACCCAGGTGAGGAACGTGGCGAGCCCGCCGATGAGCGCGACGAGCACGAGCCAGAACGCCGCTCGGTCGGCGAGCCGCTGGCCGGGCGCCTTGGAGTTCTGCGCCTCCTGCACGAGCGCGACGATCTGTGCCAGGGCCGTGTCGGCCCCGACCTTGGTGGCGCGCACGCGGAGCGTGCCGGTCGTGTTGATCGAGGCGCCGATCACCGCCGAGCCGACGGATTTGGACACCGGCAGGCTCTCGCCCGTCACCATCGACTCGTCGATCTCGGACTGGCCCTGCTCGACGTCGCCGTCGGTCGGGATCTTCGCGCCGGGACGGATCAGCAGCAGGTCACCCACCACCACTTCCGCGGTCGGTACCTCGACCGGCTCCCCGTCGCGCAGGACGGTGGCCATCGGCGGGGCGAGGTCGATGAGGGTGCGGATCGCGTCGTTGGCGCCACCGCGGGCGCGCATCTCGAACCAGTGCCCGAGGAGCACGAAGGCAGCAAGGACCGCGGCCGCCTCGTAGAAGACCTCACCGCCGCCGGTCAGGGTGACGTAGACGCTGTAGAGCCAGCCGGCCCCGATCGCCACGGCGACGAGGACCATCATGTCGAGGGTTCTGTTGCGCAGCGCGCGGGCGGCACCGTCGAAGAAGATCCACGCGGAGTAGAACATCACCGGCAGGCTCAGGATCAGCGTCCACACGTCGTCGCGCAGCCCGAACGGCGAGGCCACCGTGAACCCGAGCATGTCCCTGCCCATCGGCGACCACAGGGTGATCGCGAGGGCAAGGACGGCTGCCACGACGAACCGGTTGCGCATGTCGCGGACCATGTCGTCCATGGACATCCCCGCGTGCCCGCCGTGCCCCATCAGCTCGTGAGGCGAGAGTACCGGCCCGGCCGGTGCGTGTCCTTCATGGCCCGTATGCCGCTGGGCCGCCTCGGGTGCCGGAGCGACGGTCTCGCTCGTCGCCGTCACGGCAGCTGAGCCACGGTCGTGGCCCTCGTGTGCGTCGTGGCCCGTGTGACCGTCGTGTTCCTTGTGCGCAGCGTGGGCCCGGGCGTGGTCGGGGG
>NZ_JAKDLO010000106.1 GCF_030452765.1 Intrasporangium sp.
TCGACAGTGCAGCAATCCTGATCGACAGTGCAGCAATCCTGATCGACAGTGCAGTTCTGAGCGCGAAACCCCATCAGGCATGCCGCTCAGCTGGCGATCATCAGCCCGCTGAGCGGCATACCTCGGCGGTCGAGGACGAGATGTGCGCCGAGCAGATGTACCATTTGGTACATGATCTTCGTAGAGCGAACCACCGCCCTCACCGCAGACGTGCTCTGGGAGGTGCTCTCGGACCTGCGCCGTTGGCCCGACTGGCTCCCCACCGTCGACGCCGCGCGGCCCGTCGACCCCGACCACACAGCCGGGCCGGGTGCCTGCTACGTCATCGACCAGCCAGGACTGCCGCGCGCAACCTGGACGGTGACCGACTGGCGCGCGGGCGCAGGCTTCACCTGGGAGTCTCGACGCCCCGGCATCCTCACGACCGGGACCCACGAGCTGGTCCCCATCGATGACGGCACGACGATCCGGCTGGGTGTCACCTGGTCCGGGCTGCTCGCCGCTCCGGTCGGCTGGGTCTACGGTAGCCGGACGCGCGACTATGTCACGAGGGAGGCCGCGGCGCTGGAGGCGACCGCAGCCGCCCGGCGGACCGAGGTGTGACAGACCGGGGCTTGACGGCCCGCGAAAGGCTGCTCGCGAAGACGGTCGCCTTCCTGGCGGAGCATGGAGTCGGCGACACGAGCCTGCGCACTCTCGCGGCCGGCATCGGGACGAGCCACCGGATGCTGAACTACCATTTCGGGTCGCGCGACGGCCTGCTCACCGCAGTGGTCGAGGCGGTCGAGCGCGGTGAGCAGGAAGCTTTGGTCGAGCTCATCGCGACCCACGAGGACCCCTTCGAGGCGAGCCGCGCCTTCTGGGTACGGGTGGCCGACCGGGCCGAGGTCTTCGCGCCGCTCTTCTTCGAGCTGTCGAGTCACGCAATGCGGGGCCAGGCTCATGCGGAGCCGCTGCGGCGCTGGCTGGGCGAGGGCTGGATCGGCGTCCTCGAGCAGGGTTACGAGCGCAGCGGGGTCCCGGTCGGTCGGGCCAGGACCCTGGCCCTGCAGTCCCTGGCGATGGCGCGAGGGCTCCTCTTCGAGCTGGCCACCACCAAGGACCGCGAGGCGGTCGACCTGGCCATGGCGCAGTGGACCGAGATCGTGCGACGCGAGGTCGAGGCCCCCGATCGAGAGTGCCCCATTCCTGATCGACAGTGCACCTTTCCCGATCGACAGTGCAGCAATCGGGCATCGACAGTGCACCACTCCTGATCGACAGTGCACCCCTTGCCACCGTCGCGCCTTCTGTCTTCAGGTTGACCTGCTGCTCTCCGCCCGAAAGCCCATCGGGTATGCCGCTCAGATGGGGCTGGTCGGCCCGCTGAGCGGCATACCTGCCTCCTTTCGAGCAGGGAAGGTGCACTCTCGATGCCGACAACTGCACTCTCGATGGGGAGGGGCGAGCATCCAGCAAGCGTCCCTGCTTCCAGCCGCCGGAACCGCGCGGCTGTTCGGCGTGTCGTGAAGGACTCTTGGGTCAGAGGCCCGTGTTGGCGCGGTACTGCCAGACCGTGAGCACGGCTGAAGCACCCTCGCCGACTGCCGTCGCGACGCGCTTGGCTGAACCATGGCGCACGTCCCCCGCTGCGAAGACCCCCGGCACGGACGTCTCGAGCAGGAACGGGTCACGCTCGAGCGGCCACGCCCGGCCGTCCTGCGTGGACAGGTCCGGGCCGGTGAGGACGAAGCCGCGCTCGTCACAGGTGACGACACCGTCGAGCCACTCGGTCCGGGGCCTGGCCCCGATGAAGACGAACAGCGAGGAAGCGGGCGACATCTGGCACTCACCGCTCTGGTTGTCGCGGATGACCAGCTGCTCGAGGTGCTCGTCACCGCTCGCCTGCACGACACTCGAGCCCAGCCGGACCGTGATGTTGGGGGTGCGGTCGATCTGCTCGATGAGGTAGTGCGACATCCCTGCGGCGAGGCTCGACCCGCGCACGAGCATCGTGACACTGTGGGCGACGGTCGAGAAGTGTATGGCTGCCTGCCCGGCCGAGTTCGCGCCGCCGACGACGAAGACGTCCTCGCCGGTGATCGAGGCGACCTCGGACAGGCCCGCGCCGTAGTAGACGCCGCGCCCGACGAGCGGGTCGAGGCCCGGCACGTCGAGACGGACGTAGGACACGCCGGTCGCGAGGACGATCGAGTGTGCCCCGAGCCGGCTGCCATCAGCGAGCGTGACCCCCAACGACCCAGGGACAGCGTGCAGCGCGGCCACCTCCTGCGTGAGCAACAGCTCGACGCCGAAGCGCTTGGCCTGGGTCGTGGCCCGTCGGGCGAGGTCGCCGCCGGACAGCCCGGAAGGGAACCCGAGGTAGTTCTCGATCCGGGAGCTCATGCCGGCCTGACCTCCCGTGGCCTCCCGCTCGACGAGCACCGTCCGCAGACCCTCCGATGCGCCATACACGGCCGCTGCCAGACCGGCGGGGCCGCCCCCGATGATGAGCAGGTCATAGAGCGGCACCTCGGCATGGCCCCGCAGGCCGAGGGTCTCGGCGATCTGTCCGATGGTCGGGCGCAGCAGCACCCGTCCGTCGGGGAAGAGAAGGACCGGACACGGCGCCTCCTCGCCGACGAGGGCGAGCAGCTCGGCTGCGTGTGGGTTCGTGGCCAGGTCGAACCACTGGTAGGGCACCTGGTTGCGGACCAGGAAGTCCCGGGCCGCGTGCGACTCCATGGACCACCGGTGCCCGACGACTCGCACGCCGGCGAAAGCGGGATGGTGGTCGGCGAGCCAGTCGTCGAGCAGGTCGTCGAGGACCGGGTAGAGCCGCTGCTCGGGTGGGTCCCACGGCTTGATGAGGTAGTAGTCGAGCTGGATCTCGTTGATCGCCGTGATGGCAGCCTCGGTGTCGGCATAGGCCGTCAGCAGCACCCGCTTCGCATCCGGGAACAGCGCCCTCGCCTGGCTCAACAGCTCCACCCCGGACATCTGCGGCATCCGCTGGTCGACGAGCAGGAGCGCCACGGAGTCCTCGGCCAGCTTGAGCTGGCGCAGCACCTCGAGTGCCCGCAGGCCTGAGTCGGCCCGGATGACCCGGAACTTCTCGCCGAAGCCCTGCCGGACGTCGTGGGTGACCGCCCGCAGTACCTCCGCATCGTCGTCAACCGCGAGAATGATCGGTTTCGCCATCGTCACGTCCCTCCGACCAGTGTCCTCATCGCCCCGGGACTGCCTGGTCCAACTCCCACCGGCGATCCTATCCTTGACAAGGATCAGCCGACGAGCCCGTGGTGCCGCCGCGTGGCTCGGTGGCACGTCTTCCCACGGAGGCCAGATGTCCGAGCAGAGCCAGAACGAGGCCCACCTCCAGCTCGCCGAGAGCGAGCAGCGCTATCGCGCCGCGATCGACAACGCGCACGACATGATCCAGAGCGTCCGTCCGGACGGCACGTTCGAGTTCGTGAACAAGGCCTGGCTCGACACGTTGGGATACTCCCAGGACGAGGTGGCCGACCTCGATATCTGGAGCGTCATCCACGGCAGCTCCCTCGAGCACTGCCAGCTCTTCTTCAGCAAGGCACTCGGTGGGGAACCGATCCCTTACATGGAGGCCGTCTTCAGGACGAAGACCGGCGACCCGGTGCCCGTCGAGGGCAGCGTGACCGACCGATACATCGGCGAGACGATCATCGCCACCCACGGCTTCTTCCGGAACATCAGCGAACGCCTCCACGCTGAGGAGCTCGAGCGCGAGAACGCCGTCCTCATTCGCGACGAACAGGCCCGTTACCTCGAGAAGATGGCGGCTCTCGGCAAGCTGTCCGCAGGTCTCGCGCACGAGCTTAACAACCCGGCGGCCGCGGTGAGTCGGGCCAGCGCGCGGCTCACCGAGGCCCTCGCACAGCGTGACCAGGCGCTGAACACGCTTGTATACCAAGGGATCACGAAGGACCAGTGCCGCCGGCTCACCGCGCTCGCAGCCGCCCCCCTCCAGCCTCGGGCAGAGCAGCTGACGCCCCTGGCGCGGGACCGCCGCGAGACCGAGATCGAGGAGGTGCTCGACGAGCTCGGGGTTGCCCGGGGCTGGTCGCTGACGGCCGGGCTGGCCGAGGCCGGGCAGACCGCCACCTCGCTTCGCGACCTCGCCGCGCAGGTCTCGCCGACCGACCTCGAGCCCACCCTCAAGTGGGTCGACGCGACGAACGCGACGAGAGAGTCGGTCGAGGTCCTGGCCCGCAGCAGCCGGCGGATCACCGAGCTGGTCCAGGCCGTCAAGGGGTACACCCACATGGACCGCGCGGTCGAGCAGGAGGTCGACGTCCACGACGGCATCGAGAGCACCCTGACCATCCTCAACCACGCCCTTCGCGACGTCACCGTCACGCGTGACTTCGACCACTCGCTCCCGCAGATCCGCGTCCACGGCAACACGCTGAACCAGGTGTGGACGAACATCCTCGACAACGCCGCTGACGCGACGGACGGCACCGGAGCGGTGACGATCCGCACCCGTCGCGACGGCGACCGGGCCGTCATCGAGATCGCGGACGATGGGCCGGGCATTCCGAAGGAGCACCTACACCGGATCTTCGAGCCGTTCTACACGACGAAGCCGCAAGGGGCCGGCACGGGCCTGGGCCTCGACACCGCGTGGCGGATCATCACCGAGGAGCACGGCGGCACGATCACGGTCGAGTCGCAGCCGGGTCACACGGTCTTCACCGTGTCCCTGCCGCTGACCTCCTGATCGACAGTGCAGTTCCCCTGATCGACAGTGCAGCAATCCTGATCGAGAGTGCACCTTCCGCGATCGACAGTGCAGCACTGGGCGGCCACGTTCAGGTCGATGCTCCCGCGGCATCGCCGCGCGACAAGTCCCGACCGGTTCTTCGCTCCTGACCGTAGCCTGGCCCTGCCCTCCGAGACCATTCAGGTATGCCGCTCAGCTGACGATCGTGGGTCCGCTGGGCGGCATACCTGCGTCCTGTCGATCAAGAGAACAGCACGCTCGATCGTGGCTGCTGCACGCTCGATCAGGACAAGTGAACTGTCGATGAGGAAAGGTGCACGCTCGATCGCGACTGCTGCACTCTCAATCAGGAGAAGTGAACTGTCGATGAGGAAAGGTGCACTCTCGATGACCAGAACTGCACTGTCGATCAGGAAAAGTGCACTCTCGATGAAGAAAGATGCTGAGCGGTCAGGCGGTCAGGCGGTCAGGCGGTCAGGCGGTGTGTCGGTCGGCGACCTCGAGCGCCTCGTCGAGGATCGCGAGGCCCTCACGGACCTCCCCGTCCGTGGTCGTGCACGGCGGCACGACGTGGGTGCGGTTGAAGTGGGTGAAGGGCCACAGGCCCCGCTCCTTGCACGCCGCTGCGAACTCCGCCATCGGCTTGGCGTCCGCCCCGGTCGCGTTGAACGGCACGAGCGGCTCGCGGGTCTCGCGGTTGCGGACCAGCTCGACCGCCCAGAAGGCACCGAGCCCACGGACCTCACCGATCGAGGGGTGCCGCTCGGCGAGGGCGCGCAGGCCCGGCCCGATGACATCCTCGCCAAGGGCGCGCGCGTGCTCGACGACCTTCTCCTCGCGCATGACGTTGATCGAGGCGACCGCCGAGGCGCAGGCGAGCGGGTGTCCCGAGTAGGTGAGCCCGCCCGGGTAGGCCCGCTCGGCGAACGTCGCCGCGATCGCATCGGAGATGACCACCCCGCCGAGCGGGACGTAGCCGGAGTTGACGCCCTTGGCGAAGGTGATCAGGTCGGGCACGACGCCCCAGTGGTCGACGGCGAACCACTCGCCGCACCGGGCGAACCCGGCCATGACCTCGTCGGCGATCATGACGATGCCGTGCTCGTCGCAGATCTGCCTCACACCCGCGAGGTAACCGTCCGGCGGCACGAGGATGCCGTTCGTGCCGACGACGGTCTCCAGGACGATGGCGGCGATCGTGTGCGGTCCCTCGACCATGATCGTCTCGCGCAGGTGCTCCAGGGCGCGCTCGCACTCCTGCGCCTCGTCCTCGGCGTGGAAGGCCGACCGGTAGGGGTAGGGGCCCCAGTAGTGCACGACCCCGGGCAGCGCCGGCTCCGAGGCCCAGCGGCGTGGGTCACCGGTCAGGGCAATCGCGCCCGCGGTCGCGCCGTGGTAGCTGCGGTAGGCCGCGAGCACCTTGGACCGGCCGGTGTGCAGGCGTGCCATCCGGATGGCGTTCTCGTTGGCCTCCGCGCCGCCGTTGGTGAAGAAGACCTTGTTCAGACCCTCGGGCGCGACCTCGGCGACGAGCCGGGCCGCCTCCGAGCGGGCGTCGTTGGCGAAGCCCGGCGCGACCGTCACGAGCCGCTCGGCCTGCTCCTTGATCGCGGCGACGATCGCCGGGTGCTGGTGGCCGATGTTGAGGTTGACCAGTTGCGAGGAGAAGTCGAGGTAGCCCTTGCCGGAGTAGTCCCAGAAGCGGCTCCCCTCGGCGCGGGCGATCGGCATCGGGTCGATCAGGGCCTGCGCGGACCAGGAGTGGAAGACGTGGGCGCGGTCCAGAGCGCGGACCTGGGCCTCGTCGTAGGCGGGCAGCAGGCTGGTGGCCGCGTTCGGCGTCGTGCGGTCCAGCGTGGTGGTGTCGGTGGTCGTGGTGTCGGTGGTGGTGGTGTCGGTGGTTGTGGTGTCGGTCATGGCGGTGCTCATCTCGTCGTCGGGAAGCCGAGGTCGATGCTCGAGGTGGCCGGGTCGGGCCAGCGTGACGTGACGACCTTGCCTCGGGTGTAGAAGGTGATGCCCTCGGGGCCGTACATGTGGGTGTCGCCGAACAGCGACGCCTTCCAGCCGCCGAAGGAGTAGTAGGCCACCGGCACCGGGATCGGCACGTTGATGCCGACCATCCCGACCTCGACGTCGAACTGGAAGGCGCGGGCGGCACCGCCGTCGCGGGTGAAGATCGCGGTCCCGTTGGCGAACTGGTTGCGGTTGATCATCTCGACCGCCTCCTCGTACGTGTCGACGCGCACGACGCCGAGGACGGGGCCGAAGATCTCGTCGCGGTAGCACGTCATGTCGGGGGTCACCTTGTCGAGCAGGGTCGCGCCTAGGAAGAAACCCTCCGTGGGTACATCGGCGGTGCGGCCGTCGACGACGACGCTCGCGCCGGCAGCCTCGCCGGCGTCGACGTAGGACGCGACGCGGTCGCGGTGCTCGCTGGTGATGAGCGGTCCCATGTCGGTGTCGGGCTTGCTGCCGTCGCCGATGACAAGCTTGGGCAGGCGGGTCGCGATGGCGTCGACGAGCGGCTGGGCGACCTCGCCTACCGCGACGGCCACCGACAGCGCCATACACCGCTCGCCGGCGGCGCCATAGGCAGCCGACACGAGCGCGTCCGCGGCGACGTCGAGGTCGGCGTCCGGCAGGACGACGGCGTGGTTCTTCGCGCCGCCGAGGGCCTGGACCCGCTTGCCCTGCGCCGTGCCGGTCTCGTAGATCGACCGGGCGATCGGGGTCGACCCGACGAAGCTGACGGCCGCGATGTCGCGGTGGTGCAGCAGGGCGTCGACCGCCGCCTTGTCACCTTGCAGGACGGTGAAGACGCCATCGGGCAGGCCGGCCTGACGCCACAGCTCGGCCAGGAACAGGGATGCCGAGGGGTCCTTCTCGCTCGGCTTGAGGATGAAGGCGTTGCCGCAGGCGATCGCGTTGGCGCACATCCACATCGGCACCATGACCGGGAAGTTGAAGGGGGTGATCCCCGCGACCACGCCGAGCGGTTGGCGGATGCTGTAGACGTCGACGTCGGTGGCCGCCTGCTCGGAGAAGCCGCCCTTCATCAGCTGCGGCACGCCGGTGGCGAACTCGAGGTTCTCCAGACCGCGGGAGATCTCGCCGAGGGCGTCGGCGTGCACCTTGCCGTGCTCGGCCGTGACGATCGCAGCGAGCTCGTCGGCATGGTCCGAGAGCAGCCGATGCATCTGGAACAGCACGTGCGAGCGACGCGAGAGCGAGGTGCGCCGCCAGTCGTGGGCTGCCTCGACCGCGGTGGCCACGGCGGCCTCGACCTCGGTCGTCGAGGCGAGGTCGACGAGCCCGGTCTGGGCTCCGGTGGCAGGGTTGTGGACGGGTGCGGTGCGGCCTGAGGTGCCCGGCGTTGGGGTGCCGCCGACCCAGTGCGAGATACGAGTGGTCATGACACCAGAATCTACGTAACAACCCTTAGCAATACAATACAGTTGCTGTCATGTCACAAAGTGCCGATGATTCGGTCCAGCGGACGAGGCAGCGTCCGGCACAACGGACAGCGCTGCGCGAGCTCATCTCCGAGATCGAGCACCGGATGGCCGACCCCACCGCGAAGGGGCTCGCGCTCGCGGTCAGCCGGGCGGTCCGGGAGCAGGCGCTGCAGCCCGGGGACCGGCTGCCGCCGATCCGTGAGGTCGCGCGGGAGCTGGCGTTGTCACCCACGACCGTGAGCTCGGCGTGGGGCCTGCTCGCGCGGGCCGGCACGCTGCGCACGAAGGGCCGGCGCGGCACCGTCGTGGCTGACCTGGGAGCGCCCCGGGACGGGCGCTACCGGCAAGCCCTGGAGCATCAGGCCGAGCTCAGCCTGGACCTGTCGACCGGGGTGCCCGACGAGGCGTTGCTGCCCGGACTGGGCCGAGCGCTGGCCGCGGTGACCACGGCCGGGACTCCGCGCAGCTACCTCGACGACCCGGTCCTGCCCGAGCTGGCCGAGGTGCTCGTCGACTCGTGGCCCTACCCGCCGCCCGCGATCGCCGTGGTCGACGGTGCGATGGATGCCCTCGACCTGGTGATCCGCACGAGCCTGCGCTTCGGCGACCGGGTCGTCGTCGAGCACCCCTCGTTCCCGCCGTTGCTCGACCTGCTCGAAGCGGCCGGGGTGCAGGTGGTGGGTGTCCCCCTCGATGACGAGGGGATGGTGCCAGATGCCCTGACCGGTGCGCTCGACACAGCCGCGCAGGCCGTCTTCCTGCAGCCGCGCGCGCACAACCCGACCGGGGTGAGTATGACGCCCAGCCGCGCCGGCGCGCTCGCCCGGATCATCGGGGCGACTGACGCGATCGTCGTGGAGGACGACTCGGCCTACGGCATTGCCAGCACCGCCGACGTGAGTCTCGGCACGAGCCTGTCGGGGCAGACCGTGCACGTGCGCAGCTTCTCCAAGTCGTACGGACCCGATCTGCGGCTCGCGGCCCTCAGCGGCCCCGAAGACCTCGTCGGAGAGGTGCGGCGGCTGCGCCAGCTCGGCCAGGGCTGGAGCAGCCGACTGCTCCAGCGGGTGCTGCACCACCTGCTCACCGATGCGCAGAGCCGGGCCGAGGTGGTGGCTGCGCGAGCCGAGTATGCCCGGCGCAGAAAGGTTCTCGTCGACGCCCTCGCGGCACGTGGAGTCATCGCCGGCGGCAGGGATGGAATCAACGTCTGGGTACCGGTCGCCGACCAGGCCACCGCCCTCGTCCGTCTGGCCTCGCGTGGGATCGGCGTCGCCCCCGGCGGTCCGTTCGCCGTGCTTGCCGACGGCCATGACCACGTGAGGGTCACCGTCGGGCTCGTCGAGCGCGACCTCGAAACGGTCGCCGACGAGATCGCGACCGCGGCGTTGGCCAGCGGGTGGGGGGCCCGCGGACGATGAGCTGACCACTCGACCGGGACAAACCGCCCGCTCGACGTACCCCCTGACGTCGAGTGGGCACCAACTCCCGGTCGAGCCGACACCAACTCCCCGGTCGAGTGGTCAGTTGGTCCCGCGGGCGCGAGCCTCCTCGCGCAGCTTGAACCGCTGGATCTTGCCGGACGGCGTCTTGGGCAGCTCGTCGACGAAGTGGATCGTGCGCGGGTAGGCGTGCGCGGCGAACTGCGTCTTGACCAACTGCTGCAGCTCGGTCACGAGCTCCGGCGTCCCGTCGTGCCCCGGACGCAGGACGACGTGCGCCTCGAGGACCTCGCCGCGCAGCTGGTCGGGGGCAGCGACCGCGGCCGCCTCGGCGACGGCGTCGTGGGTGACCAGGACGCTCTCGACGTCGAAGGGGCTGATCCGGTAACCGGCCATGATGATGACGTCGTCGTCCCGGGCCGAGAAGAAGAGCCGCCCCTGCTCGTCCTGTGCCGCAGTGTCGCCGGTCAGATACCACCGGCCGTCGGGTGTGAAGCGCTCCGCCGTCTTCTCCGGTGCGTCCAGGTAGCCGGAGAACCACATCAGTGGGCTCGCGCTCGTGTCGATCGCGAGGCGACCGACCGTACCGGCGGGCGCGACCTCGTCGCGCTCTTCGAGCAGGACACCGCACGACCAGCCGGGCAGGGCGCGGCCCATCGAGCCGGCCGGCACCTCCTCGCGCAGTTCGTCGCGCCACGCATTGGCAGCGACCATCCCGTGCTCGGTCTGGCCGTACTGGTCGCGCACTGTCACGCCGAGGGCCTCGCTCGACCACGACACGACCTCCGGGGTGAGCGGCTCGCCCGCGGACGATGCGCGACGCAACCGGTGCGACCGGCCGGCTGAGGCGGCATCGGCCCGCAGCGCGCGGTAGATCGTCGGCGCGCCGGCGAAGTTCGTCACCCCGAGCTCGTCGAGCACCCGCCAGGTGAGCTCCGGGCTGAAGCCGGAATGAAGCAGGATGCTCTCGCGTCCCAGGGCCATCGGGCCGAGCACCGCGTAGTAGAGGCCATAGGCCCACCCGGGGTCGGCCGCGTTCCAGAAGACGTCCTCGTCGCGCACGTCGAGCGCGTCGACGACATAGCGGGTCAGCGCCGCGAGCGACCGGATCGGCACCGGCACGCCCTTCGGCGCGCCGGTCGTGCCACTCGTGAAGAGCACGACGAGCGGCGCGTCCGGCCCGAGGCGGGCAGCCTCGATCGCCGGCAGGTCGACGTCCTCGGCCACGAGGTCCTCGTAGCGAGACCAGCTCTCGGACTCCGGCGTGTCCCCGCCGACCTGGACCACCTGCAAGGCGCCGGCACCCTCGAGCTTGCCCACCTGGCTCGCGTCGGCGACCACGACCCGCGCGCCGCTGCCCTCGAGACGCATCGCTATGGCGGGGGCGGCGAACGCGGTGAAGAGCGGCACATGCACCGCACCGAGCCGCCAGATGCCGAGCAGGATCGCGGGCAGGTCGACGGACTTGCCCATGAGCACGCCGACGGCATCGCCTGCGCCGACCCCGAGCCGCGCGAGGGCCGCGGCGGCCCGCTCCGACCGGCGGCGCAGCTCGCCGAACGTCAGGTCGGTGACGGTGAGGTCGGAGTCGACGACGCGGAAGGCGACGGCCTCCGCGGGATGGCGGTCGCAGATCAGCTCGGCGGCACAGGCGTCCGCCCGGCCGTACTCGGCCAGCGAGCGCGTGACATCGTCGCTCGTGGTGGTGGTGGTGGTCATTGGCAGCTCCTTCGCGCAGGACACGTTTCCGACGTTGCTCCCGAGTATGCCGCTCACCGCCGCGTGACGCATACCTCCCTTCGGAGGTGGCCGGCGCCACAGGCACCGGCGCGACGAGGCACCTGTCGTGCTCGTCATGAAGGGCGCGAGGGACCACGAACGCGAGCGTGCATCAAGACCCCCGCTCGCAAGCTGGGCGCCACCAACCGGGTCCACGCGGTCCGGCTCGCCCGTGACGCTGGGCTCCTGCCCTGAGTCGCGGCTCAGTGCCCGGACGCGGTTGGCGGCCACGCGCCCCGGTGCCCGTGGTCGTGCCCGCGCGTGGCCGCCAGCACGGCGGCCTGAGTCCGGCTCTCGAGCCCGAGCTTGCCGAGGATCGAGGTGACGTAGTTCTTCACGGTCTTCTCCGCGATCGACAGGACCTCGCCGATCTGACGGTTCGTCTTGCCCGCCGCGATGAGGTCGAGGATCCGCCGCTCCTGCGGTGACAGCGAGCGCAGCCGGGGATCGCTCTCCTCGTGGCGCAGCCAGGCTCGCCGCAGCCGCGCCAGCTGTTCCTCGTCGATGAGGTGCTCACCCGCAGCGATCCGGCGAACCGCCGCCACCAGCCCGGCCCCCTTGATGTCCTTGAGCACGAAACCATGCGCCCCCGCCATGACCGCCATGGAGAGGGCCGACTCGTCGTCGAAGGACGTCAGGACCAGGCCCTTGATCGTCGGGTCGATCGAGCGCACCTCGCGGCAGGCGTCGATGCCAGAACCGTCCGGCAGCCGGACGTCGAAGATCGCGACGTCCGGCCGCAGTGCCGGGATCCTGCGGGCGGCCTCGTGTGCGAGGCCGGACTCGCCGATGACGGCGATGTCGCCGGTGGACTCGAGCAGCTCGCGCAGCCCGCGCCGGACGATCTCGTGGTCATCGAGCAGGTAGACCGTGATCGGCATTCGTTCACCGTCTCACGACGAGCACCGGGACGATCGCGTGCTGGATGACGTAGCGGCTCACAGAGCCGAGCATGAGCCGCTCGAAGCCGCCGAGCCCGCGGTTGCCGACAACGAGCAGGCCGCACGTGCGAGACACGTCGACGAGGGCCCGAGCCGGGTGCTCGTCGTAGACGAGCGTCTCGACAACGAGGTCATTGTGGAGGGCCTTGGCGTGCGCAGCCGCCGTGGCGACGGAGGCGCGGGCAGCCTTGCCGAAGAAGTCGGAGTCCTCGTCGATGATTGTCGTGCCGGCCAGCGCGCCGGACCACCCGGTCACCGTCGAGAGGAACCAGGTCTGCACGATCTGGAGCGGGGCGCCCCAGCGGTGGGCCTCCTCCGCGGCCTGGGTGACCGCGGCCAGTGCAGCGTCGGACCCGTCCACGCCGACCACCACGGCATGACGGACGCCGGGCAGCACGACATCTCCATCCGGGACGACGGCGACGTTGCACTTCGCGTGGGCGACCACGCCGTAGACGACCGAGCCGATGAAGACCTGTCCCAGACGGGAGCGGCTCGGGTGGCCGACGACGACCAGGCCGGCGGACTGGGACTCCTCGACGAGCGCATTGGCAGCACTGTCGGCGACTCCGACGACGTTCACCTGATCCTCGTCGAGGATCTTCACGGCGCGCTTCTGCCCGTCCACCGCGAGCTCCTTGGCCAGCTCGTGCGGGTCGAACGGCGTGGCCGCACCCATGCCGATCCCGTTGTACGGCCATGGGATCGCGGCGACGACCCGCAGGCTGACACCCCGTCGCTTGGCCTGTTGGGCTGCCCAGTCGACCGCTGACTCGGCTGCTGGTGACCCGTCGAATCCGACGACGATACGGTCGGTGCTGGGAACCGTCTGCATGACTCCTCCTTGGTCGCGTCCGTAGTTCGACCCTCTCCGACAGGGCAGGCGACCGGCTAGGGACCAAGGTCCCCGCCACTGGCACCGGTGCCCGCCCGACCGGGCGGTGCTGCCCGCTCGACCGGGCGGTGCTGCCCGCTCGACCGGGCGGTGCTTGCCCGCTCGAAGGAAGGGGTTTCGGGGGTCGGTCAGCTGGAGGGACGCGGGACCCGCCAGGTCAGCGTCGTGCCCTCCCCCGGGTGGCCCACCACCTCGAGGGCGCCGTCGCGCTGGCCGGCCCGGTCCGCCAGGTTCGCCAACCCGCTGCGGAGCGCGTCGGGCGGCAGGCCGACCCCGTCATCCTGCACCTCGACGGTCACGTGCGAGGCAACGGTCACCCGAGCCCGTACCCGTGAGGCGTGCGAGTGCCGGGCCGCGTTGGCCAGCCCCTCGCGCAGCACGGCGACGACATCGCGCCGCAGGTCGCCGTCGAGCGCGTCGACCCGTCCCTCGACGGTCAGCTCGGGTGCAAAGCCCAGGGCATCGAGGTAGTCCGTCGTCACCGCGTGCAGCTCGGCCACGGCGTCGCTCATGTCGCCCGACTCCGTCCCGGTCCGGTGCAGCTCGAAGATCGTGTGGCGGATGTCCTTGATCGCCGTGTCGAGGTCGTCGACGGCCTCGAGCACGCGCTCTCGCACCACGGGGTGGATCGTCAGCGGCATGGCCGACTGCAGGGACAGGCCCGTCGCGAAGAGCCGCTGGATGACGTGGTCGTGCATGTCCCGGGCGATCCGGTCGCGGTCCTCGAGCAAGGCCATCGTCCACCGGTTCCGTTGGCCCTGGGCGGCGGCGAGCGCGAGCCCGGTCTGCCGGGCGAGGTCGCGCAGCGCGTCGAGCACCAGGGCATCTCGCACCACCGCATCGCCCATCACCGCGCCGCCGACATCGGCGCTGCCGGTCCTGCCCGGGTCCCGACACCACGCGATGAGCAGGAAGCCGACCCGTACGTCGCCGACCATGGCCGGCACGACGAGCAGCTGTGCGTCCTGGTCGACATCCAGCACCGACCTGGCGCCCCCGGACCACAGCGACGGCGACTCCCCGTGGTCGATGAAGGTGGGCTCCCGCAGCAACCGGGCGGGCTCCCAGCTCTCGGGGTCGAGCGGCCCGTCCAGCACCCCCTCGGAGGTGCTTGCGCCGAGCCAGATGCCTCCCTCATCCCAGAGCAGCACTGCGACCGCACTCGCATCGGACAGGGTGCGGACATCTTCGACGAGTGCCGCGAGGGCGGGGCCGTCGTCGTCGGACTGGAGCAGGATCCGGCTGAAGCGTGCCACCGCCGCCGTCCACTTCGCCTGACGCCCGGCCCGCTCGTAGAGCCGCGCATTCTCGATGCCGACCCCGGCCGCGGCGGCCAGGGTGACGAGCATCGACTCGTCGGCCTGGGTGAACTCCTCACCATCGTGCTTCTCGGCCAGGTAGAGGTTGCCGAAGACCTCGTCGTGGATCCGCACGGGCACCCCGAGGAACGTGGTCATCCGGGGATGGTTCGGGGGGAAGCCCGCCGACTTCTCGTGCGCTCGGATGTCCTTCAGGCGCAGGGGTCTCGGGTCGGTCAGGAGCAGGCCGAGGACGCCGTGCCCGCGTGGCGGGTCACCGATCGCCGCCCGCTCCTGCGGGGTCACGCCGTAGGTGACGAACTCGGCGAGCCGCTCCCCGTCCCCGCTGGTCACTCCCAGCGCCCCGTACCTCGCGTCGACCAGCCGGCAGGCGGCGAAGACGATGCGCTCGAGCACCTCCGGCAGGTCCAGGTCCGAGCTGATCGCCACGACCGCGTCGAACAGTGCGGCGAACTGCGCCTGAGAGGTCCGCGCGGAGCTGACGGACGCCCCGAGTCCTCCGAGCGGCCCGTCAGCCTCGGCGGCGACGGTCGAGGGCGGATCGGACCACTCCTGCCGTCGGCCCTCCATGAAGCGATGGTATGTCGCTGGCCCACCCAGGTGGGGACCCGAAGCCCCGCTGCGGCACGGATCACCCCCCTTCCCACCGGACCGGGCATCCCACCGGGCATCCCACCGGGCATCCGGGCGGGAGCGAGGCGAGCGGCATACCGAGTCGGCTGCGCGTGACGACCACCTCGAGGGCTTCCGGGTTGTCTCGCCGGACGACCACGATTCGTTGCGGGCCCGACTGGCCGTGCTCAATCGGTGTCGTGGGGCAGAGTTGTGGTCGTCCGGGGGAACAGACGGCGCCAGATCCAGCTCGACGGGACGAAGCGACCGTCGATCACGTATGCCGCGGTCGGGTCGTGCGCGAGCGTGGCGTCCAGCGCGCGCCTGGTCGGGGCGGCGGTGGCCAGCAGGATCCGGTCGCCCGCACGCAAGGGCTCGTCGGGACCCGGGGCCGGTCGGTTCTCGTTGTCGCGGACGAGGGCCAGTGGGACGGCCTCGAGCGACTCGTGGCGGTCGACCGGGCTACGCAGCAGGTCGCCCAGGGTCAGAGTGCCTGCCGTGAGCCACGGGATGACGGCCGGGCTCGACTCCGCGTCGAGGTCGACGAGCCAGAGCTCGGGAGTGCCGGTGCCGCAGTACTCGACGAGGCGATCGACGAGGTCGGCGGACCACTGGTCATCCATCCGGGGCACCGACGGCAGGAAGGCCATGAGGCCCGGGTTGGTCAGACGGGCCATGACCTCGCGGCTCGTCACCTCGGCCGGCGTCATCCCGAAGTCGACGTCGAGCGCCTCGAAGAGCGGCACGTTCGACGCTCGTTGTTGGAGGGCGACGGTGAACAGGCCCGGGTTGAGCTCGGCAGCAGCGGCCAGGAGCCAGAGGTTGGCCGTGTCGTCGTCGGCTGCGGCGACGAAGGCGACGGCCGACTCCAGCCGCGCCTCGTGCAGCTCCGCGACGTCCAGCTC
>NZ_JAKDLO010000302.1 GCF_030452765.1 Intrasporangium sp.
TCGGGTTCGCGTGGGCGCTGGCGGTGATCACCGCGCATCGCCTCTGGCTCACCCTGCGCGACGACGGGCGAGACGGTCGGCAGGATGGGCACCCGGCCGGGGGCTCCCTGCCACCACGCTGACTCAGGCGCCTCGACCGACGGGGACCTCAGAGCTGACGCAGGTCGCCGTCCTCGAACGAGTAGCGCACGGCCAGCGTGCTGGCGGGAGGCAGGTTCGCCGGGTTCGTCGCCGGCATCGGCTCGGGTGGCGTGGCGTGGCTCAGGTAGGCGACCCCGGCCGAGACGCCGGCGGCCTGGGCGTCAGCGGCACCCAGGCCGGCGGCGCCGACGAAGGCGACCGCGACGGCCGCCCCCGCGATCCCGAGGCCGCGGCGCAGCGAGGAGCCGACGACTGAGGGGCGAGAGTTCGTGTTCATGCCTCCACCGTCGAACCGGCGCCTGTGCGGGGTCTGTGCTCGGGGGAAGAGTTCGCGATGGGTGGGATCTCAGCGCGCCAGGGTGTCGGTGTCAGTGCTCGAGCTCCTCCTCCATCGCCGCAGCCACGGCTTGCGCACGCTGGGCCCCCGGGGCCTCCGACGCCTCGCGCAAGCCGGCGATGGCGCCGGAGCGGTCTTCGTCGCTGCGGTTCTGGCTCAGCTTGGCCTTGGCCTCGACCTTCTCGATGGTCATCTCGATGCCGACGACGGCCCTCAGCTGGCCGGACACGTACGTCGCGGGCGCGTCACTCACGGCCCACGGCTTCGCCCGATCGCCCTCGTGACGCTCGGTGAGACGGGTCACCGCGGTGCGCACCCAGTCGACGTCGTCGTAGATGGTGACCGGCCCACTGAGATGCACGGCGGAGTAGTTCCAGGTGGGAACGACCCGGCCGTGCTCGGCCTTGCTGGCGTACCAGCTGGGTGAGATGTAGGCATCGGGCCCGGCGACCACGAACAGCGCGGGCGACCCGTTCACGATACGCCGCCAGTGGTTGTTCGCCCGGGCGAAATGAGCCACGACGCGATCACGGCCCCCGTCGTTGTCGATGAGGATCGGCAGGAGGGTGGCGTCGGGCACCCCATCGGCGCCGACGGTCACGAGGTGGGCCACCGGGTGGGCCCGCAGGAAGGCACCGACCTCGGGCTCATGCATGATGTTGAAACGAGGCACGTACACAGACCTGATGCTGCCACCTGGCAATCAGTCGGTCACTCCCCCCCGCCTTGACGGTTCTTCGCGGATGCCGGGCGCCGCGGCCCTTGGCCGCTCGGTGAGCGACGCCCTTGGCTGCGCCGCTTGGGCTTGACGGCGGCCGACAGCCGGTCGAGCTCGGTCTGCAAACCGTCGACCAGGGCCTGCGGGTCGGGGCACAGCTGCCGCACGGTGGTGACGCTGACATCGACGTGCTGGTCGTAGGTGATGGCGGCGAAGAACAGGTGAAGCGGGGGGCAGACGATACCGCGGAGGAAGACGTTCACGATCTGGCGGGTCGCGAGGTAGAGCGGCTGACGTGGCCCGGCCAGCGTGGAGACGGTGAGGTTCTGGGCGAGCGGGAGGAACCCGAAGGCCTTCGTACCCGCCAAGGCCATCGCCGCCGAGACGACCCCTGGCATCAGGAGGTCACCGACGTCGGCCAGAGAGTCCCAGTCAGACTTGGACTGAGGCAGTGCCGCCTTGGCGGCGGTGGAGCTCGCGTGGACCGCCGCCAACCGTTCCACGGGGTCAGTCAGGTGCACGGGAAGGTCGACCCACATCGTGGTCAGGTGGTTGCCCGTCTTGCCGTCGTCGCCCGCGGCCCGGACGTTGACCGGGCAGCTGGTGCGGATGGGCCTGTCGGGCAGGTCGCCGTTCGCGGCGAGGTAGTCGCGCATGGTCCCGGTCACCAGCGCCAACAGCACGTCGTTGATGGTCACCCCGGGGAACAGAGCACGCGCCGCCTGCACCTGGCCGAAGGGCAGACTCACGAGCGCCATCGACTTGCGAGGGTCGCTGACGTGCCGGTTGAACAGGGTCACCGGAGGGGCGTCGGACCGCGAGGGCATGAAGCCGGGGCGCTCTCCCCACCGAATCGGGCCTGGCACAGCGGTCCGCACCATGGCGCCGACCAGGTCGGTGGCGCTGACCACGAGCCGCTTGGTCGCCACCGTGTTGGCGACCACCCGGCTCGGTATCTCCACCAGTGCCCGCCGCGCCAGCGACGGATGTGCTCTCCCACTCATCGGCGCCGGATCACGTTCACGAGACACCGGGGTGGGTTCGAGGTCGAAGAGCAGCTGCTGCAGTGCGACCATCCCCATGCCGTCGATGACCGCATGGTGCAGGCGCAGAACCAGTGCCGCCCGCCCATCGGCCAGTCCCGTCAGGTACCAGGCCTCCCAGAGCGGCTGGGTGCGATCGAGCGGCTCGGCCGAGACCTCGAGCACGGTCTCCATCAGGGCCGGCAGGTCTCCTGGCGACGGCACGACACGATGGTGCATGTGCGCGTCGAGGTCGACCGAGTCCACCTGGGCCCAGCGGTCCTCACCGATGCGCAGTGGCGCATGAGCGATCACCCGGTTGGCGATCGGCGATCCGGACAGCCTCTGGCCGAACACCGCCCGGATGTCATCGAAGGGCAACGGCCCCTCGGGGGCGGCATCCAGAACGTAGATCCCGGCCACATCCATGGGGTAACCACTGCGTTCGAGGCGCAGGAAGATGCTCTCCGTGCTGCGCATTGACGGCATCTACGTCCTCCCGGTCGGGCACGGCAGTCAGGGCCCTGCTCATTATGCTCGGGTCCGGTCGGCCTGGCCCGTCCGCGGGTTGCGGGGTTTCCCATCGTGGTGGCAAACCGCCTTTGGGGGGCATGGTTGTGGCCACGCCGCCCCGGGGCCGGGGGGTGGGCCCGCAGGGGGGCGGGCCGGGGGGGAGAGGGGCGTGGGGGGGGGGGGGGC
>NZ_JAKDLO010000107.1 GCF_030452765.1 Intrasporangium sp.
GGCGAGCCCCGGGGCGCTGCCGCCGCCGAGGAGGATCGCGTGGACGCGGTCGAGCAGGTTGCGCGGCTCGAGCAGGTCGGTCTCCCGGGTGCCGGGCCCGCCGCCGCGCACGTCGACCCCGGCGACCATCCCGCCCGGCGGGGCGAGCACGACGGTGGTGCCGGTGAGCCAGCCCGGCTCGTCGCGGGTGCAGTGACCGACGCGCAGACCGGCGACGTCGGTCAGCGAGTTGGCGGGACCGGGCCTCATCGGCTCTCTCGCAGGTCGTACTCGAGGATGGTCTCGGCCAGCGTGAAGCCGAGGCTCCGGTAGAAGTCGTGCTGGGATGCCTCGACGTTGAGCCTGACCCACTTGACGTCGGTCGCGCGGGACCAGTCGAGCATCCCCTCGATGAGGGCCCGCCCGATGCCTCGCTTGCGATGACCGGAGGCGACGAAGATGGTGCCGACGTAGAGCCAGCTCACCTCGGGCCGGCCTGGGAAGGGCAGCGGCCGCAGCCGGCGGGTGGACAGGACTCCCGCGTGCGCGCCGTGGCTCTGCGCGATCCACGTCGGATGGTCGGGGCGGCTGGCGAGCCACGCGTCGGCGAAGCGGTCGAGGAAGCCCGGCTCCCCGTCGTGGCCGAGGTCTCGGGCCGACTGCAGGTGCAGCGCCGCGACGACGAGGGCGTCATCGGCCCCGGCGCGGCGGATCGTGACGTCGGGCATGACGGAAAGTGAACCACGCCGGAGGTGGGGTGTCAGTGGCCCAGGCCGAGGCGGCGGCTCGTGCGGGCCCGCTGGCGCTGGGTGCGCATCCGGCGCAGGCGCTTGACGAGCATCGGGTCGGCGGCAAGCGCCGCAGGGTTGTCGAGGAGCGAGTTGAGCACCTGGTAGTAGCGCGTCGAGCTCATGTCGAACAGCTCCTTGATCGCCTGCTCCTTGGAGCCCGCGTACTTCCACCACTGCCGCTCGAATGCGAGGATCTCCTGGTCGCGATCGCTCAGGGCCTCGCGAGACTGGACCTGCTCCGTGGCGTGCTCGGTCATGGTTCGGCGCTCACTGCTCCGCTCATTGGTCGTGACGTCTCACTCTGGTCTCGATCGGGCGTCGGCTCCGGACGTTACTCTAGACCCAAATGACATGAGTGTCATTCAGGCAGGGCGGGGGCGGGTCGGCTCGGTCGTCAGCCGAGCAGGGTCGTGCGCAGCTCCTCGGGCGTGTGCGCCACCCTGTCCGGCCGGACCCCGGCCAGGGCCTCCACGTGGCCGGCCCCCCACGTCACGGCAACGGTCGACATGCCGGCCGCCTTGCCCGCAAGAGTGTCGACGACGGCGTCGCCGACATAGACGGCCTCGGCCGGCGTACCGCCGATCGTGCGCACCGCCTTCAGGAGCGGCTCCGGGTCGGGCTTGTGCTTGTCGGTGTCCTCCATCGTGACGAGGACCTCGATGTGGTCGTCGAGGCCGAGCTCGCTCATGACCCGCACGGCCTGCGAGCGCCGCTTCGAGGTCGCCACGCCGAGCCGGAGCCCCGCGGCATCGAGATCGCTGATGACCTCGTTGATGCCCTCGAAGCGGCCCAGCAGGCGGGCGGTGTTCGCGTCGCTCCACTCGAGGTAGGCCTCGACGAGCTCGCCGGCCCGCTCGGGGCAGTAGTCGTGGTAGGCCACCTCGAGCGTCCGCCCGATCCAGGTCCGCAGGACGGCCGGCTCCTCCCGCTTGCCGAGCATCGACTCGATCGTGTGCTGGTGCGACTGGACGATGAGGTCCACGGTGTCGGCGAGCGTGCCGTCGAGGTCGAACACGACGGTCTTCCACCTGGGGCGGGGCTGGGAGGTCACCCGGAGAGCGTAGGCGACAACCGGCCGGATGGCCTCATCCAGCGAGCCAGCGACCGGCCCGCATGACCCGCTGCACACCGTCCGGGTCGGCCATGACGAGGTCGGCGCGGCCCCCCGGCCGGATCACCCCCCGGTCCTCGAGCCCGAGCACCCGCGCCGGTGTCACGCACCCGGCTCGGACCGCCCGCTCCAGCCCGATCCCCGCACGAACCTGACGCAGGACGATCTCCATCGCGTGGGAGGTCCCACCGGCGATCGACCCAGGCCTGCCGTCCGCCGTGGCCAGCCGGGCGACGCCGTCCGACACGAGCACGGGCAGCCCGCCGAGCACATAGCTGCCGTCGCCGATCCCCGCCGCACCCATGGCATCCGAGACGAAGGCCACCTGCCCCTCCCCGACGAGGTCGAGGACGCTCACGACGGTCTCGTCCGCGAGGTGGGCACCGTCGGCGATGAGCTCGACGACGAGCTCTCCGGCGCGCGCCGCCCGCAGCAGCGCCGGCACCGCTCCCGGCTCGCGGTGATGCCACGGGTCCATCCCGTTGAAGAGGTGGGTCGCGAGGTCCGCACCCGCCTCCACGGCTGCCATGACGGTCCCGTATGCCGCCGAGCTGTGCCCCACGGCCGCGTGCACTCCCGCTGCGGTCAGGTGTCGGACCAGCTCGATCCCGCCGGCCCGTTCGGGGGCGAGGGTGACCTGGCGGAGGTGCCCCCGGCCGAGCTCCAGGAGGTGGTCCACCTCGGCCGGGTCCGGGTCGCGCAGCAGCGCCGGGTCGTGGGCGCCGCACCTGGACTCGGCCAGCCACGGTCCCTCGAGGTGGATCCCGTCGACGAGTCCGTCGTCGGCCAGGTCGGCGAGGATCTCGACGCCTCGGGCGAGGTCGGCCGGGGCCAGCGTGACGAGGCTGGCCAGCAGGCTCGTCGTGCCACGCCGGTGATGGTGGCGCGCGGCCGCGGCGGCGGCCTCCGGGTCGAGGTCGAGGAAGGTCGTGCCGCCCCCGCCGTGGCAGTGCACGTCGACGGCTCCGGGCAGGATCACCGTGCCTTCGCCTTCGCCCTGGCCTTCGCCGTGGCCTTCGCCCGCGCGATGCCCGGCTGCCTCCCGAGGCGAGCTGAGCGGCATACCCACTGGGGTGACCGTGGCGATACGGTCACCCTCGAGCTCGATGCGGACGTCGGCGAGCTCCCCGTCCACGAGTGCGCGGCCGTCGAGGACCAGGGTCATGAGGGCTCCTTCGCGTGGGCGGCGTTGGACCGTGCGCCGGGCACGACGATACTGGCGGTACCGTGTCGGCGTGCCGGCCCGCCCCCTCCGCGAGAACGTCGACCCGTCATGGGTGCCCGCGCTCGAGCCGGTCGCCGGGACGATCGCGGCGCTCGGTGACTTCCTGCGCGCAGAGGTCGCGGCGGGGCGCGGCTACCTACCGGCGGGGGACGCGGTGCTGCGGGCCTTCTCGCGCCCGGTCGAGGAGGTGCGCGTGCTCATCGTGGGGCAGGACCCCTACCCGACGCCGGGGCACCCGGTCGGGCTCAGCTTCTCGGTGGCACCGGACGTGCGACCCGTCCCGAGGAGCCTGCAGAACATCCACGCGGAGCTCGGCACCGACCTCGGCCTGCCGCTGCCGGCCACCGGCGACCTGACGCCATGGTTCGAGCGGGGCGTCATGCTGCTCAACCGCGTGCTGACGGTCCGGCCGGGCAAGCCCGCAAGCCACCACGGCAAGGGCTGGGAGGTCGTGACCGAGCAGGCGATCAGGGCCCTTGCCGCACGGGGTGGCCCGCTCGTCGCCATCCTCTGGGGTCGGCACGCCCAGTCCCTGGCCCCCATGCTCGGTCCGGTCCCCAGGATCGAGAGCGCCCATCCCTCGCCGCTGTCGGCGCGATCCGGGTTCTTCGGGTCGAGGCCGTTCAGCCGCGCCAACGAGCTGCTGCGCCAGCAGGGCGCCGACCCGATCGACTGGAGCCTCGTATGACGTCGTCGCCGGGCAGCGAGCCACCGGTCTGGAGCCGCTTCGTCGCGATCGGCGACTCCTTCACCGAGGGCATGCGCCCCACTCCCGATCGAGCGTGCAGCATTCCCCATCGAGCGTGCAGCATTCCCCATCGAGCGTGCACTACTCCCCATCGAGCGTGCAGCATTCCCCATCGAGCGTGCACTACTCCCCATCGAGCGTGCAGCATTCCCCATCGAGCGTGCAGCATTCCCCATCGAGCGTGCAGCGGCGCTTCGTCTTGATCGCGACGAGCGACTGGGTTTGCTCGGCAAGGTTGACGTGTGAGCGCGGGCGCACGACCCGCGCGAGCGGCATACGCTCGCGTCAGCGGTTGGAAGGACCAGGCACGCTGAGTCGGTCACCTGGCCGGCAGGAGAACGAGGATGGGCGAGATGAACAAGACCGAGGATCTGGACGAGCTGCTCGCCGGTGCGTTCGTCACGGGCGAGGTTGCCGCGCTGCGACCGGACTACCGAGTACTGCTCGTCGCGGTCGAGGGACTGGTGCCCGGCAGCCAGGACGAGACCAGCCCGACCCTGCTCGCCCGCGCCGAGGACGCGGCTCGCCGGCTCCTCGCCGACGGGCCTATCGAGCAGCTCCCGCACGTGGCGGCGTGGCGCGAGGCCTACCGGGCGTTCGGCGCCAAGCCACAACGCACCCGCAACAGCCTCGAGGCGCTGTTGCGTCGCGCGGATTCCGGCCTGCCCCAAGTGAACCCGCTCACCGATATCTACAATGCGATCTCGGTGCTGCACGAGCTCCCCCTCGGCGGGGAGGACCTCGACCGATACCAGGGGCCCCCGCGACTGGCACGTGCGACCGGGGCCGAGCCCTTCGACACCGTCGCCGCCGGTATCGAGGTCGTCGAGCACCCTGAGCCCGGCGAGGTCGTCTGGTGCGACCAGGCGGGTGTGACCTGTCGACGGTGGAACTGGCGCCAGGCTCGGCGCACCCGACTCGAGGAGGAGACCACGACGGCCTTGTTCATCATCGACGCCCTCGCCCCCGTCACCGACGACGCGATCCACGCGGCAGCCGACGAGCTCGTCGCCCACCTGGACCGGCTGGGCCCGAAGGTCCAGAGCGCGAGACGCCTGCTGGCCGCGCGTTCGGCCGGTTGAACCACAGAAGTCGCTTGACAGGGGGTCATGCGGAGCGTTTAATCAATCTATCGATTGATCAATGGGTGGGTTGATAACGATGTCGGACCAAGAACCGCTCGACCGGGCCTTCGCGGCCCTGGCCGACCCGGTCCGGCGCGCGATGATCGCTCGGCTGAGCCGGGGGCCGGCAACGGTCAACGAGCTCGCCGAGCCGTTCGAGATCAGCAAACAAGCGGTCTCGAAGCACATCCAGGTCCTCGAGCACGCAGGGCTCGTGACCCGGACCCGGGAGGCCCAGCGCCGCCCCGTGCACCTCAATGCGGCCCGACTCGAGGCACTCACCGCCTGGATCGACCGCTACCGGCTCGTCCACGAGCAACAGTTCCGCAGGCTCGACGCCCTGCTGGAGCACTCACCCGGCGCGCCACGCCGCAGCACCAAGGAGAACCAGCCATGACCAACGAGCTGACCATCGACGCCCCCCAAGGCGTTCCGTGGATCGACTACACCCGCGAGTTCGACGCCCCCGTCGCCGCCGTCTTCAATGCCCATCGCGACCCAGACCTGGTGCGACAGTGGCTCGGGCCGAACGGTTACGAGATGACGATCGAGCGCTGGGACTTCGTCACCGGCGGCAGCTACCGCTACACGCATCAGAGCCAGGGCAGGGAGTACGGCTTCCACGGCCTGTTCCACACCGTCCGCGAGGACGAGTTCGCCATCCAGACCTTCGAGTTCGAGGGCATGCCGGACGAGGTAGCCATCGAGTTCATGTGGTTCGAGGACCTTGGTCACGGCCGGTGCCGACTCCGCGGTCGCAGCATCGGCCGGACCGTGGAGGGCCGCGACGCCATGGTGGCCAGCGGTATGGAGAAGGGCATGAGCGAGGGCTACGAGAGGCTCGAGTCACTCGTCAGCTCGACCTCGACCGCCCCCATCGGCACCGGCGCATGACTGACGCGCCGATGGACTGGACGCTCGAGGTCGTGGTGGTCCCGGTCAGCGACCTCGGGCGCTCGATCGCCTTCTACCGCGACCAGCTCGGCTTCGCGCTCGACCACGAGACGCACAACGAGCACGTGCACCTCGCGCAGCTGACACCGCACGGCTCCGGCTGTTCGATCGTCATCGGCACCCTGCCGTCACCGAACCAGATGGTGCCCGGGTCGCTGCACGGCGTGCAGCTCGTGGTGGCCGACGCCGAACTGGCCCGGGCCGAGCTCGTCGAGCGGGGAGTCGACTGTTCGCAGATCACGGTCTTCGACGAGCGGGACGGAGGAACGTTCTTCGGCTTTTCCGATCCCGACGGGAACACGTGGTCGGTGCAGCAGATCCGCGCTCGGGGCGACCGTCCGCTCACAGCTCGAGAGAGTCGGGGACGGTCGAGCTGATGCTCGCTTCTGCCGGGAGGTGGTGCCCGGTCGACCACAGATGGCAGACTCCGCAGATGCGACTGTATGATGCTTCTCATGCCGCATCTGCGTATCAGCGAGGCTGCAGCTCTCCTCGGCGTCAGTGACGACACCGTCCGTCGGATGGTCGACTCCGGCCGCCTCGTCGGCGGCACCGACGAGTCCGGTCGCCGGACCGTCGACGGTGCCGAGCTCGCTGCCGTGGCCCGGGAGCTGGCCCACCCGGCTGAGGTCGGCGTCATCGGCGGCGCCTCGGCCCGCAACCGGATGCGCGGCATCGTCACGGCTATCACCAGAGACACCGTGATGGCCAAGGTGGAGCTGCAGTGCGGACCGTTCCGCATCGTCTCGCTCGTGTCCGCCGAGTCGGTCGACGACCTCGGCCTCACGGTCGGCTCGGTGGCGGTGGCCTCGGTCAAGTCCACCCACGTCGTCGTCGAAGTCCCGGCATGAGCGCCGACCGACGCGAGGACCCGACCGAGCGCCAGCGAGGCGGGTCCCACGCTCCGCGTGGGCGGCCCGCAGCGGCGGGAAGAGGCGCGGCAGTGGGCATGAGCAGGCGAGGCGGGCACCGGGCACGCGTGACCCGCGACGGCCTCCAGCCCGGCAGGCGCGGGGTCGGCGGGCGACCAGCCGCCGCACTCACGGCGCTGGTTGCCGTTCTGCTCCTGGCCGGGTGCGGAGCGACCGGCTCACCCCGAGCAGATGCTTCGCCAAGGGGCGGCATCGAGTCCGGCAGCGGTGTCACCGGCACGGTGACGGTCCTGGCGGCCGCCTCGCTCACCGAGTCCTTCGACGCCATCGCGGCCAAGCTCGAGCGAGCCCATCCCGGCCTGACCGTCGAGGTGTCCTACGGCTCGAGCGCCACCCTTGTCCAACAGGTCAACCAGGGCGCCCCGGCCGACGTGGTCGCCCTGGCCGGTGAGGCCGCCGCGAAACCCCTCGACCCGGCTCGCGTCAGGAGCAGCGACACCTTCGCGAGCAACTCTCTCGAGATCGCCGTGCCACCAAGCAATCCCGGCCACGTGACCAGCCTGACCGACCTCTCCGGGCTGGACCTGAAGGTCGTGCTCTGCGAGGTCACCGTCCCGTGCGGCAAGGCCGCCGCCGCCACGCTCGCCAAGGCCACGGTCGAGCCGCACGTCGTCTCCCGCGAGATCGACGTCAAGGCGACTCTGGCCAAGGTCTCCCTCGGCGAGGCAGACGCCGCGATCGTCTACCACTCGGACGTCGTCGCGGCCAAGGGCGCGGTCAGCGGCATACCGATCCCGGCGGAGCTGAACACCACCCTGGACTACCCGATCATCAGGCTCGACGACGAAGCCGCCACCCGCGTGTTCGTCCACGCCGTGCTGAGCCCTCAGGGCCGAGCGACGCTGACCTCGCTCGGCTTCGGACCGCCGTGACCTGGCGGTCCCGCCTCGGTCTGGGCGGGCCGGCCCTCGTCGCGGTCCTCCTGCTCACCCTGCCGCTGGTCGCGCTGCTGGCCCGCGCGGACTGGGGGCGCCTCGTCAGCGACGTGACAGGCGGCACGGCACTGCCGGCCCTGCGCCTCTCGCTCGTCACGACGTCCTCGACCGCTGTGCTCTGCCTGGTTCTGGGCACGCCGCTCGCGTGGCTGCTCGCACGCTCGGACCACGCCGGAACCCGTTGGCTGCGTGCGCTGCTCACCGTCCCGCTCGTCCTGCCACCGGTCGTCGGTGGTGTCGCGCTGCTCATGACGTGGGGCCGCACCGGCATCCTCGGGCAGTACCTCTCCCCCTTGGGCATCGAGATCCCGTTCACGACCGTTGCGGTCGTCGTCGCCGAGACCTTCGTCGCGATGCCCTACTACGTGCTCGCGGTCGAGGGGGCGATGCGCGGGCTCGACCCGCGGCTCGAGTCCGTGGCCCGCACGCTCGGCGCCTCCGACCTTCGCTACCTGCGTACGGTCGCCCTGCCGCTCGTCGTGCCCGGCATCGCGAGCGGGCTGGCCCTGGCCTGGGCCAGGGCGCTCGGCGAGTTCGGAGCCACGATCACCTTCGCAGGCAACTTCGCCGGCCGCACCCAGACGGCGCCGCTCGCCGTCTACGTCGCGCTCCAGGAGGATCCGAGCGTCGCGACGTCGATCAGCATCGTCCTGCTCACCGTTAGCGTCATCGTCCTCGGGCTGCTCAGAGGCCGGTGGATCCGATGAGCGAGGCAGCACTCGACGCACGAATCTCCCTGACCCGCGGCACCCTTCAGGTCGACGTCAGCCTGGCGGCAGCGCGTGGCGAGGTCATCGGCATCCTCGGCCCCAACGGCGGGGGCAAGACCTCGACCGTCCTCGCGCTCGCCGGCGTGCTGCCGCTCGAGGAGGGGCACGTCGTCGTGTCGGGCACGACGTGGGAGACGGCCGGCGGCCCTCGTCGCCTGCCCGAGCAGCGCAGCGTCGGGCTCATGCTCGCCGATGCCCTCCTCTTCCCCCATCTGCGGGCCATCGACAACGTCGCCTACGGCCCCCGCAGCCGCGGCGTGCCGGCGCGCGCGGCGCGCACGCGAGCGCGGCAGGAGCTGGCCCGGGTCGGGCTCGGCGACCTCGTCGACGCCCGGCCGAGCGAGCTGTCCTCGGGTCAGGCGGCCCGCGTCGCGCTTGCCCGCGCGCTGGCCGCCGACCCGGACCTGTTCCTGCTCGACGAGCCGCTGTCGGCGCTCGACCCCGAGACCCGCGCCCGGACCCGCTCCGAGCTCGCTCGGCGCCTGCGCGACTACGGCGGCGTCACCGTCCTGGTGACACACGACCCCCTCGACGCCCTGACGCTCGCCGACCGGCTCGTCTTCGTCGAGGCCGGCGCAGTGACGCAGGTGGGCACCCCGAGCGAGGTCCTCCGCGAGCCGCGCACCCCATACGTCGCCACCGTGGTCGGCCTCAACTTGTATGCCGCCCAAGCAGATTCGCACGAGGTGCTGACTCTCGCCGGTGGTACGCCACTCATCGTAGGAGAAAGCCCGCTCGGGCAGGTCTGGGCGGCGGTCTCCCCGCACGCGGTGGTCCTGCACCGCGAGCGGCCCGAGGGATCGTCGCGCAACGTCTGGGCGATGCGCGTCACCGAGGTGACCCTTCGGGGACAGTCCGCGCGGGTGTCCCTCACCGAGCCGCTCGAGCTGATCGCCGAGGTCACCCTCGCCTCGGTCGCTGCACTCGGCATCCAGGTCGGCAGCCATCTGTGGGCCTCCGTCAAGGCGACCGAGGTCAGCACCTACCCTCGCTGACCGCCCGCTCGGGAGAGCCGTGCGACCCACCAGGTGAGCGGCATACGGCTGCGTTGGGGCGGGGCGCGAGTGCCCCATCTCGTGGTTACCCGGACACCCAGCTCGGACGGACGGTTCAATGGGGGACGTGCGCGTCCGCCGTGCATCGAGGAGGGGATCTCAGCACGCCCAACCGAGGAGGTCCGATCATGATGACCACGAAGCCGAAGTCCGTTCGCAGACGCACCTTGAGTCTCCCCAGCCTCGCCCTCCTGTTCGTCCTCACCCTCGTCGGCGCAGTCCTGCCCGTGCAGGTCAGCAGCGCCCACCACCCCACCGCACCGACCGCGCTCGCGGTCACGATGTCGACCGACACGTCCGGCTTCGGCGACGCGCAGGGCGTACCAGAGGTCCTCGCCGCGGCGGGGCAGCCGATCACCCTGACCGTGACCCTCCAGCCGGCAGGCGCGACGTTCACGTCCGACACCGACTTCGACCTCGACGCGTGCATCGGCGCCGCGGACGACACCTGCGCACCGGCTCCGGGGCACCTGTCCGCCCAGTCGATCACGATCCCGGCCGGACAGACCTCCGGGACCGACACCGTCAGCTACTCCCGACCGGACAACGGGGTGCGGGTCTCCGTGACCCCGAGTCTTCACACGGGGCAGACCGCCGGCTTCCCGACCGGCTACTCGAACGCCTTCGACAGCCTCATCACCGTGCTGACGGCCCCCAGCACCGATCCCACGCTGGCGACCGGCTTCGGGGCCGGCTCGTGCGACCGGCACAGCACCGCCCCGGTGTGCGGCTACGTCGTGCTTCCCCAGCAGGTCGCCTCCGAGCAGGTCGGCCTGTCGACCGGAGCGTGCACGGGGATCGCCGCGTGCTCCCCCGGGTCGCAGGTCGTCCAGTTCGTCGGCACGCTCGGCAACAACTACACGACGCACACGCCGGCGACGATCGTCATGCGGTGCGACAAGTCGGTGTGTCGAGGCGGAGGCGTGCCCCACTACACGATCAAGCTCAGCTTCGACCCGAGCGGGCCGCTCGACATCGTCGCCCCGGCCTGCCTGAGGAAGGGCGTCGCCGAGGGCATCGACGCCGCGGGCAACCGGACCGACTACTGCGTCGACTACCGACAGAGCCACCGCAACGCCGGTGACCTGCTGCTCTACGTCCTGACGACACGCGACTACCGCGGCACCTACTGAGCATCCGTCGGCGAGGGCCCGGGCTCGGACCAGCGCAGTGGGTAGGGCAGCGAAACGACGCCGAAGTCCGTCAGGGCGCGCTCTGCTCCGGCCCGGTCCGGGCCCGCCGCATGGAGCTGTTCGCACGCGGTGGCGAGCCCGAGCACGTTGAGGGCCCGGCCATGGCCGCCGTCCGCGTCGCTCGGCGCGCTGGCCCCGAGCGCGAACGCGTCGCGTGCCTCGGCCGGCTCCCCGGCGACGAGCCGGGCCGCACCACGCAGCCAGTGGACGCCGGCGGACAGCTGCACGGCGCCCACTGCCTCGGCTCGCTGCTGTATCGCCTCGATCGCCGGGATGAGCGACGCGGGGTTCCCTCCGGTCGCGGCGGGCCTCATGGATCGGGGAAGCTCGGTCGTGAGCAACGACAGCTCGGCGTCGACGGCCTCCTGGACGAGGCCGAGTCGCTCGAGGCTGTCCTTCGCGAGCTCGAGCTCGTGACGCGCCTGCGCGAGGTGTCCCTGTCCGAGCCGAACCTTGCCGAGCTCCCGTCCGACGAGCGCGACCAGCTCCGGGTCGTCCACCACCCGGGCCGCACGTCCCGACGCGTCGAGGAGCACCTCGGCCTCGCCGTGACGGCCTTGACGAATCAGCAGGTCGGCCTGGTTGTACAGGGTGTTCGCCTCCTCGGCCGTGTCGCCGACCCGTCGGAACAGGGTGGCGGCACGCGCGTAGCGTTCCTCGGCCAGCTCCCACTCGGCGTCGATCAGCGCCCGGATACCGAGGTTGTTCAGGCATTTGGCCTGCATGCGCAGGTCCCCCGACCGCTCGCTCGCGGCCAGGGCCAGCGAGCTGTACGGCTGGTCGAGCTGCTGCCCGGCGGTCGTGAGGATGTGGCCGCGCGCGTTGTACGCCTGGGCGAGGGCCTGCGGGTCGCCGGAGCGCTCGGCCGCCTCGACGGCGATCCGGGACCAGTCCACCGCGTCGGCGTGCCTCGCCTGCAGGTGCCTGACGAATGCGGACTGGACCGCCAGGAGGGAGGCCACCGCGTCTGCCTCCGGCCCGGTAACGCTCGTCAGGAGAGCCCGCGCGCGGGTGATCGTGCGCAGCGCGGCCGTGAACGCGCCACCTCGGTGCAGGATACGGATCTCCTTGGACATGACGCGGGCGAGCCGGAGCGGATCGGCGTCGGCCCAACGCCTCGCCCGCCGGTAGGCGCCGACGGCATCCCGGGACAGTCCCGCCAGCTCGGCGACGTCACCCATCTCCTCGAGCACGGTGGCGACCTCGGCCGCGGGGAGGCCGTCGAGGCGGGCCGCCGACTCGACGGCCCGCTGGTAGAACGCCAGCGCCTCCGGATAGAGGAAGTTCTGCCGCGCCCGATCCGCGGCCATCCGGGAGTAGGTCCACGCCCGTGCATCGTCCCCCGCCTCGGAGAAGTGCGTGGACAGCGCGCCCGAGACCGTGCCCAGCTCCGCGGCGGACGCCTCCAGGACCTCCCCGACGCGCTGGTGCATCCGCCGCCGCAACCGGTACGGCAGCCCGGCGTAGGCGACGTCCCGAGTCAGGACGGTCCGGAACCGGAGCCAGGTGGGCACGGGCCCGTCCTGGACGATCAGCTCACCCAGCTCACGCAGGTCCTGCTGCGTCACGACCCACCCCTGTGCCCGCACGAGCCCGGCGAGGTCGGCGACGGAGAACCGCTCACCGAGGACCGCGGCGAACCGGAGCAGGGTCCGTGCCCGAGGTGACAGGCGACCGATCTCGCCGCCGATCACGGCCTCGATCGAGTCCGGCAGATCGGTCGCGGACCCGGATCGGCCGGTCTCCAGCAGAGCCCGGAGGAAGAGTGGGTTGCCCCCCGCCTTGGTGACCATGGCCCGCAGGAGATGCTCGCTCACCGGCTCGTCACTGGTCAGGGACTGCAGCATCGCCATCGAGGCGGACGCGTCGAGCGGCGCAAGGGAGATCCGCACCGCTTCCGGATCGCCTGCGAGATCCAGCCCGCCGGGGCCAGGACGCCGCGTCGTCAGGACCAGCCACGGCCGGTCCTGCCGGTTGGCCAGCACGCCCTCGATGAGCTCGACCGACGGGCCATCCATCTGCTCGGCGGCATCCAGGAGGAAGAGCGTCGGGGTGCGGAGGCTGGCCCGGAGGAAGTCCATGAACACCTGTGCCTGGCGTCCACCTCGGAACTCCTCATCCAGGTCCTGCACCTCGAGCGTGGGCGGCAGCCCGAGGTCGAGCAGGGCTCCCAGCAGCGGTACCCACGCGAGCAGGTCCGGCGCCCGCGAGTGGACCATGTCGAGCAGGGCCGCGGACTGCCTGCTCGCCGAGGCTGTGGGCGCGATCCCGATGACCTCACGCAACAGTCGCCGTGCCGCCCGGTGCGCGCCGGACTCGCCGAAGTGCCCGCTCGGCCCCCGAAGGACCGTGAAACCTGTGGCGAGCCGCATCCCCGCACCGAGAAGTGCCGACTTGCCGACGCCGGCCGCACCGGCGATCTCGACGACGCCGGGCGTGCCGAGCCGGCACCTGTCGACCGCGTCCCGGATCACGGCGAGCTCGGCGTGCCTGCCCTGGATGGCGTTGGTCTGGGGGGTTCCCCCTCTGAGGCCGTGTTCCGGCCAGGTGTCCTGCGTCGAGTCGACGAGCGAGGCCTGGATCGGGTAGGTCTTCCCCTTGACCCGGAAGGGTTCCACCGGCTGCAGCACGAACCCGGCGCCGGCCCGCTCGACGACCTCCCGCGTGGCGAGGACCTGGCCCGTGGCGGCATGGGCCATGACCCGTGCAGCGACGTTGATCGCGTCGCCCTTGACCGAGTAGGTCCGACGGAAGGCCGGCCCGAAGTCGGCGGCGAACACCCGTCCCCGGTTGACCCCGGCCCGAAGCGGGAGCACGCCGGCCCGGTCCACGACGGTGCGCACGACGCGCAGCACACGCGCGTCGAGATCCTCGCCGCCACCGGGTGCACCGGCGACGAGCATGATCTTGCCGCCGTCTCGGTTGATGTCGCTCTCGAGCAAGGTGACCTGCTCGACCGCACATGCCGTCTGGACGTTTCGCACGACCTCGTCGAGCGCCTCGGCGAGGCCGGCAGGGCCCTGCTCGTCGAGCACGGCGTCCGTGCCCGAGAACTGCACGAAGGCCACTGCGATGGGCCGGTGCTCGGACTCGCCGGCAGCCGCCAGCAGGTGAGCGCGGACGGGCGGTGGGAGCAGCCCGGCGATGTCACGGTCGGAGACGGTCACGGCTCGCTTCGGGGGCCCGGCCGACGATCCGGGGTCGGCTGACAATCCGGGGTCGGCTGACCTGCGCGGCTCGGTGATGCGGCCCTCCGACGAGCGCGCGGGCTGCCGGGACGGCACCCGCCGCACGAGCAGCAAGCCGTCGCGCCGCGGAGCCACCGCCGAGGGGCGCAGCAGGGCTGCGGTGCTCGGCCCGACGGCGATCTGCCCTGCCGTGGCTGCGGCTTCCAGCTCGGCGGTCCGACTGGCGGCCGGCCCGCTGACGATGAGCTCACGATGGATCGACGGGTCTCCGACGAGGAAGAAGTCGAAGGCTCCGCTGTGCACCCCGACCGACATCCGGAGGGTCACCGCGCCGGCCGAGGAACGGGTGCGGCCGACGGAGTAGAGCGTCCGGCGCATGGCCGCGGCGGCCCGCACAGCCCTGATGGCATGCTGCTCGCCCTGGAAGAGGAGCAGCACGGCGTCCCCGCCCCACTTGATGAGGTCGGCCCCTGCCCGGTGCGTCTCGTCGAGCAGGCTCGTGAAGGTCGAGCTGAGCAGGTCGCTGAGCTCCTCGGACCCGACGACCCCGAGACGGGTCAGCCGCTCGGCCAGGCTGGTGAAGCCGGCGATGTCGACGAACGCCATCGACCCCTCGACCCGACGGTGTCGAGCATCCGGATCCTCGGTGAGCCAGTCCAGGGCGAACTGCGGCACATAGGCCCGCAGCGGGTACTCGGCCATCCCCTCACCGTCTCGAGTGGACCCGAAGGGTGGCGCCCTCTCGTGCCACGGTGACTCGCATCGGCCCGCGCACGGTGTGCTCGATGGCGGCGAGCTGGCTGTCGGTGCGGGTTGGCGAATGGTGGAAGAGCACGACGTGCCCAGCCCCGACCTCGGCACCGAGCTCGATGCTGTCGAGGATCGTCGAGTGGCCGAAGCGGCCCGCTACCTCGCGCTCGACCTGCTCGAACTGTGCGTCGTGCACGAGCACGTCGACGCCGCGCAGCCGGGCCGCGGTCTGGGCGGATCGGGACACGGCCACGTGGTCGGGCACGTACGCCATGGACCCGGCCTCGTCCTCGATGCGGAAGCCGTAGGTCGTGCCACCCTTGTGCTCCACCTCGAAGGCGGTGACGGTGAAGCCGGCGGTCTCGATGGTGCCGGTCTCGAGCGCGTGGAACCGCCAGTGCCCCTGCAGCCCCTCGGGCAGGATCGGGAAGAACGGCGGTGCGAGGAGTCCGGCCAGCAGGTCGCGAGCGCCGAGCCCGTCCTGAGCCGGCAGGTAGAGGTCGACGCTACTGTCCGGGTGGTCGCCCTTCGTGAAGAACGGGAGCCCCTGGACGTGGTCCCAGTGCAGGTGGCTCAGCATGATCGTCCCGGTGAAGGCCGGTGTCGTGAGCTGCTCAGCGAGCATCCGGATCCCGGTCCCCGCGTCGAGGACCAGCGTCGGGTCGTCGCCGCCCTCGGGGACGACGGCGACGCACGACGTATGCCCGCCATAGCGCGTGAACTTCGGCCCTGGGGCCGGGGTCGAGCCACGCACGCCGAGGAAGAGCAGCTTCACCGGATCACCTCGCTCCCGAACGTAACGCACTCATGCGCCCAGACGGGACAAAGCGGGCCTGCGCACCGACCATTCGGCCCGCGTGGGCGCCGGGCGGCCCACTCACGGCCTACGCTGCGGGGGGACGGCAGTGGCGCGAGGAGGACGGGTGGACTGCGACTACCTGGTCGTCGGTGCCGGGGCTGCGGGCTGTGTCGTGGCCGAACGGCTGTCGCGGGACCGGAGCTCGGTCGTGGTCCTCGTCGAGGCAGGCGGGCCGGTGCGGCATCCGCTGGTGCGCGTGCCCAAGGGTTTCGTGCTGGCGATGCAGCACCCCGGCTGGACGTACCGCTACCCGGCGCGGACCGCGGACGGCGGGATCGAGACGTGGGTGCGGGGCCGGGGCCTGGGCGGGTCGAGCGTGGTGAACGGGATGATGTACCTGCGGGGGGAGCCTGCGGGCCACGACGAGA
>NZ_JAKDLO010000303.1 GCF_030452765.1 Intrasporangium sp.
CGAGGCGGGGCGGTCCCCGCCGCGTGGTGTTCGGGTGATGGGGGGCACCCAGCGGCCCACCCGACACAGGCAGCCCAGCGGCATACCGACGCTTTCGCCCGGCGTTGCGGGGGGAAGGTCGGCGGGATCGACGATGTCCTCTCCCACCCACGCGAGCTCCCATGGGACGTAGGGCTCGTTGGTGACGATGAGGATTGACGGCACCTCGCCCGCGGCCCTCGCGCGTACCCACACCGTGGGCCGTCGAACGTCTCGCCCTGGCGGCGCCCCCTGGGGACCGTCTCGAAGTCGTGCAGATGGTCGCCGGACCAGTCGAACGCGACCTGCGGAACGGCATGCAGGTCGGCGAGGGGGATCCCGGACGGCACCTCGAGCCGACGCCAGATCGGGGGCTTCGTATGGCGTAGAGCGACCTTGACCTGCAGCACGTCGTCGACCTCGGCACGATTGCCCGCTGTCTCTGCCCCGGTTCGAGCTCCCCGGAGGGCGCGGTCCCGTCGACGGGACTCTCGCTGCGGCCGCCCTTGCCCGGCTTCCGGGTCGGTCGCATTGCGGCGCACTGGCTGTCTCTTGGTGCGCTTGGCCATGACTCGAAGCCAGCCACGGGCGGAGATCGCCGCGGTGCAGCCGCGCCGGAGGTCGCGACAGGTGCACCCAGTCATGGCGGCCGTTGGCTCCACGAGGAGCCTTGGGACCTGTGGACGACGAGCGCGCGGACGAGCCGCGCTCGGGCAGGGTGGCACCCATGACCCGAAGGAGGCACGATGATGACCATGACAGCGCTGCCGCGCTCGCGTCCGCTGGTCCGCGCGGACCTCGAGGCGATGCCCGATGACGGGCACCGCTACGAGCTCATCGACGGGGTGCTCATCGTGACCCCGGCACCCGCGCTGGAGCACCAGCGCGTCGTCGGTCGGCTGCACCTGCTGCTGTCCGCCGCGACAGCCCCGGGCATCGAGGTCATCCTCGCGCCGTTCGCCGTCGCGCTCGCCGACGACACCGAGCTGCAGCCCGACCTCATCGTCGCCAGGACCGCAGACTTCACGCCTCGCGAGCTGCCCGGGCCGCCGCTGCTCGCGATCGAGGTGCTCTCCCCGAGCACCCGCCGCATCGACCTCACGCTCAAACGCGACCGTCTCGAGGCGGCCGGGTGCCCGGCGTACTGGTGTGTCGATCCGGTCGCGATGGCGCTGACCGCCTGGGAGCTCGAGGACGAGCGCTACGTGCAGGTGGCCCACGTGGCCGGCACGGAGGTCTTCGAGGCGACCCGCCCGTTCCCGGTCACGGTGCGTCCGGCCGACCTCAAGCGGTGACAGCGCGCCATCACCCCAGCCCGGTCGGCATCCGGTTCGCGAAGTCGGTGGCCGCCTCGAACACCGACCCGATGCGCAGCACGCCCACCTCGTCGAAGGGCCGGCCAAAGATCTGCAGCCCGATCGGCAGCCCCTGCGAGTCGAACCCGCACGGCACCGACAGCGACGGCAGGCCGGTGAGGTTGCCCGGCGCGGACGCCTTGACGTAGACGTCGATGGCCGACTCCTCGGTGCCGTCCGGCCACCGCACGACCGGGTCGTCGGCCCGGACGGCCGTGGCGCACAGCGTCGGCGCGAGCACCGCGTCGAGCCCGTCGAACAGCTCCTGCCAGCCGCGCTTGACCAGCTGCCTGGCCCGCAGCGCCCGAATGTAGTCAGAGGCGAACATCAGCTCGCCGGCCTCGAGCAGCACCCGCACGTCCGCCTCGTAGAGCTCGCCCTTATCGCGCAGCGTGCCCTGGTGGTAGGCGGTGGCCTCGGCGACGAGGATGCCGTACTCGATGGGCATGTACGTCTGCGCCAGCGGCAGCTCCACCTCGTGGATGCTCGCCCCGGCGTCCTGCAACGTGGCGACCGCCGCGCGGAACGCGGCCTCGACGTCCGGCTCGATCGGCTCCGTGTAGTAGTTCGTCGGCACGCCGAACGTCAGCCCGTCGAGGCGGGCGTCGCGGCCAACCCCTGCCGCATAGTCCGGCACCGGCTCGTCGACGCTGCCCGGGTCGCGCGGGTCGTACCCGGCCATGGCCTGCAGCAGCAGCGCGACGTCCGAGACGGTGCGCGCCATCGGTCCGGCGTGGTCGAGCGCCCAACACAGCGAGGTGATCCCGTACCGCGAGACGCGGCCGTACGTCGGCTTGAGCCCGGTCGTCCCGTTCAGGGCAGAGGGGATCCGGATCGAGCCGCCCGTGTCCGTGCCCGTCGCGCCGAGCACCATCCGCGCGGCGAGTGCCGCACCCGACCCGCCGCTCGACCCGCCCGGGATCCGGTCGAGATCCCACGGGTTGCGCGTGGTCGGGGTGATGACCCCATACGCGTACTCGTGCGTGTGGGTCTGCCCGACGAGCACGGCACCGACGGCGCGCAGCCGGGCGGTGACCGCCGAGTCCTCGGTGGCCACCCGCCCGGCCCGGGTGCGGCTGCTCGACGTCGACGCGACGCCGGCCGTGTCGTAGAGGTCCTTGATGCCGACGGGGATCCCGTGCAGCGGACCGGCCGGCCCCGAGGCGTGGATCTGCGCCTCGGTCCGCTGCGCGGCCTCCCGCGCGGCGTCGAGGGTGAGGGTGGCGAAGGCGCCGACGCGGTCCTCGTACCGCTCGATCTGCCCGATGGCCGAGTCGAGCAGCTCCACCGGAGACAGCTCCCCGGCCGCGATCGCCACCGAGGCCTGCGTGATGGTCAGCTCGTACGGCTCCATCACGACCACCTCGCGTCGAAGCTCGTCGCGGGCGGCACGTCGGCCAGGTCGAGCCCGTCCAGCCGGTCGACGAGGCTGGTCACGAGCTCGAGCACCGGGGCCACCTGGGCGACCCGGTCCTCCTCGAGGGGCAGCCGGGCCTGCTCGGCGAGGGTGCGCACGAGCTCGGGGGTCACGCGGGG
>NZ_JAKDLO010000304.1 GCF_030452765.1 Intrasporangium sp.
ACCTGCGGCCCCCGTTCGTCGAGGCCGGGCTCGGCAACGGAGACTTCGACGTGCTGGCGGCACTGCGCCGATCCGGCGACCCGTTCACCCTGACGCCTGGCCAGCTGAGCACATCCCTGCTGGTCACAACCGGTGCCATCAGCAAGCGGATCGACCGGCTCGAGGCCCGCCGCCTCGTCCGCCGCACCGTGTCGGACGCCGACGCCCGCAGTCGGCTGGTGACCCTCACCGCGGCCGGCGTCGCCCTCACCGACGAGCTCATCAGTAAGCACCTCGCCAACGAGGCCGGGTTGCTCGCCAGTCTGAGCACCACCGAGCGAGACCAGCTCGCAACCCTGCTCGGGCGTCTGGCCGCCACCATGGAGAACCGCCCCGACACCGAACCCGTCCAGACCGGAGAGCACCGATGAACCAGCGATCCACCCGATCCCCACGCGACCAGGCCGAGCACCTACGCCGCCTTCACCACGACGACGCGATCCTCGTTCTCGTCAATGTCTGGGATGCCGCATCGGCCCGGGTCGTGGCCGCCACCCCCGGCTGCTCTGCGATCGCCACGGCATCGGCGGCCATCGCGGCGACCCACGGCTACGAGGACGGTGAGAACATCCCCGTTGACCTGATGATCGACTGCCTACGGCGCGTCTGTCAGGCAGTCGAGCTTCCCGTGACCGCCGACCTCGAGCGCGGCTACACCGACGTGGGAGCCACCACCTCGGCGGCCCTGAATGCCGGTGCCGTCGGCATCAACCTCGAAGACGACCTGTGCGCGACGGAGACCATGGAGGAGCGCATCCGAGAGGCCGTTGACACCGGGCGGGCGTACGGCATCCCCCTCGTCGTCAACGCCCGTACCGACGTGTTTCTCAGGCGGCCCGACGCCGCTCCCGAGCAGCGCGACGCCGAGGCCGCGGAACGCGGTGGCCGCTACCTCGACGCCGGCGCCGACTGCGTGTTCGTGCCCGGCTGCACTGCCGAGCAGCACGTTCGGGGTCTCGTTGGACAGTTCGGCCCAGGTCGTCTGAGCCTGCTCGCCGTTCCCGGCACTGCCGATGTCAGCACCCTTCAACAGTGGGGAGTCGCCCGGCTCTCCCACGGTCCGTTCCCCCACCGGCACACTCTGCACGCGCTGGACGCGTATGCGCGGGAGCACAGCGAACTGAGCCCTACGGCTCCGCGTCAGGGCTGACCGGCCGGCGCGCACGAGCTTCGGCCCGCTCGCCGGCGCGCATCTCGCGAACGTCGTGGCCGGCATTGGTGACCAGGCGCACGGGGTCGGGGCCAATCGCCCGGAACCCGCTGCCCTCGACTGCCACGCCGGACGCCTCGGGCAGCGCCAGGATGTCGTGGCCCAGGGCCCGGGCCACCTCGAGGGGACGATTCTTCGGGAACGTGTCTGCGTGCGGAAACACTGAGAGGTTCTCGACCAGACCGAGCCCTCGCATCCGTGTGGCCCGAATGTCACCGTCGACGAGCGAGGCGATCGTCAGCGTCTCGCAGGCCAGCAACGCTCCCGCGCTCCCACCGCAGTACCGACCACCCGCCGCCACGAAGTCGCAGACAGCGGAGACGAAATCGTGGCGCAGCACCTGCTCGGCCAGAGTCGAGGTACTGCCTCCACCGACAAAGAGCAGGTGGTAGGGGGCAAGGGCACCACCGTCGTGTCCGTCGAGGCTCTCCCAGATGTCGACCTCGGCCTCGATGGACAGGTCTTTCAGAGCAACAACGTGCTCGGCGCTCCCCGTCACCTAGGGCTCCGGAGCCGCCATCAACGGGTGAGGAGGCCCTTTGGTCAGCGTCATGCTGGTCACGTCGAGACGGGTCGTCCCGATGGCGAGGAAGCCGCTCGATCGTGCCCGCTGGTCTTCGCTGCCGATGGGGTGAGGTCGACGTGCAGCCGCTTCGGCCCCGACCGGAAGCATGCGTGGCGATCAGGGTCGATCGCGTCGATGTCCGGCGCGACCAGGAGGGAGGTCAGGTCAGAGCCGCCCTGCGCGGTGATAGCCGGGCTCAACCACCGCACGTGCTTCACTGCTGCGGCATCCGATAGACGGCGGCTCGCCGAGCGGGCCCGGTAACGGTTGCGGGATGCCGGTCTGCCCCGCGTGTGCATCGCCAGGGCGGGGCACTTCTCTGAGACACTGGCCGCACGTATCCACCGCGGTGTTTGTCGGGGGCCCCGGCTTGGGCCTGGGCGCCGTGGCGGATCGGTCTGGAGGACTGATGCGCAGACGAGGGATCGCTACGGCCATTGCGGCCGGGTTGCTCGTGGGCTCGACCGGCCTGCTGGCCGGCTGCTCACCGGCGGGCGTGCGTCCAGCCGAACCGAACCGCCCCACTACGGGGCCGACCACGGGAACCGAGCCGGCGGCAGACTCACCGGTCATCGCCGCGCAGCGTCTGGCTGCCCAGTACGACTACGCGGGCGCGGCGAAGCTGCTCGCCCACGACTCGTCTGCGGCCGCGAAGAAGGCCCTCGCCGGCATCAAGGCGCACCAGGCACAGACCCGGGCGTGGGCGGACCCCACGGAGGTGTCCCACCTCTTCTACCACTCGCTCATCATCGACCCGGCCAGGGCGTTCGCCAAGAACCAGCCCCAGCGGGTGGGCTACGCCGAGTACATGGTCACGATCAGCGAGTTCCGCGCTCAGCTGAAGCAGATCTACCAGCACGGTTACGTGTTGGTGCACCCACAACGGCTGGTCACCAAGAGTGCCAACGGCACCATGAAGCCGGCCACCCTGATGCTCCCGCCCGGCAAGAAGCCACTGGTTCTGTCGGTGGATGACGTGAATTACTACGAGTACATGACCGGGGCTGGTTTTGCCTCGAACCTCACCCTGAAGAACGGTCAGGTCACCAACACCTACCGCGACGCCAGCGGCCACGACCATCTGGGCGCCTACG
>NZ_JAKDLO010000305.1 GCF_030452765.1 Intrasporangium sp.
CGCCAGTCGTCTCGTATGGGTTACTGGAATCCAGAAGGCGATCACCCGCGCGGACGTAGACATCGAAATCCACGTGATCGCCGTGCACCGCGACACAGCCGGCAACGATAGCTGCCAACGTGGGCAGCCCCCAGAGGGGAAGGCGCCGGAGCCAGTCGCGACCGCTCCGATCACCGTGACAGGAAGTCTCGGCGCGGAGGTCGGTCACTCAGACCTCTCCTGTCTCACTTGATCCGCACACAGGCTCGAGCGACGTAGCAGCCATCTGCGTATAGGTAGGCGCAAGCGTACCCGTTCTTGGCCCAGCCTTTGCCCCGCCAGCGCGACTCCTCTTTGTTGCATGCGTAGTGCACTGGGCCGTAGTCCGTGTACCATGGCTTAGAATTCGAGTCCAGATAGACCCAGTTGATCTTCCAGTTGCAAAGAGTCGGGGCTTGGTGGCGCTCAGACGAAGGCCCGAAATCTGCGGTCTGCTGAGATATGTTGTTGCCGCTGCCATAGACGTAGTGGCACGTTCCCCTTCCTGATTGTGGTAGTACCCGCAGGTACTGCTACTTGCCTGTGCAGGGGCCGCCAGAACGGCGGGCAACAGCAAGACGAACCATGCTGCCGCCCACGCTCGCCAAAAGCGCTTGGGTGCTGCTCCTCTTCTACCCAGTGCCCTGTGAGAGATTCGCCAGAACCCCTGGGACGCATCTGCGTCCGTGTCAGACTGGCCGACACATCGGGAGGGCCGCAACTAGTCATTGCGAATCCGAATCATCAGGAATCCTGTCGCGCCGAGTTGGAAATCTCGTCGATGGCTGCGACTGCCACACGTGCCAGACCGCACGTTGAGATTCCCGTGACTGCCGGGAGCTTCTGTCGGGGCCACCTCAGCTCGGACTGCACGTGGCGTGCGGTGTTTCCTCGAGCGGCAATCCTTCACAGGTGCCGGCCACCGTTTCGATGCCAGGAGGGGTGTAAGCCCGCTGGGCCGCGACCGCGCGTGGTGCGCGGTCCCGGCCCAGCGGCATACGGGATGTGCGGTCGATCGTCAGAGCTGGTCCAGGCCCAGCTCGTGGTCATCGAGGCGGATCGCGTCACCGGAGGCCGCGCCGAAGTTGGCGTAGTCGTAGCCGTCGTAGCTCGGCAGGGAGTACATCGCAGCCTTGGCCTCCTCGGTCGGCTCCACCACGATGTTGCGGTAGTGGGGCAGCCCCGTGCCGGCCGGGATGAGCTTGCCGAGGATCACGTTCTCCTTGAGGCCGAGCAGCGGGTCGGACCTGGCCTCCATGGCAGCCTGGGTGAGAACCCGCGTGGTCTCCTGGAACGACGCTGCCGACAGCCACGAGTCGGTCGCGAGCGACGCCTTGGTGATGCCCATGAGCTCGGGACGGCCGGCGGACGGCCTGCTGCCCTCGGCCATCGCCCGGCGGTTCGCCTCCTCGAAGCGGCCCCGCTCGGCGAGCTCGCCCGGGAGCAGCTCGGTGTCACCCGACTCGATGATCGTCACGCGCCGCAGCATCTGGCGAACGATGACCTCGATGTGCTTGTCGTGGATCGACACGCCCTGCTGCCGGTAGACATGCTGGACCTCGTCGACCAGGTGCTTCTGCGCGGCGCGTGGGCCGAGGATGCGCAGCACCTGCTTCGGGTCGATGGCGCCCTGGATCAGCTGGGTGCCGACGTCGACGTGGTCGCCGTCCTGCACGAGCAGGCGAGCGCGCTTGGTGACCGGGTATGCGTGCTGGTCCGAGCCGTCGTCCGGGACCAGCAGGATACGACGGGCCTTGTCGGTGTCCTCGATCTCCACGCGTCCGGTCGCCTCCGCGATCGGCGAGACGCCCTTCGGAGTGCGGGCCTCGAACAGCTCGACGACACGTGGAAGACCCTGCGTGATGTCGTCCGCAGCGGCCGCACCACCGGTGTGGAACGTCCGCATCGTCAGCTGTGTGCCGGGCTCACCGATCGACTGCGCCGCGATGATGCCGACGGCCTCACCGATGTCGACCAGCTTGCCTGTCGCCAGCGAACGGCCGTAGCACTTCGCGCACGTGCCGACGTGGCTGTCACAGGTCAGCACCGAGCGGACCCGCACCTTGTCGATACCGGCCCGGAACAGCGCGTTGATGACGACGTCACCGAGGTCGATCCCCGCCTCGGCCAGGACGGTGCCGCCCTCGTCCATGACGTCCTCGGCGAGGGTGCGGGCATAGACCGACGCCTCGACGATCTCACTCAGCGTGCGCGTGCCGGTCAGCTCGTTCACCTTGGCGATCGGCAGGACGAGACCACGGTCGGTACCACAGTCGTCCTCGCGGATGATGACGTCCTGGGACACGTCGACCAGTCGACGGGTCAGGTAGCCGGAGTCCGCGGTGCGCAGCGCCGTGTCGGCCAGACCCTTGCGAGCACCGTGCGTCGAGATGAAGAACTCGAGCACGGACAGGCCCTCACGGAAGTTCGACTTGATCGGGCGCGGGATGATCTCACCCTTCGGATTGGCCATGAGGCCACGCATGCCGGCGATCTGGCGGATCTGGAACCAGTTGCCGCCCGCCCCCGAGCTGACCATCCGGTAGATCGGGTTGGTGCGGGAGAAGTTGGTCTCCATCTCCTTGGCAACCTGGTTGGACGCCTGCGTCCAGATCTCGACGAGCTCCTGACGGCGCTCGTCGTCGGTGATCAGACCGCGTTCGTACTGGGTCTGGACCTTGGCGTCCTTGGCCTCGTACGACTCGAGGATCTCGGTCTTGTTGTCCGGCAGCGTGACGTCACCGATCGCGACGGTGCACCCCGAGCGCGTCGACCAGAAGAAGCCGGCCTCCTTGAGTGCGTCGAGGGACGCGGCCACCTGGACCTTCGAGTAGCGCTCGGCGAGGTCGTTGACGATCCGCGAGAGCCGTTTGCGGTCGACCGGCTCG
>NZ_JAKDLO010000108.1 GCF_030452765.1 Intrasporangium sp.
CTGCACTCTCGATGACGACTGCTGCACTCTCGATGACGACTGCTGCACTCTCGATGACGACTGCTGCACTCTCGATGACGACTGCTGCACTCTCGATCGATCGGGGGTGTGCGTGGCGTGTTCTTGTCGCGTGGAGGCAGTAGCCTGCCGAGCAGCAGCACGCAGGAAGGCATGACGCAGGAAGGACATCATGTCAGGCGCAGCACCGACGCCCGAGGAGCGACTTGAGATCCTCGACGTCAATGCCGTCCGCCGCTGGGCGGTCCTCACCCGCTCGGTGCTCGCCGCTCGCCGCGCCGAGATCGACGCACTCAACGTCTTCCCGGTTCCCGACGGCGATACCGGGACGAACCTGTTCCTCACCTTCGACGGTGCGGTCGACCGGACCCTGACCGAGCCGGGCGACACGGGTGCCGGTGACCTGCTCGTGGTCTTCGCCAAGAACCTGCTCTGGTCGGCCCGTGGCAACTCCGGCGTCATACTCTCCCAGCTCGCCCGTGGCCTGGCCGAGCCGTGTCAGGGCGCCGAGGTCATCGACTCCGCCACCCTCGCGCAGGGCCTCGTCGCCGGCGACCGTCGTGCGTGGGAGGCGGTGACCGACCCACGTGAGGGCACCATCCTGTCGGTGTCCCGCGCCGCCGCCCAGGCCGGTGTCCGACGGGTCGGGTCGGGTCTGCACGCTGTGACGCTCGCCGCCCTCGATGCGGCCCGCGCAGCCCTCGCTCGCACTCCCCAGCAGCTGGACGTGCTCGCTCGGGCGGGGGTCGTCGACGCCGGTGGGGCCGGCCTGGTCCTGCTGCTCGAGTCTCTCGAGGAGGTCTGCGCGGGCGACGAGAGCCGGCTGGCCCACAGCCTCGCCGAGAGCCGTCGACGCAGCCTCCGCCCGCCCGGGCCGAGCCAGACGTTACCGCGGCTCGAGCCGGTGCCGGAGGCACCCTCGCCACCCGAGTACGAGGTGATGTACCTGCTGGGCGACGCGACCGACGAGACGGCCGACGTGCTTCGCGCCCGGCTCGTCGAGCTCGGCGACTCGGTGCTCGTCGTCGGCGGCGAGGGGCACTGGACCGTTCACGCCCACATCGACGACGTCGGCGCGGCGATCGAGGCGGGCATCGAGGCGGGTCGACCCCGGCAGGTGCGCGTGGCCAGGCTCGTCGAGGACGCGCCGAGGCCGGTACGCCTGCCTCCCGTCGGCCCGACCCCACCGGGGACGGGAGTCGTCGCCTGTGCCTGCGGCGACGGGCTGGCGGACATCTTCCGTCAGGCCGGCGCGACGGCCCTCGCGACGGGGCCCAGGCAGCGGGCCACAACCGGCGAGCTCATCGCAGCGATCCGCGAGTGCCACAAGTCCGGTGCAGACGGCGTGATCGTCCTACCCAACGACGCAGACATCGAGCTTGCGGCGGCAGCCGCCGCGCGGGCGGTCGCCGACGAGGGGATCGAGGTCCTCGTGGTCCGCTCGCGCACGCCGGTCCAGGGTGTGGCGGCCATCGCCGTCTTCGAGCCCACCGCGTCGGCAAGCGCCAATGCCTTGGCGATGCAGTCGGCAGCCGCAGGCACCCGCCATGGGGCCGTGGCGATCGCCGACCGGTCGGCCCTGACCTCGGGCGGACGGTGCGAGCCGGGAGACGTCCTGGGCATCGTCGACGACGACATCGTCATCGTCGGCTCCGACGTCACGACGGTGGGTGCAGCGGTCGGGGCTCGCCTGCTCTCGAGCGGCGGTGAGCTGCTGACCGTGCTCGTCGGTCACGGCGTGACGCCCGAGCTCGGCGAGGCGGTCGCCGAGGCGGCCCGCCACGATCGTCGCGACGTCGAGTCGGCCGTGCTGCACGGGGGCCAGCAGGTGTATCCCCTCCTGCTCGGGGTCGAGTGACATGCCGGCGGTGACCGAGCAGACCCCCTTGGCCAGGCTCGTCCGCAAGGGTCAGGCGGCGCAGCTGGCTCGCACCAAGGGTCTGCACACGGTCGGTGACCTGCTCGACTACGCGCCCCGGCGCTACCTGTTGCCCGGCCAGCTGACCGACCTGTCCGAGCTGCGCCCTGACGATGAGGTGATGGTCGTGGCCGAGGTCGCCCGAGCCTCCGCGCGACCCATGCGTGGGCGCAAGGGCACGCTGCTGACCGTTGTCCTGTCCGACGGCCGGGGCCACGAGCTCGACCTGACCTTCTTCAGCTCCCACGGCCACGAGAACAAGCTGCGCCCGGGCGTCCGCGGCTTCTTCGCAGGGACGGTGGGCGAGTATCACCGGCGCCTGCAGCTGACTCATCCCGACTACGAGCTCTTCGGGGCCGACGACAACGCCGCACGGCTCGTCGAGTACTACCGGACCCACCAGATCCCGGTGTACTCCGCGACCGGCAAGATCTACTCGTTCACGATCCGTCGCATGGTCGAGCTCGCCCTCGACTCTGTCGCGCGCATCTGCGACCCGGTCCCGCGGCACGTGCGCGAGGCCCGCCGGCTGATGACCCGGGCGGAGGCACTCGAGCTGGTCCATCGGCCCCGCATCGAGGACCAGCCCTGGCGTGGTCTTGCCCGCCTCAAGTACGACGAGGCCCTCACGCTCGAGGCGATCCTCGCCCAGCGCCGTCACGAGGCGAAGTCCGTTCCGGCGACCCCGCGGGTGCCGCGCCCGGGCGGCCTGCTCGCCGCCTTCGACGCCCGCCTGCCGTTCGCGCTCACCGACGGCCAGCAGGAGATCGGAAAGGTGCTGGCCGAGGAGCTTGCCAGCGACCGGCCGATGAACCGCCTCCTGCAAGGTGAGGTCGGCTCCGGCAAGACCGTCGTAGCCCTGCGCGCGATGCTCGCCGCGGTGGACGCCGGCGGGCAGGCCGCGCTGCTGGCACCGACCGAGGTCCTCGCCGCTCAGCACGTCCGCTCGATCAGGGCGATGCTCGGCGACCTCGCAGAGGGCGGGATGCTGGGTGGCAGCGAGATCGGGACGAAGCTCGCCCTCCTCACCGGCAGCCAGACAGCGTCCGCCCGCAAGCAGGCCCTGCTCGACGCCGCCTCCGGTGCGGCCGGGATCGTCGTCGGCACCCATGCGCTCATCCAGAAGCACGTCCAGTTCGCCGATCTGGCGCTCGTCGTCGTCGACGAGCAGCACCGGTTCGGGGTTCAGCAGCGTGATGCCCTCCGCGAGAAGGCGAGCCGGCCTCCCCACGTGCTCGTCATGACCGCGACCCCGATCCCGCGGACCGTCGCGATGACGGTCTTCGGCGACATGGAGACCTCGACGCTGCGCGAGCTGCCCGCGGGGCGTGCGCCGATCTCGACCTACGTGGTCGACGTCGAGAAGCCCGGCTGGGTCGATCGGACCTGGCAGCGGGTCGCCGAGGAGGTCGCCCAGGGTCACCAGGCGTATGTCGTCTGCCCGCGGATCGGGGAGCCCGACCCCGACCTCACGGCCAACCGCGACTCGACCGACGAGGATGCCGCCGACTGGGATGTCGCGCCGGACGCGGGAGAGCCGCGAGAGCTGACCGGTGTCTACACGATGTACGAGCAGCTTCGGGCAGACCCAGCCTTGGCCGGTGTCCGCATCGCGGTGCTCCACGGCAGGCTCGACACCGAGACGAAGGACGAGACGATGCGGGCCTTCACGGCCGGCGAGGTCGACGTCCTCGTTGCGACGACCGTCATCGAGGTCGGTGTCGACGTGCCGAACGCGTCGGTCATGGTCGTCGTCGACGCCGACCGGTTCGGCATCTCGCAGCTGCACCAGCTGCGTGGCCGGATCGGCCGCGGCAGCGCTCCGAGCCTGTGCCTGCTCATGGCTGTGGCGCCGGGATCCGCCGCCGCCGAGCGACTCGGCGCGGTGGCCGGCACGGTCGACGGCTTCGAGCTGGCGCGTCTCGATCTCGCCTTCCGGCGTGAGGGCGACGTGCTGGGCGCCCGGCAGAGCGGCCGCGGCGGCTCGGTGCGTCACCTTCGCCTGGGGCGCGGCGAGGACGAGCAGATCATCGCCGACGCACGCGAGGATGCCTTCGCCATCGTCGCAGCCGACCCGACCCTCGCCGGGCACCCGGACCTCGCCGCCGCCGTCGCGACCCGCCTCGACGAGGACCAGGCTGCTTTCCTCGAGCGCGGCTGAGCGGATGACGAGGATCAACCGATGACGAGGATCATCAGCGGCCGTGCCGGGGGGCGGACGCTCCGAACCCCCGAGGGGGTGGCCACGCGACCGACATCGGACCGCGTCCGCGAGGCGCTCTTCAGCCGGCTCGAGCACCGCCACCTGCTCACCGGGGCGCACGTCCTCGACCTCTACGCAGGCTCGGGCGCCCTGGGGCTGGAGGCCGTGAGCCGGGGAGCCGAGCTCGTCCTGCTCGTCGAGTCGAACCGCAAGGCGGCCTCGGTGATCCGCGCCAACGTCAGGAGCGTCGGCCTGCCGGGTGCGCGCGTCCTCGCCGACACGGTCCAGCGCGTGCTCGCGGCAGGCCCGCCCAGCGGCATACCGATGGATCTCGTGCTCATCGATCCCCCCTACGACGTGCGTGAGGAGGTGCTGACCGAAGTCCTCAGTGCGCTCGTCGAGCACGAGTGGCTGGCTCGCGAGGCTTTCGTGGTCGTCGAACGGTCGACGCGTTCTCCACAGCCGGCCTGGCCGAAGGGCCTCGAGCTGTCGGGCGAGAAGCGCTACGGCGAGACTGCGGTGTGGTTCGCCGAGCCACCCCTCGACGACGGCGTCGCGTAGGTTGGTGTCGTGACGACCTCCGTGCGCCGCTGTGTCTGCCCAGGCTCCTACGACCCTGTCACGAACGGCCACATCGACATCATCGCTCGCGCGTCGCGGCTCTTCGACGAGGTCGTCGTCGCGATCCTGCACAACCCGGGCAAGCGGGGTACCTTCACGATCGACGAGCGCATCGCATTGCTCACCGGCTCGATCGGCGACCTCGACAACGTCCGTATCGAGGCGTTCGCCGACATGCTCGTCGTCGACGTCTGCCGGAAGACGGGCGCCGCCTCGATGGTCAAGGGCCTGCGCGGAGGCACGGACTTCGCGTACGAGCTGCCGATGGCCAACATGAACCATCACCTCACCGGGGTCGAGACCCTCTTCCTCGTCGCGGCGCCCGAGTGGCAGCACGTCTCGAGCTCGCTCATCAAGGAGGTCGTGCACTACGGGGGGGACGTCACAGGTCTGGTGCCCGAGCCGGTGTGCCAGGCCCTGCTCGAGCGGGTGGGCCCGGCTCACTGACTCGCGACCGGCGCCGCAGAGCCAGATTTGGGTGCGACCCGGCGCTCCGGTAACCTTGTGCGTCGGTCCACGTCTGTCGTGACGAGGGCCGGACTCGTCAACCATCGTCTGGAGCCATGGACCGTCTCGACCCGCGCTCACCCCTGGTCATCAGCACCAGAGAGCTGACGCGGCGACCCGGGACGATGCAGGAGCTCCACCGGACGGTGGAGCTGCCCGAGGACCTCGGAACCGACATCATCGCGATCAAGGCCGGCTCGCCGGTGGGCATCGAGGTGCGGCTCGAGTCCGTCGTCGAGGGTGTGCTCGTCACGGGTTCGGTCAGCGGGACGGCGACCGGTGCCTGCGTGCGGTGCCTGGACCCCGTCGACCTGTTGGTCGAGGGGCCTTTCCAGGAGCTGTTCGCCTACACCGATCGGGCGGCGCACCACCATGAGGTGGGCGACGACCCTGACCAGGACGAGGTGCACGAGCTGGTGGGCGACCTGATCGACCTCGAGCCCGTCATCCGGGACGCGGTCGTCCCGGTGCTGCCCTTCCAACCGGTGTGCCGCGAGGACTGTCCGGGCCTGTGTCCCCAGTGCGGCCTCCCCCTCGCGGGCCAGCCGGAGCACCATCATCAAGAGATCGACCCACGGTGGTCGGCCCTCAGCGGACTGCTGGCGGCCGACCCACAAGAGAAGAGGAACTGACGTGGCTGTCCCGAAGCGGAAGATGTCGCGGTCCAACACCCGTTCGCGCCGAGCGAACTGGAAGGCTGCGCCGACGACCCTCACCACGTGCCCGCGCTGCTCCGCCCCGCGGCAGCCGCACGTCGCCTGCCCCAGTTGCGGCACCTACAACGGCCGCCATTACGCCGAGGCCGAGCGCACCGAGCACCAGGCCTGAGCCTGCCGTGGCTGACACCGACATCGAGGGTGTCACGGCGCTACCGCAGCGGCCCGTCGAGGTCCTGGTCACCCACCTGACCGAGGTGGTTGGTCAGGAGATCGACGAGCCGCTGCTGCTGCGTGCCCTGACCCACCGGTCCTTCGCCTACGAGCACGGCGACCTGCCGAACAACGAGCGGCTCGAGTTCCTCGGCGACTCGGTCCTCGGGCTCGTCGTCACCGAGACACTCTTCCTCGGGCATCCCGAGCTGCCCGAGGGCCAGCTGGCCAAGCTGCGCGCTGCGGTCGTCAACATGAGGGCGCTCGCCGACGTCGCGCGGACCTTCGAGCTCGGCGAGTTCGTCATGCTCGGCAAGGGCGAGGAGGCGACCGGAGGCCGCGACAAGGCCTCGATCCTCGCCGACACGATGGAGGCGCTGATCGGCACCGTCTTCCTCTCGGCGGGCATGACGGGCGCGGCTGCCTTCGTCCACCACCACTTCGACGGGCTCATCGCCGGCGCCGCGCTGCTCGGCGCGGGCCTCGACTGGAAGACCTCGCTGCAGGAGAAGGCGGCCCGGGCCGGGCTCGGATCGCCCGACTACGCACTCGACGAGACCGGCCCCGATCACGAGAAGCACTTCCACGCCAGGGTCGTCGTCGGCGAGACCATCCTTGGCGAGGGAGAGGGGCGCAGCAAGAAGGAAGCCGAGCAGCGGGCTGCCCAACAGGCCTGGCATCACCTCGACGACAGCTCGCCGGCCGTGTCCTGAGCTACACATGCCCGAGCTGCCCGAGGTCGAGGTGGTCCGCCGCGGCCTCGCCGACCACGTGGCCGGCCGTCGCATCGCGCGCGCAACGATCACCGGGGCCCGGGTCGCGCGCCGCCATGAGCCCGGCCCGGTCGACCTTGCCGCCCGCCTGCTCGGTAGCACCGTGACTGCAGCGCGGCGCCGCGGCAAGTACCTGTGGCTCGAGCTCGATCGGGCGGATGCGCTGGTCATCCACCTGGGTATGAGCGGACAGCTGCTCGTCGAACCCGCCGACGCCCCCCTCGAGAAGCACTGTCACGCGCGCTTCGAGTTCGCCGACGGCGACCCACAGCTGCGCTTCGTCGACCAGCGCACGTTCGGCGGGCTAGCCCTGTCACCGGTCGGTCCCGACGGAATCCCGGTGGTCGTGGCGCACATCGCGCCCGACCCGTTCGAGCCGGCCTTCGACCAGCGCGCGGTCGTGCTCGCGATGAAGCGGCGCGACAGCGCCGTCAAACGGGCCCTGCTCGACCAGTCCCTGGTCTCGGGGATCGGCAACATCTACGCGGACGAAGCGCTCTGGCGCGCGCAGGTCCACGGGGAGCGGCTCTGCTCGAGCCTGACCAAACCGGCCCTGAGCCGCATCCTCGAGCAAGCCCGTCAGGTGATGACCGAAGCGCTCGGACACGGTGGGACGAGCTTCGACGCCCTCTATGTCAACGTCAACGGCGCGAGCGGATTTTTCGATCGGTCCCTGCACGTCTACGGACGGGAGGGCACGCCGTGCGACCGATGCGGCGCCCCGATCCGCCGGGAGCAGTTCATGAACCGCTCGTCGTACTCGTGCCCGCGCTGCCAGCCGCGGCCTCGTCGTCACGGGGGGTGAGCCTCATGGCGGCGTCAGCAGCCGCTTGAGCGGCACGCTGGCGTCCGCGGCGGCATCGGGGTCGATCGTCATCCCCTTGTCCAGGCCGCGCTTGACGGCGATGTGGTCCTGCCTCGTCCCGACGCACTCGGCCGCCACGAGCAGACCTGCCCGGTAGTGCAGCAGGGTGAACTGCTCGGTCGCGGGGTCGCCGCGCACCACGGTGCGGTCGATGTCGGCGTAGAGGCCGCTGATCTGCAGCCGCAGCTCGCCCTGGTCGGACCAGAACCATGGGACGCTCGTGTATGCCGCTGGGGTGCCCGCCAGCGTCGAGGCCGCGGTCCGGGCGTGGTCCGACGCATGCTGGGCGCTCTCGAGACGCAGCCGACCGGGTGCGCCGCGCGTGTAGGGGTTGGGCAGGCTCGTGCAGTCGCCCACGGCGACCGTCACTCCGTCGGATGCGCGGGCGTGCTCGTCCACGACGATCCCGCCGGCGATGTCGAGCCCGAGCTGCTCCGCGAGCTCGGTGCGAGCCGACGCGCCGACGGCGACCAGGACGGCGGCCGCCTCGACGACCCTGCCGTCACCGAGCTCGACACCGCCTATCCCGTCCCCGTCGGGAACGATCCGGGTGGCCGTCGACCCGAGGAGCACCTCGCTCCCGCGACGGCGGTGTGCCCCGAGGTAGAAGTCGGACAGCTCGGGCGACACGACCCGGCCGAGCAGCCGGTCGGTCGCCTCCACGACGGTGACCTCGACGCCCTTGGCGCGGGCGTCCGCGGCGACCTCGAGCCCGATGAAGCCGCCGCCGATGACGACGAGCCGGGCCGAGTCCCGGGCCAGGCGGTCGAGGGCTGCCGCGAGACGGTCCGCGTCCGCGAGTGCGCGCAGGTCGAGCACGGTCTCCAGGTCCGCACCGGGCACCTCGAGGCGCCGGTTGACCGAGCCGGTCGCGAGGGCCAGACGCGTGAACTCGAGGACCCGCCCGGACGCCGTCGTGGCCCGCCCTCCCGCGATGTCTCGCTCGATGACCGTCACCGGGTCGCCCAGGACCAGCTCGATGTCACGCTGCGCGAACCACGGCTCCGGGTGGAAGACGATGTCGGAGACCCGTTGCGACCCGGCGAGGTAGCCCTTCGACAGAGTCGGCCGGTCGTAGGGCGGCACCGGCTCCTCCCCGACGAGGACAAGGCGCTCGGTGTCGCCGAGGTCGCGCAGCGCCGTGACCGTCTCGAGGCCCGCCTGACCGGCCCCGACGACGAGGGTGGCGCGCTGGGCAGACATGGCTCGATCGTATGCCGCTGACCGCCTGAGTCCCTCGGGTGGTGATCGGGCCGCCGGATGTGACGGGCAGTAGGACACAACAAGTCGGCCCAGAAGCGACAATCTGTGCTCAGCCGGCGCATGCCCCACGGACTTGTTGTGTCCTTCCGAACGCATGACGGTGAACAAGCTGAGGGCGGCACTCTGTTGGCCCGCGCCCAACGCTGGGAGGCTGACTGGATGAGCGTCCAACCTGCGGTCCGGCGCGAGGTGTCGCCGCTCGAGCTGTTCTACGACCTCGTCTTCGTCTTCGCGGTCTCGCAGCTGTCACACCACCTGCTCGAGCACCTGTCGTGGCGGGGCGCCGCGGAGACCGCGGTCATGCTCGTCGCCGTCTTCGGTGTGTGGGCAGCGACCAGCTTCGACGTGACCGCGCTCGACGTCGCCCGGTCGCGCACCAAGGTCGTCCTCGTCGTCCTCATGCTGCTCGGCCTGTTCATGAATGCGGGGATCACCGACGCGTTCGGCCACACGGGATGGACCTTCGTGGTCCCGCTGCTGGTCGTCCTGCTGGGCCACAACGTCGTGATGGCCCTGCTGGCTCCGACGCCCGTCCTTCGAGCCCACTATGCCCGGGCGCTCGTCTGGGCCGTGGCCACTGCTCCGCTCTGGCTGCTCGGGGCGGCCGCGGCGCCGGCCTCGAGGCCGGCCTGGTGGGCGGCGGCCGCGCTCGTCGAGCTGCTCGGGTTCTGGCTCGCGCACCCGCTGCCGGGCAGGCGGCTGCAGAGCGAGCACCTCGACATCGACGCCGAGCACATGCTCGAGCGGCTGCGTCTCTTCCTCATCATCCTGTTCGGCGAGACGGTCCTGACGATCGGACGGGTCATCTCGGAGACGCCGATCACCGTCGCGTCGGCGATCGCATCGGTCGGGGTGCTCGTTGCCCTGATCTGTCTGTGGGGGTCCTACTTCGGCGGCGCCGAGAATATCGTCGCCACCCACCTCGGCAGCACGACGGACCCGATCCGCTCGATCCGGCTCGGTGCGAACGTCACGTATGGCGTGCTCGCCGGCCTCGTCGCCGTGGCCGTCGGCAGCGATCTCGCCATCGCCGACCCACTCGGACCCGGGTCCGTGCCGCTCGCGCTGCTCCTCTGCGGCGGCATCGTCGTCTACCTCGCCTCACACGCGTGGTTCTTCGGCGTCGTGATCCGCGGCGCGTGGCTCGAACGTGTCGGGGCCGCGGCCGCTGTCACCGTCGTCGGGGTGGCCGCGGTGTGGCTCCCTCCCCTGGTCACGGTCCTCGTGCTCGACGCAGTCCTCGTCGTCACCGTGCTCCTGCTGCTGCGGGTCCAGCGGATGGCGGGGGCCTCGGCCACTCCGGGAGGAAGCGCGTCGCTCGAAGCGGGGTGAGCGGCATACGCTCCAGGGGTGACTGACCACCACACGGCTACCGAACCCACCGTGCTGGCTCTGCCTGACCGCTCCGGGTGGCTCGGCTGGCTGGCCGAGCGTGGGGAGGCGCAGCTCGTCGAGACCAGCCGGCTCGTCGACGACCTCAAGGCGGAGCCACCCGCGGACGCGAGGGCGGTGCTGCGGATCTGGAACGAGGCGCAGACGGCGCTGGGCAACGCCGCGTCCATGGCGTCGCTCATCTCCGAGGTGCACCCCGAACCGGAGGTCCGCGAGCGTGCCGAGAAGCTCGTACAGGACGCCCAGAAGCTCGACACCGACCTCGGCCTCGACACGCAGCTGTATGCCGTCCTCGCCGACCTCGACGCGAGCGGCCTCGACCCCGACGCCACCCGGGTCCTCGAGCGCACGCTGCGCGACTTCCGCAGGTCCGGGGTCGACCGGGACGAAGCCACCAGGGCCCGACTGCGCGAGCTGTCCGAGCAGGCGATCCTGCTCAGCCAGGAGTTCAGCAAGAACATCCGCGAGGACGTCCGCAGCATCCGGGTGCGCCCCGAGCAGCTGGTCGGCATGCCACAGGACTGGATCGAGGCACATCCGGTGGGCGACGACGGGCTGGTGACGGTGACAACCGACTACCCCGACGTCATCCCGTTCCGCACCTTCGCCCACGACGCGGCGGCCCGGCGCGAGCTCGTCACACGGTTCCTCACGATCGCCTGGCCGGCGAACGACGCGGTGCTCCAGCAGCTCTTCGCGGTGCGGCGCGAGCACGCCGCGCTGCTCGGCTACGCAACGTGGGCGGACTACGACGCCGAGGTCAAGATGATCAGGACCGGCGGCGCGATCGAGCAGTTCATCGACCGGATCACCGCCCTGTCGGGGGAGCGGGCCGAGCGGGACAAGGCGGTGCTGCTCGAGCGGCTACGGCAGGACCGTCCGGACGCGACGGACATCGACACGGCCGATGTGACGTACTACGCCGAGCTCGTGCGCAAGGAACAGCACGCGGTCGACGCGCAGCTCGTGCGGACGTACTTCCCCTTCGAGGCAGTCCGGCAGGGGCTGCTCGACGTCACCGGCCGGCTCTTCGGGCTCGAGTGGCAGGCGGTTGCCCGGGCGGAGGCGCGGACCTGGCACGAGGACGTCGCGACCTACGACGTCACCAGGGACGGTGAGCGGATCGGCCGGATCCACCTCGACCTGCACCCGCGGGACGGCAAGTACAAACACGCCGCCCAGTTCGACCTCGTCCGCGGGGTACGGGGGGTGCAGCTGCCGGAAGGGGTGCTCGTCTGCAACTTCGCCCGGGGCCTGATGGAGCACGACGAGGTCGTCACGCTCTTCCACGAGTTCGGGCACCTCGTCCACCATGTCCTCGGCGGTGAGCAGGAGTGGGTCCGCTTCTCCGGGGTGGCGACCGAGTGGGACTTCGTCGAGGCTCCGAGCCAGATGCTCGAGGAGTGGGCCTGGGATGCCGCCGTGCTCGCGGCCTTCGCCCATGACGCGGCGGGCGAGACCATCCCCGCCGATCTCGTCGCGGCCATGCGTGAGGCGCAGGACTTCGGCAAGGGCTACGACGCCCGGACCCAGATGTTCTACGCCGCGCTGTCCTACGACGTCCACATCCACCAGACGCCCAACCTCACCGCCCGCCTGCGCGAGCTCATGGCGCGCTACTCGGTCTTCCCCTACATCGAGGACACCCACATGCAGTGCGCCTTCGGGCACCTCGACGGGTACGGCTCGGCGTACTACACGTACATGTGGTCGCTCGTCATCGCCAAGGACCTCTTCTCGGCGTTCGACCGCACGGACCTGTTCGATCCGGAGGTGGCGCGGCGGTATCGCGACAGGGTGCTCGCCCAGGGTGGCCGTCGCGACGCCGCCGACCTCGTGGCCGACTTCTTGGGGCGGCCGTACACATTCGACGCGTATGCCGCCTGGCTCGCCGAGTGAGCACGCGTCGGATGACAAGCGCCGCATTGACCCACCTGCGTCGCCTGGAGGCGACGCAGGTGCGTCAAGGCGACGCTGATGCGTCAAGGCGACGCAGATGCGGATCCGAGTCCTTGCTGTGCAGTCACGGCATCGGGAGGTCCTTGAGGGCGACCTTGGTACCCGTGTGCTGCTCCGAGAGGTCGGCGAAGGCCTGGCGGACCACCTTTGCGAACAGGTGGGAGCCCTTGAGGCTCGGGTGGATCCGGTCGGACTGCAACTGCTCCGGGTGGTTGCGCACGGCGCCGGCCCAGTCGGCGACGACGACGTTGTCGTGCTCCGTGTCGAGCGCGGCCAGCTTGGCGTTGTCGTCGGCGATCCGGCTGAACGGACCCATGAAGTTGACCAGCACGATCATCCGCCTGGGCCCGAGCGCCGAGATGACTGCCTCGGCGTCATCGACCTGCACGCCCGCGTTGGTGCCGAAGGCGAGCACGACGGCGCGTCGGTTGTCCGAGCCCCGCGCCTTGACGGCGGCAAGGCCGTCGGACCAGCGCCGGTTGGACTTCGCGTCCATCCGGATGCCCGGGAAGTAGTAGTCCAGGGCGTGCACGCTGCCGACCATCATCGAGTCGCCGTAGCCGTCGATCTCGCGACCAGCCGGCATCGCCCACATGCCGGCTGCCGCCCCCGGTGGGGTCCCTGCCTTCGAGCCCACGCTCGCGGGGCCGGTGTTGCTCGCGCCGGGGTCGGACGCGCTCGTGCCCACGACGGCGGTGCGAGACGGCGCAGGTGGCGGGCTGTCTCCCGCGGCCAGGGCCGCGTTTGCCTCGAGCATCCGGGCCGTCTCGGACTGGGCGGGAGCCGTGATGACGACGAGCGCCATCACCAGCCCGGTCACCGTCGCGGTCGCGACGACGGCCCGGCGGGCCCCGACGGACCAGCTCACGGTCCGGTCGACCACGAGGCGCCCGACGCCCGCGAAACCGAGCCGCCGGAAGGGCGTCTCGACGAACCGGTGCGTCAGGTCGGCGAGCGCGACCGTGACGAGCACGCACCACGCCCGGGTCAGCAGATGCTCGGATGTCCCCGGGACGCTCGGGAGGTCTCCGGCGACCAGGAGGATGACGGGCCAGTGCCAGAGGTAGATCGCATAGGACCTGACCCCGATCCACGTCAGGACCCGGTGGTCTGCGAGCCGCTGCCACCAGGCCACCCGCGACCCGGTGCGGTCGAGCAGCCCCGCGACGAGGACCGCGGTCGCGACCGATGCCAGGGCGATCCCGCCCCGGAAGGTCGCGACGCGCTCCTCGTCGAGCACGAACAGGAGGGTGACCAGAGCGACCGCGGCGACCGGTACCGCGAAGGGCGATGCAGCACCCCAGGCGGAGGGCCGCACCCGCAGTGCGAGCGCGGGACTGGTCCAGGCGAAGGCGAGGGACGCTCCGAGCATGAGGCCCATGACGTGCGTGTCGGTGCCGTAGTAGACGCGGGTGCCGTCACCGCCTGGCGTGAACAGCAGGGCCATCGCCGCCGTCGAGACGGCGGCGATGGCCAACGCAGTCATGGCCCGCATCTGCGGGCGAGCGAGCCGCACGAGCAGCAGCGTCACCAGCGGCCACACGAGGTAGAACTGCTCCTCGACCGCGAGCGACCAGAAGTTCATGAACAGCTGGGGAGCAGTGGCGTCGAAGTAGCTCGACCCGGCCGAGATCTCGACCCAGTTCGTCGAGAAGGTGACGGCACCGAACACCTGGCGACCGGCCTGGACGAGCAGGTCGGAGGAGACGACCCGGGCGATGAGCACGCTGACCGCCACTGTCAGCACGAGCGCAGGCACCAGCCGCCTGGCCCGCCGGAGCCAGAACGAGCCGAAGGCGATCCGCCCGGTCGACTGTCGCTCGCGCACCAGCAGCGTGGTGATCAGGAAGCCCGACACGACGAAGAAGACGTCGACCCCCAGGAACCCGCCGGGCAGCCAGGAGGCGTTCAGGTGATAGGCGAGCACGGCGAGGATCGCGACTGCACGCAGCCCGTCGAGCCCCGGGATCCGCCGGGACCGGCCTCGGTCGGCAGCACCGCGCGCCGACCCCGACGGCGGCGTCGTGGCCTCGACCGGGCGACCCGTACTGCCCACGCGGACTCCGGTCGACGTCGTCACGTCGCTCCCTTCGGTGGTCCTGGCCGGTGGTGCCGGTGATGCTGTCAGCGAGCATAGGGACGCGTGGGGACATCCAGGTGGAGCCACGCGGGTCCGACCTGCGGGGGCGCCCTATTGTCGGTGCCATGGTGCGGGCCACGATCTTCGTCCGGGGCCAGGTGCAGGGGGTCGGTTTCCGCTGGTGGACCCGGGCGCAGGCTCTCGAGCTCGGCCTCGCCGGACATGCGCGCAACCTCACCGACGGTCGCGTAGAGGTCGTCGCCCAAGGGGACCGCGCCGCCGTCGAGCGGCTCGAGGCACTCCTGGCCGAGCAGCCGACGACCACCGGACGACCCGGCCGGGTCCAAGCGGTGACGACCCGGTGGAGCGGTCCGAGGGACGGAATCGCGGGCTTCGTCGAGCGGTGAACCACCTACCCTGACCCCGTGACGCAACCCGAGGTCCCCGCCGAGCTGGCCGACCTGCGCCGCAGCATCGACAACATCGACGCGGCCATCGTCCACATGCTCGCCGAGCGGTTCCGCTGCACCCAGCAGGTCGGCGTCCTCAAGGCCCGGGAGAACCTGCCGCCGGCCGACCCGGCGCGGGAGGAACGCCAGATCGACCGGCTCCGGGCGCTCGCTCACGACGCCGGCCTCGACCCGGTGTTCGCCGAGAAGTTCCTGGGCTTCGTGATCGCCGAGGTGATCCACCATCACGAGCGGATCGCGTCGGCCATGCCAGAGGCCCCCGCCGATCCTGACGGGAGCTGAGCGGTCGGCCCCCGGCAGGAAGGTGCCCTGCGGAGACGCGGCGAGCTGAACGGCATACGAGCGGGTGCCCAGCGCCTCAGCCCACGATCTCGGTCCCGCCCGCCGGGGTCGTGAGCCGGGCGCGCAACCCGGTGTCCCCGTGCCGGACCCGCCAGGGCGCCTCGACCCCCGCCAGCCGCCGCTGCAGCGCGGCGGCCTCGGGCGTGCTGAGCACGAGCTCGGCGAGGCGGATCCCGCGGTCGGGCAGGCTCGCCGCGGGCAGCGGCGAGTGCCACTCGATGAGTGAGGGCGCGGCGCCACCGAGCGGCAGCGACCCGTCGTCCGGCACCGTCAACGCCCACCGGCTCGCCCCGCGGGACAGCTCTCGCACGTCGGCCACGCCCGCCAGCGACCCGACCCGCACGACCCAGTGGACGAGGGCGGGCCTGCCCGCGAGCCGCGCCCGCATCGCCGGGGTGTCGAGCTCGAACCAGCGGGGTCGCGCAGGTGTCGTGGCGGCCTCGGGCGCGATGAGCTCGAGGTACGCGCTCGGCCCCAGCGACAGCAGCAGGTTGTGCGTGCCGTAGTCGGTATGCCGCCCACCGGGCTCGAGCGGGCAGCCGAGCTTCCGCTCCAGCCAGACCCGGCCCGCCTCGAGGTCGGCCGCCGCGACGACGAGATGGTCGAGCGTGGGACGGGACGACATGCACCGGGAGCCTACGCGCCG
>NZ_JAKDLO010000109.1 GCF_030452765.1 Intrasporangium sp.
AATGGCGATCGCCGCGATCAACGTGCTCGCCATCGTCGCGGTTCCTCCGACCACCTGAGTCCCGGCACAGCCCGCCCGACGGGGCGTTGGCGCCCACCCCACGTGGCGGCGGACTGGCCAGGCGGGCAGGAGCGCGGCGGGCAGCGGGGCGTGGGTGAGCGGCATCCGGGCTGGGCTCGGGGCGATGTATCACGGTGGCCCAGCCGGGTCACTGTCAGCCAGACAGGCAACCCCGAGGAGGTCCGCCATGTCGGTCGACACCAGCGCCCGCCGGGTCATCACCCTGATCGCCGGGAGCGGAGTCGTCCACCTGCCCGGCGACCCCGGGTTCGACAGTGCCCGTACGTCGTGGAACCTCGCAGTGGACCAGCGTCCCGCCGCCGTCGCCGAGCCGAGAACCACTCGCGATGTCGCCGCAGCCGTTCGCTCCGCTCGGCGCGCAGGCCTGCGGGTCGCCGCCCAGTCGACCGGCCACAACGCCGGGCCGTTGGCCGCGCAGGACCTCAGCGACGTCATGATCGTGCGCACCGGCGCCCTCGACGGGGTCTCGATCGACCCCGAGCGACGGGTTGCCCGAGTCGGGGGCGGCTCCATCTGGGCACCGGTCGTCGCCGCGGCGGGTGCCCACGGACTCGCGGCACTGCACGGCAGCTCGCCCGATGTCGGTGTCGCCGGCTACTCGCTGGGCGGGGGGCTCGGGTGGTACGCGCGCCAGCTCGGGATGCAGGCGAACAGCCTCACCGCGGTCGTCATGGTCACGACTGACGGCGACCTGATCCGAGCCGACCAGCACGAGAACTCGGACCTCTTCTGGGCACTGCGCGGCGCCGGTGGGAACTTCGGGGTCGTCACCGCTCTCGAGTTCCGGCTGCACCCCATCGACAGCACGTATGCCGGGTGGCTCGTCTGGGACGTAGCACGGGCTATCGAGGTGCTCGAGCGCTACGAGGAGTGGGCGGCGCAGGCCCCGGATGAGGTCACGACCTCGTTCCGGATCCTCAACGTGCCGCCGCTGCCGCAGATCCCGGAGCCGCTGCGGGGTCGATCCCTTGTCGTCATCGACGGCGCGGTCCTGGGCAGCGACGAGCGCGGCAGCGAGATCCTGCGTGCCCTTCGCGCGCTCCGGCCCGAGATCGACACCTTCGGGCGCCTGCCGGCACCGGCCCTGGCCCGCCTGCACATGGACCCGGTGGGCCCGACGCCTTCGGTGGGCAGCTCGGCCGTCCTCGGTCAGCTTGGCCGGGCCGGCATCGATGCGTTCGTCGAGCGTGCGGGGGTGGGTCCGCATAGTGGGCTCATCACGGCCGAGCTGCGACAGCTCGGTGGCGCCGTCGGCCGCCCGGCGATCGACGGTGGGGCCCTCAGCCATCTCGAGGGCCACTACGCCTTCATGTCGGTGGGCGTCGCCGCAACCCCGGAGCGGACAGCCGCGAGCCACGCCGCGACTCATGGGCTCGTCGATGCGCTGCGCCCGTGGTCGACCAGGCAGAACTACCTCGGCTTCGCCGAGTCACGCGTGCCTGCCGGCACCGCCTTCGACGAGGACCGGCTCGACCTGCTCCGGGCGGTACGGGCGGCCTACGACCCCGACGACGTCATGGTCGCCAACCATCGTCTCGACTGACATGGCTGGTCACTGGTCTGTCTGACCCGAATCCACGAGGATGGCGATCTTGACCGCCGTGGGGTAGGTAGCTCTGGTTCTGCTGTGGCTCAGGCCCCTTCCGCGTCGTAGTGGGCGGCGACGTCCTCACGGAGCGTCAGTCCGTTGCCGGGACGCAATGGATCCGGTGTGATCGCACCGCCCGTGGGGTCGAGGGCGCCCTCGAAGAGCATCGCCTCGATCCGCACGTGATCGTGGAACCACTCGAGATGCCGCAGGTTCGCCGTGGCGGCCGCAACGGGCGCATGCACGTTTGGGGCACAGTGTCCCGATACCTGCAGCCCGTGCCCAGCCGCGACTCCGATTGCCTGGAGCCACGCGGTGTAGCCACCGGCTCGGGTCGCGTCGACCTGGAGGCAGTCGACCGCGCCGGCAGCGCACATTCGCTCGAAGTAGCCGACGTCGCTGCCGTACTCCCCTGCGGCCACGTCGGCCTCGACCATGCCGCGGACCAGGGCCAGACCGTGGAGGTCGTCCGAGGAGACCGGCTCCTCGAACCAGGTCACGCGGGCATCGCGGACATCCCTCATGAGACGGATCGCCTGCTTGGCCGTATACCCGCCGTTGGCGTCGACGAACAACTGGGTGTCCTCGCCGATCACCTTGCGGGCCAACTGGATGCGGTGTACGTCACGCTCCATCCGATTACCCCACGACTCCCCGATCTTGATCTTGACGCGAGGGATCCGCTGCTCGATGGCCCAGTGGGCCAGCTGCTCGGCGGTGCGGGCGTCATCGTAGGTCGTGAAGCCGCCGCTGCCGTAGACCGGCACGTCGTCGCGCACCCGACCGAAGAGGTCGGCGAGGGAGACCCCGAGCAGCCGGGCCTTGAGGTCCCACAGGGCCGTGTCGACGGCGCTCAGCGCGTAGCCGACGACGCCGGGACGGGTGTCGTTGCGGCTCGCCTTGACCAGCCGTCCCCAGGTGCGCGGGACTGACATGGCATCCGAGCCCACCACAAGCGGTGCGTAGAGGCCCCTGATGATCGCGGCACACGCGGACGGACCGTACGTCCAGCCGATGCCCGTCTTCTCGCCGGAGCGAGCGGCCACGAGGACCATCGTCGTGGAGTCCCACGCGATGGTCCCGTCGGCCTCCGGCGCGTCGGTCGGGATCGTCAGGACCCGGCACGTGAGATGTTCGATCCGGGCGCTCGTCGCGGCAACGACGGCGGGACTGTGCTCTCCATCGAGCGACGTGTCCCTTCGATCCGGTGAAGTGTCCGCTCGACCCGGCGAAGTGTCGCTTCGATGGGGCATCAGGAGCCCCGGTGCGGCAGGAACTCCTGCGCCTTCGTCGCGATGCCCTCCTTGATGATGCTCCACCGGTCGACATCACCCTTGATCAGCGCCTCGAGCATGTCCTTGGCCTGTTCGAAGGTCGCGTGCGGTGGGATGGGCGGCACGCTCGGGTCAGTGTGCACGTCGAGGACCGTGGGGCGGTCCGCGGCGAGCGCCGCATCCCAGGCAGTGCCGAGCTGGCCGGGGTCGGTGATCGTCGTCGCTGCCAGGCCGAGGCTAGCGGCGAAGGCCGCGTAGTCGACATCGGGCAGGTGCTGGGACGGCAGGAACTGCGGAGCACCGTTCATCGCGCGCATCTCCCACGTGACCTGGTTGAGGTCGTTGTTGTGCAGCACGGCGACGATGAGCCGCGGGTCGGACCACTGTTGCCAGTAGTGCTTGACCGTGATGAGCTCGGCCATGCCGTTCATCTGCATCGCACCGTCGCCGGCGAAGACGATTGCGGGTCGGTCGGGGTGGGCGAACTTGGCCCCGATGCCGTAGGGCACACCCGGCCCCATGGTCGCCAAGGTCCCCGAGAGACTCCCCCGGACTCCGTCGGTGAAGCGCAGCTGGCGCGCGTACCAGTTCGCCGCACTGCCTGAGTCGGCGCTGATGATCGCGTTGTCGGGCAGCCGGGTCGACAGCTCGTGGAAGAGCCGCATCGGGTTGACCGGGTCGGCCTCGACCATCGCCTCCATCTCCATGGTCTCCCACCAGCGGGCGACGTTGTCCTCGATCGTCTGCCGCCACGACCGGTCGGTCTTCTCCTGCAGGTTCGGCAGCAGGGCACGCAGGGCGGACTCAGCGTCGGCGACGATGTTCAGCTCCGTCGGGTATCGCATCCCGATGAAGCTCCCGTCGATGTCGATCTGGATCGCCCTGGCCTGGCCGAACTCCGGCAGGAACTGGCTGTACGGGAAGTTCGACCCGACGATGAGGAGCGTGTCGCAGTCCATCATCAGCTCATAGCTGGGACGGGTGCCCAGCAGTCCGATCGAGCCGGTGACGAAGGGCACGGTGTCTGGGACGGCGTCCTTACCCAGGAGCGGCTTGGCGATCCCGGCCCCCAGCCGTTCGGCGACCTCGAGCAGGACGCTGCGGGCGCCACGCGAGCCCTGTCCGGCGAGGATCGCGACCCTCTCGCCCTCGTTGAGGATCGCCGCAGCACGCTGTATGGCGCTGTCGTCGGGCAGCACCTCGGGCCACTGGGTCCCGATCGACGAGGGCACCATCTTGAACGCGTGGGATGGCGCCGTGTACTCGAGCTCGAAGACGTCGCTGTGCACGATGACCGCCGTCGGGCACCGCTCGGACTGGGCCACCCGGATCGCCCGGTCGATGACGTTCGGCAGCTGCTCCGGGACGGTCACCGTGACGACATACGCGCCGGCGACGTCCTTGTAGAGCGTCTGGAGGTCGACCTCCTGCTGGTAGGAGCCGCCCATCGCGGAGCGCGCGGTCTGGCCCACGATGGCCACGACGGGCACGTGGTCGAGCTTCGCGTCATACAGGCCGTTGAGCAGGTGGACCGCACCCGGCCCCGATGTCGCCGTGCAGATTCCCACCTTCCCGGAGAACTTCGCGTAGCCGACCGCCTCGAAGGCGGCCATCTCCTCGTGCCGGGCCTGGATGAAGACCGGATCGTCGTCGGCACGACCCCATGCGGCGAGCAGGCCGTTGATACCGTCGCCTGGGAATCCGAAGACCCGATCGACTCCCCACTCCCGCAGGCGGGACAGCATCTGGTCGGCAACCGTCTCAGACATGAGACTTCCTCCTTCTCGGCTCACCATGTGGCGCGCCGTGGTGATGAGCCGGTCCGCCGTGCGGCGACCGACAGGATGGGGCGGGCGGCACGACACCTTCGCCGCGATCGTTCCTCTTGATGCCCATGGCCATGGCCATACCCAGCCGTCCTCGAAGCATGAGTCGTCGCGGCATTCCTCACCCAGCGTCCCCGTTCTGGGTATCAGCGGCGACCCTCACAACAGGGCCGGTCCCCCGTCGCTCCGCGCGTTGGCGCAGGCAGGAGTCCCGATCGGGGGTGGAAGCGCCAGAAGATCGGGATGATCTGGACGGCACAGGCCAGCCACCAGGCCATGACGGGCAGGCCGAGCTTCCAGTAGTCGCCGAAGCGGTAGCCGCCCGGGGCCACGATCATCATGTTCCCCGGCGTCGAGATCGGGCTCAGCGGCGCGGCCGTCACGGTCCTCGTCGAGATGCTCCAGGGCGTCCCACGTGCCGTGCAGCAGCAACGCGTCACCGGGCTGGATCTCGGTGCGAGGACGAGTCAGGTGCGAGCCGCCCCGCTGCACCGACAGGATCAGCAACCCGCCCGCCCGGGTCACTGGCTGATCTCCGTGCGGTCGCCGGACGCGACGAGGATGTCGTTCGCGGCGAGGGGCCGCCCCAGATGGCTCACGCTCCCGGGCGCCTGGGCGCCGTGAGAGGAGGCCGGGATAGGGCGAGAGGTCCAGGGCCTGCAACCCGATGCCGACGAGAGGGGAGGCGGGGCTCGAAGAACGCGAACTGTCCCTCTCCTGCGTCGGCCGCTGCGTCGGACACGATGATGTTGACCGGGCTGCCGGGCAGCATCAACAGCGCGCCGGCGCCGCCGATGAACGACAGCGGCATGAGCATCCGGCTCGGCGGCTCGCCGATCCGCACGGCGAGCATCACCACGAGCGGCAGGAGCGCCGCGACCGACCCGTTGAGCGTGATCGTGGCGCTGAGCACCGCTGCGATCAGGCCGATCGCGACGATCAGTCGGCTCCGGGTCTGGCCGGCGTGGGCGATGACCCACTGGCCGACCCACGTCGTCACTCCCGCCGAGTCGATGCCCTCGCTGACGATGAACAGCGACGCGATGAGGATGACGCACGAGCAGGCCGACCGACGCGTCGTCCACGAAGACCCCTCCCGGGCGAGCTGCCCGCGGCTCGGTACTGGTTGCATCACCACCAGCACCGCCGACGCGGCGCGCCGGCTACAGATGGACCGGCGCGCCCGGGCCGAGCGGGATCGCGATCAGGTACCAGACGACGAAGAAGACGACCCACGTCACGAACACGACGACGGTGTAGGGCAGCATCACCGCGACGACCGTCCCCATACCGGAGTCGCGCCGGTACCGCTGGCAGACCAGGATGATGAACGGCAGGTAGACCATCAGCGGTGTGATGACGTTCGCCGGCCCGTCCCCGACCCGGTAGGCGGCGATCACCGTCTGCGGGGCGATGCCGAGGTTGTAGAAGAGTGGGACGAAGATCGGCGCCATGATCGCCCACTTCGGGATGACTCCCGGCATGATGATGTCGATCACGAAGGTCAGCACGATGAACCCGAGCAGCAGGGGCAAGGCCCCGATGCCGAGGTCGCCGAGCAAGTCGGCCAGCCCGGTCGCGGCCAGGCGCGAGATGTTCGAGTAGTTGAAGTACGCGATGAACTGGGCGATGAGCAGCATGAGGAAGATCAGCCCGCCGAGCCCGCTGAAGGTCTTGACGATCGCGTTGATCACCGCGGTGCTGCCCTGCAGGGTGCCGGCTCCCTTGCCGTAGCCGAGGCCGGCGGCGAGGAAGAGCATCGAGATGATGAACAGCAGGCTGCTCATGAACGGGGAGGACCCGAAGATCTCGCCGGTCTCCGGGTTGCGCAGCGGCGCGCCCGGCAGGAAGGTCAGCAGGCCGATGACGACGGCGACGACGAGCATGTAGATGACCGACAGGCGCAGGCCCCTGGCCTCGTGGCTCAGCTCGCTCGCGTCGGGCACGTGGTCGGCCGGGGCCTCCGGGTCCCGGTCGGCCGGGTTCCATTTGCCCATCCGCGGCTCGATGTACCGCTCCGTGAGGATCGTCATGACGATCGCTGTGAAGAACGTCGACCCGATCGAGAACCAGAGGTTGTGCGTGACGTTGAGGTTGACCCCGGGGGCCACGCCCGCCAAGGTCTCGTTCGTGACCTCGGTGATGATCCCGTCGGCCGGGGTGATGAGGATGTTGACGAAGAACGACGCGCTGACACCGGCATAGGCGGCCGCGACCCCGACGATCGGATGGCGGCCCAAGGAGACGAAGGCTGCCGCACCGAGCGGGACGAGCACGAGATAGCCGGCGTCGGAGGCCACCGAGGAGATGCCGCCGAGCAGGACGATGATGAACGTGATCGCACCCTTCGGGGCGACCTGGACCATCTTGCGGATGAGCGCGGCGATCAGGCCGGCCTCCTCGGCCACCCCGACACCGATCATGGCCACGAGGATGACGGCGACGACGCCGAAGTCGTTGAAGTTCTGCACCGCCGTGGTGAAGATGAACCGGATCCCGTCACCGGTCAACAGGCTCTGGGCCGGGATCGTCTCGGTCTCGACATGGTAGTCGGGTATCGGGTCCGGGTAGTACGGGCTCTGCCCGGGGTACATCGAGCCCTGCTCGTAGTCCGGCTGGATCGTGATGTCGTCGGGCACGGCGACCTGCGTGGTGACGCTCGCACCGGTCATGTAGAGGATGTGCGAGGCGATGATGACGAGCAGGATCAGCCCGAGGAAGATCAGCGCCGGGTGCGGCACCTTGTTGCCGACCCGCTCGATCCAGCCGAGCAGACCGCCCTTGCCCTCGTCCGCGACATCGGTGGCAGCGCCGGCGCCGGTACCGGCCGCGTCGACGTCGGCCGGCTCGCTCATGACCGGATCGCCCCGTCGGGAGTGGCGGTGTCGGCCGCGGGCTTGCTGAACCGCAGGGCCAGCTCGATCAGGGTGCGCGCCCCCGTCCCGGTCGCGCCCTTGTTGCGCCACGTCCGATCGGCCGCAGCCTGGGCGGTGCCGGCGATGTCGAGGTGGGCCCACGGGTGCCCGTCGACGAACTCCTCGAGGAACAGCGCCGCCGTGATCGAGCCGGCGTTGGGGCCACCCATATTCGTCATGTCGGCCACCGTCGAGGCCAGCTGGGTGCGGTAGGAGCGCAGCAGCGGCAGCTCCCAGAGCGGCTCGTCCACCGTGGCCCCGGCCGCCACGGCCTGGGCCACGACGCCGGGGTTGTTGCCCATGACACCGGCCACCTCCGTGCCGAGGGTGCGCAGGCACTGGCCGGTGAGCGTGGCGATGTTCACCACCGCGTCGATCGGCTCCTCGGTGGCCAGCACGAGCGCGTCCGCCATGACGAGGCGACCCTCGGCGTCGGTGTTGAGCACCTCGACGGTCTTGCCGTTGCGCATCTTCAGCACGTCGCCGAGCCGCAGCGCGGAACCCGAGGGCATGTTGTCGGTGCACATGAGGTAGCCGACGACCGCGGTGCGGCAGCCGAGGTCACGCAGGGCGGTCATCGCCGCGAGCACCGCGCCGGCACCCGTCATGTCGTTCTTCATCTGCGAGTGCGACTCGTCGCTCGGCTTGAGGCTGATCCCACCCGCGTCGTACATGATGCCCTTGCCGACCAGAGCGAGACGGCCGGTCGGCTCGTCCGGCTCGTAGCGCAGCCGGATCATCCGGGGCGGCTCGACACTGCCGCTGTTGACCCCGAGCAGGCCCCCACACTGCATCTGCACGAGCTGGTCCTTGTCGAACACCTCGACCTGCAGGCCGGTCTCGGCGCCGAGCTGCTCGGCGATCTCGCCGATCCTGGTCGCGGTGAGCGTGGCCGCGGGACTGTTCGCCAGGTCGCGGGCCAGGGCGGCGGCCCGAGCGAGCACCCTCCCGCGGCGGGCACCCTCGCCGGCCCGGTCCAGGTCGGCATCGGATGCCACGAGGGCCAGCGACACCAGGCCGCCGCGCTGCTGCGCAACCCCGAGGTAGAAGGTCCACCGGGCCAGCAGCGCCCCCTCGACGGCAGCCTGGGCGAACTCGTCGGCGCCGATCGCGAGACCGGCGGGAATGTTCATGGCCAGGGCGGTGTGCTGCGGCACCGCGCGGGCGAAGCTCGCCGCGGCGTCACGGACCAGGGTCGCGTCGACCGTCTCAGGACTGCCGAGCCCGACGGCGACCTGCACGGGACCGCCCGAGCCGGGCACGACGAGCGTCTGCCCGCGCTTGCCGGCGAAGCCCGCCGCAGCGAGCGCGTCGGCGTCGAGGCCGAGCGAGTCAGGGGCTGGCGAGCCCGCCCGGATCGGGACGGCGATGGCGTCGACCCCCTCGGGAAGCTCGACGCCCACCGTCACCTCGGCGGTGGACTGCAGCGACTGGACAGGGTCGAAGTCGGCGATCTTCACGAGACCCATGGAGTGCCTCCCGGCGGGTTGGATCGGGCTCTCAGTCCGGGAGTTCAGCAGGTCGAACCGGCTGAGAATGAGGGCAGACTATCGGAGGGCTGACGGCCCGGCGAGCCGAAGTGAGCGCCCTGTTCAATCGTTACCGAGCGTGGCCGGCGGCGCGTCTGGAGGTCGGGATTGCTCTGCCCTGCTTGCATATCCTCCCAATCCGGCGCTAGCCGAGACGGCTCGGTCGGGAGGAGGTGGGCGGCATACTGCAGGCAGGGAACGCACCACGGACGTAAGGACACGCATGCAGACCGACGTCGTCGTCGTGGGGGCCGGCCTCGCCGGTCTCGTGGCCGCCGCGGAGCTCGCCGACGCGGGCAAGCGGGTCGTGCTTCTCGACCAGGAGGGCGAGCAGTCCCTCGGCGGGCAGGCGTTCTGGAGCTTCGGCGGGCTGTTCCTCGTCGACAGCCCCGAACAGCGCCGCATGGGCATCCGTGACTCGCTCGAGCTGGCGACGCAGGACTGGATGGGCAGTGCGCAGTTCGACCGGGCCGAGGACTACTGGCCCAGGCGGTGGGCGGGGGCCTACCTCGACTTCGCCGCCGGCGAGAAGCGCGCGTGGCTGCACGGCATGGGACACCGGTTCTTCCCCGTCGTGGGGTGGGCGGAGCGCGGAGACGGGAGGGCCGGTGGGCATGGCAACTCGGTGCCCCGATTCCACATCACGTGGGGCACCGGGCCCGGCCTGCTCGAGCCGTTCGAGCGTCGGGTGCGTGAGGCGGCGCTGGCCGGACGAGTGCGGCTGATGTTCCGGCACCGCGTGGACGAGCTGGTCGTCAGTGACGGCACGATGACGGGGGTGCGCGGGAGCGTCCTGGCGCCCGACGACGCGGAGCGGGGGCACGCGAGCAACCGGGAGGTCGTCGGCGAGTTCGAGATCACGGCACAGGCTGTCGTCGTCACCTCGGGTGGGATCGGCGGCAACCATGACCTGGTCCGCGCGAACTGGCCACAGCGACTGGGCAGCCCGCCCGAGCACATGGTCTCCGGCGTCCCGGCGCACGTCGACGGGCGGATGCTCGGCATCACGGCGGCGGCCGGTGGGAGGGTCATCAACCCCGACCGGATGTGGCACTACACCGAGGGGATCGTCAACTGGGACCCCGTATGGGACGGCCACGGCATCCGGATCCTGCCCGGGCCGTCCTCGATCTGGCTCGACGCGCGCGGGCGTCGGCTGCCCCCGCCGTGCTTCCCGGGTTTTGACACGCTGGGGACGCTGCGGCACCTGCGCCAGACCGGGTACGACCACTCGTGGTTCGTCCTGACCCAGCGGATCATCGAGAAGGAGTTCGCCCTCTCCGGCTCGGAGCAGAACCCGGACCTGACCGGTCGCGACGTCCGCGCGGTGCTGGGGCGCGTCCGGCCCGGGGCACCGGCGCCGGTCGAGGCGTTCAAGCGACACGGCGTCGACTTCGTGATCGCCGAGACCCTGCACGAGCTCGTCCACCGGATGAACCTGCTCACCGACGAGCCGCTGCTCGACGAGGCCGACGTGCGCCGGGTGCTCGAGGAGCGCGACCGACAGCTGGACAACCCGTTCGGCAAGGACGCCCAGGTCACCGCGCTGCGCGAGACCCGGAACTTCCGCGGCGACAAGCTGATCCGGGTCGCGGCGCCGCATCGGATCCTCGATCCGGCCGCCGGGCCGCTCATCGCGGTGCGGCTGCACATCCTGACCCGCAAGACGCTCGGCGGCCTCGAGACCGACCTGTCCGCGCGGGTGCTCGGCGCTGACGGGCACCCGGTCCCGGGCCTGTTCGCGGCCGGCGAGGTGGCCGGCTTCGGCGGCGGCGGGATGCACGGGTACAACTCGCTCGAGGGGACCTTCCTCGGTGGCTGCCTGTTCGGTGGCCGGACCGCCGGCCGCGCCGCGGCCGCGACGATCTGATCTGCTTGCACTCGGTCGGGGAATGGCAGGTGCCGCTGGTATGCCGCTCGGTGTCGGGGCGGGTCGTGCCGCCGTCCCGCCGTCCGCCCCGATCGATCCGACTTTCCACGACCTCCCCGTGTAGGCTCGAACGGCGGTTTCACAGAGCCGGTGTCACAGAACGCCAGGCGGATCCGGTCGCGATCCTTGCGGCCCCGGCGCGAAGGTCAGCGAGCCGGCCACTCTGCGAGAGGGGACGAGCCGTGGTCTCAGTCAGGTTGCGACGAAGGCAGCGGCCGAGCCGTGCCTGAACGGAACTGGGTCGAGCTCGGGGCGAAGGTCGCCGCCGCGGGCGTGCAGGCTCTGATACCCGGCTCCGCAGTTGTGGTCGGGCTCGCCGATGCTGCCCTCGCCAAGGAGAAGGCACAGCTCGAGGACTGGCGGCGGGACCGAAAGAGGCAGAAGGAGTATGCCGCTGCCGTCGTGACCTGGGCACGTCAGCAAGGCCCGTCGTACGGCCAGGCCGACATCGAGCTCGGAATGAAGGCCGCCGCCGACGTGCTCAGCCAGCGGGGCGCATCCCTGGACGAGATCGCCGCCTGGGGCCTCGTCCCAGAGACAGTCGCCCGGGAGGTACTCGATCGGGACCCGGTGCCCCAGCAGGGTCTGTCACCTCAGGGGCGCGCGGTGTGTGCCATGGCGACTCACATCTTCTACCAGCGCCTCATCACGCAACCGCCGCCCGGCCTCGACCTGTCGATCCACCGCGAGATCCTCGCGGTGGGTCACACGCTGCTCGGGGCCGTGGGGCGGGTGGAGCAAAGCGTCGACGAGCTGTCGGATCGGCTTGCCTCGGCGGGCCACGAGGTACGCCCTCTCGATTCGGCATCGTTGGCCGGATACCTGAACGCGGTGCTCGGCGAACTCGACCGCGAGCCGTGAACCCACCGCGAAGGCGGCCAGGTCTCCGGCGTGATGGCGGTCGGACGGTGGTCGCAGGCCCGGGCGTGGATCGACACCGGATACGCCGAGCAGCAAGGTGGCTCGGGTCGGGAGCGGTCCGAAGAGCTGTGGGGCGTCGACGAGCTGGCGGACGCATGTGATCGACTCGTGGTGTTGGGGGAGCCGGGGAGTGGGAAGTCCTGGTATGCCCGCCGTTGTGCGATCCGGGCAGCCTTCGCGAGCCTGGACCAGCTGCGCGACAACCTCCCCACCGAGGAGATCGAGCTGCCGCTGTTCGTGCGGTGTGCAGATCTCGCCGCCCGAGGTGGCGCGTGGGACACCCTGGTCGACGCGACGGTGGATGCGGTGCGCGCGCCCCTGGACCGTGGGGACCTCACTGATGTCGTGCGTGCCGGGCTCAAGGTGCGTCGAGGGCGCTTCGTGGTCGTGCTGGACGGGCTCGACGAAGCCGAGGGACTCGCCGATGACGAGCTTGTCGACCGTCTGGTGCGGAGCAGAGCAGCAGGCGACGTGCGCGTGATCCTCACCTCGCGCAAGGCTTCGTGGCGTCGGCAGCTCGAGCTGACCCCAGAGCCGGAGGGCTCGACACGGAGGTTGCGCCGCCTGGCCGAACTGCAACCATTGCAGTACCCGCAGGACGTTCACGGCGTCATCGAGTCGCTGCTGGGACACGACCCGGGCCGCGCTCGCGCCCTGATCGACCTCCTCGACGCGCGTCCTGAGCTCGCCGAGGCCAGCACGACACCGCTGCTCTGTACCCTCTACTGCCTGCTTGCGGGAACGACCACAGCGCTGCCGAGCAGCGGTCCGGCCCTGTTCGAGCGAGTCGTGACCCGTCTCGTCGGAGGCGGATGGCACCCGGACCGGCACACCGTCCACGGGGTCCCCCAGGCAGTTCGCAAGGCCCTGCAGGTGCTGGCCTCCACCGGCGCGGTCGACGACACGTTGTCAGGCCTGGGCGCATGGCCTGATGTCGTGACCGACCGGGCCGACCGGGAGCAGCGTGTCGCGGCGGCCGTCTCCAACGTCGCTCCCGAAGTGCCGCATCATCCCGACCGGAGCGAGCGGCAGCGGCGTTTCATGCACCGGGCGATCCGGGAGCACCTGCTGGCCGAGCATCTCGCCGCCAAGAAGCCGGCCAAGGCGGCTGCTCGACTGGAACCGCACCTCTGGTTCGACCCGGAGTGGCACCCCGTCATCCCCTCGGTACTGGCACTGCACCCGGGCCGGGACGAGCTCCTGGCCCGCCTCGTCACCGGCGAGGGCGACGTAAGCCCGGACCAGTCCCACCTGGCGCGTCGGGACGGGTTCGGTGAGCTCCAGGGCCTCCTGAGAGCCCTGTCCGAGGTGACCTCTCCCGACCAATGGGCCGCCCCGGCGAGCCAGCAGCTCATCAACGGCGTCGCCCACGGGCTCGTGGCCTCTCGGGCAGGATGGCCCGGGGCGCTTCCCCAACCGGAGCACCTCCGTAAGTTCGCGAAAGGAGACTTCACCGACGCACCACGTCCATTATCCGAATGGGTCGCCGGCGCCGGGCTGGACGAGGACACCCGGTGCCGTCTCGTCACCGCACTGGCCCGGCTGCTCCAACGCGGGAAACCGGACGCATCCGTCTGGGCGTCGTCCTGGAAAGCGGACGCGGCCGGGCTCCTGGTCTCGTTGGGGCCCGACGACACCGAGCGCGCGGAGACGTTCGAGGCCCTCGAGAGACGCCTGGAGGAGCACCCGAACTCAGAGGATGCGCTCGTGCTGGAGATGCTGCGGGGGGCGCCGGTACCTGACACGGTCTGCTCCGCCGTCAAGGACCGAGTCGACGACATCGCAGCGGACCCCGAGCGGTGGGGTACTGACTACCACCTGCTGGACCTCGTGGAGGTGCTCGAACGGCTCGGCGCCCGCGGGCACGCGTTCTCGGCATGCGTCGAGGCGTTGGTGAACCGGCTCACCGAGCGCGTCGGACAAGACGATGACGACGACAAGTACTTCACGGACCTCCCGGGGCTGGTGCGGGCCCTTGGCCGACACGGTGACGACCAGCAGCGGGCACGGGCCATCGACCTGATGCTGCGCCGAACGGTCAGCGGCAGCTACGAGCAGGCCAGACAACTGAAGCTCACCGAGCTGCTCCTACCCGATGGGCCGAGCGGCTCGGTGCTGATCCGGCTCTGCGCGCTCGGCCCCTGGCCGGACACCGATATGGCCGGACAGCTCATCGCTCGCCTGGCCACGGCCGCCACGGATGCAGACCGGGATGCGGCAGTCCGCGATGTCGTGATGCGCATCGAGCGACCCGGGATCGGCCAGGACATGCAGCGATGGAGCCGGCATCTGCGGGCCCTCGACCCACGACAGCAGGACGCGAGAGCCACTGCGGACCATCTGCTGGCGCGGCTGCCGGACACGCCGGACGACGTCATCGGATGGCTGGTCCAGACTCTCCCCGAGATCGGCGCGAACGATGGGCAGCGCCAGCAGGCTGTCGACGACCTGCTCGAGCGGATGCACCGGCACCAAGGTGACCGGGTGTGGTCGCTGGCGTTCATCAAGATGATCGCCGAGCTGCAGCCGACGGCGGCAAGCCTGAGCGCCGTCCTCGACCCGCTGCTTGGTCTGGTCGCCGACGCGGACCAGTTCGACATCACCTTGCGACTCACCATCGGAGCCTTCGGCAGGCTGGGTCTGGAAGACCAGGGATGGATCCGGGTCGTGGACGCGCTCCTGACCCGCGCTGGCGGGTGGACCGGCTCGGACGTCGCGAGCCTCAGCTACGACCTCGCGGAGTGGGGACTGTCCGATACCCACCGTGAGCGGGTGATCGAGCTGCTCACGGAACGCATCTCGGCCGCGGACGACCTCGACGATGCCGAGTCGCTGTGGCGGGCCCTCACGGTGCTCGATCCCGCCCGGGATGTTCGCGCGGCGAGCGCCCGGGCGATGCTCGCACTGCGGGCACGCACCGGGAGCAGGATGAACTACGCGCTGTGGTCCAGGACCCTTCCGGGCCTGCTCTCCCGCGCCGAGGAGCAGGACCTACTCGAGTCGCTGATCGGGGACAGTCTCGATCGCGGCCATGTGGACGAAGGCCTCCTGAGCCTGATGGACCAGCTGGGCCACACGCCGGCTCAGGACCAACGGATCACCGACTCGTTGGTCGATGCCGTGGCGACCGAGTGGAGTGACTACACCGTTGCCAGCATCACGGAGAGGATCGCACGCCGGACACCCGACCAGCAGCAGTGCGCCGTAGTTCGAGGCCACTTGTTGCGCAGGATCAGGTCCACGGAACGACTGGGCGCCGAGGTGCTCGAGAGATGGGTCCGCTCGATGGTCACGTTGGGAATCACCGACGACGAGCGGCGCGAGCTCGCTCTGGCGATCCTCGACGCCGCAGAGAGGGGCAACGCCGACGCCGTCCGGGCACTCGCACACCTGGAGCCTTTGGAGTCGCTGCCAGAAGACGTCCGGCACCGGGCGCTGCTGCTCGAACTGCGGGGTCTGGGTAAGCGCCTGAGCATCCTGAGTCCACTGTCGGCGGCGGAGACACGCCTGCTGACTCAGCTGGGCCTCGATGCCGCCGCGGTTGCCGAGTTCGCGCGCACGGCGCATCCCGACCAGCTCGTCCTACGCGAAGTAGCGCGGGCACTCCGGCGGACGCTCACCCCGGAGCAGTGGCACGACGCACTCGAGCTCTGGGCGCAGGAGGATCGTGGGCTCATCTGACCCGGTGTGCCGCGAATGCTCCACTACCCAGGCTGTCGTGGAGTAGTGCACTGTCGATCCGAAGTGCTGCACTGTCGATCCGAAGTGCTGCACTGTCGATCGGGAGTAGTGCACTGTCGATCGGGAGTAGTGCACT
>NZ_JAKDLO010000110.1 GCF_030452765.1 Intrasporangium sp.
GGACTACTGCACCCTCGATCGGGACTACTGCACCCTCGATCGGGACTACTGCACGGTCGATCGGGACGACTGCACGCTCGACCAGGACTACTGCACCCTCGATCGGGACTACTGCACGCTCGATCAGGACTACTGCACGCTCGACCAGGACGACTGCACGGTCGATGAGAACTGCTGCACGGTCGATGAGAACTGCTGCACTGTCGATGAGGGGGAGGGGGGAGTGTTGACTGTCAGTCGTCGGTGAGGGCCCGACGCAGCAGTTCGACGAGAGCGTCGCGCTGGAGGGTGTCGCCCGACGCGACCTCGACGTCGCTGCCGTCGAGGGCACGTGCCGCGAGGCCCTGCTTGGCGTCGATGAGCTCGGCGATCTTCGAGTCGATGGTGCCGGCCGCGAGGATGCGCCACGCGGTGACCGGCTCGTCCTGGCCGATCCGGTGGACCCGGTCGATCGCCTGCTGCTGCTCGGCTGCGGTCCACGACAGCTCGGCGAGCACGACGTTGGACGACGCGTGCAGGTTCAGCCCGACGCCGGCCGCCAGCAGGGAGCAGACAGCCACGGAGACCTCGGGGTCCTTCTGGAACGCGTCGACGGCAGCCTGGCGTCGGGTGGTCGTCTGGTCACCGCGGATCGAGACGGTGCGCAGACCCGCTTCGCGCAGCACCTCCTCCGCCTCGTCCATGACGTCGATGTGCTTGGCGAAGAACACGACCTTGCCGACCGAGTGGGACAGCTGTGCGGCGTAGTCGGCCGCGAGGCCCGCCTTGCCCTGACCGATGCGCCGCACGAGGGTGAAGACGTTGTCGCCCTTGGCGGCCTTGTCGCCTGACCCTGCCTTGAGCTCGGCCGTCGCGACCCGCCGCATGAGCGAGACGTCCGGCTTCCCGTCGACCTCGACACCGGCCCCTTCTGCCAGCAGGGCTCGGTACCGCCTTGCGAGGCGTTCCCCGACAGCGCGCTCGGCAGTACGGATCGAGCGGCCCACCTCGCCGTCGAGCTCGACCGTGATGTCGGCGATCCGCTTGTCCGGCAGGTCGCTCGCCACGTCGACCTTGCGACGGCGCACGATGCCCATGTCGATGACGATCTGGCGCGCCTCGGGGTAGAAGTCGTGGTCGGCGGGGGTGAGCCCGGTTGCGTCGAGCTGTCGCAGGATCGGAGCGGTCGGCTTGCCGTCCTTGATCCAGCCGAGAAAGCGCCAGATTGCCCCGAAGTCCTTGACGTCGTTGATGAGCGGCGTGCCCGTGAGGGCGAGCAGGAGCGGGTTGCCGCCCGGTGTGCCCTCGCGGACGTGGTCGGCGAGGGCGAGCACCTGGCGAGACCGCTGGGACTGGCGGTTCTTGATGAAGTGGGCCTCGTCGACCACCATCGAGTGGAAACCGAAACTGGACAGCCAGGCGAAGTGCCGGTCGAGGATCGCGTAGTTGACGACGAAGACGTCGGCGAACGCGTCGACGTCCTCGCCGTCGCCGCTGATGACCGTGACCCGCCGCTGGGGGGTCCACAGTGCGACCTCGCGGGCCCAGTTGATCTTCACGACGTTCGGGACGACCGCGAGCATCGGGTACGCGTTCGCGACCGATGCGGCCAGGACCGACTGTGCCGTCTTGCCGAGGCCCGGCTCATCGGCGAGCAGGAAGGTGCGATGGCCATCGAGGACCGCCTGCAGGAGCCGCGCCTGGTGGACCATGAGGTGGTGCCCGGGCGGCGAGAACCGGTCGATGGCCGGCATGGGTGGCAGCTCCATCGAGGCTGAGCCTCCACCCGAGCCCTGCTCGAACGCGCGGTAGAGCGGCTCGAGCAGCTCCCACCGGGCGAGGTTCTGGGGCAGGTAGCTGTCGCGCGTCGCACGCCCGACATCGGGCACGAGGAAGGGGTGTGCCCGCGCGCGGATCGGCACCGACTGCGGCATGACCTGCTTGGCGGCCAGCTCTGGGGGCAGGACGGGCACGGTCGGCTCAGGACGAGAGATCACCATCTCCTCGGGGGACAGCTCGGCACCTGACTCGAGCAGCCAGTCGCGGCGCATCTGTTGGGCGGCCGGGCTCGGCTTGGCATCGGGGTCGAGCAGCCCGAGCAGGCTCGTGTCACGCGCGGCGATCTGGGCGAGGATGGAGGCGATGCCGTCGAGGCGTTTGAGCAGCTCCTCGCGTGTGGCGGACGGGATCGTCGCGTCCGCCCTGACCCGGGCACGTTCGGCCCGCATGAGCAGGGCGATGACCTGGAACCTGGTCCGGTTGGTGGGCGTTGCCCGTCCCTTGGATGTCACCCGAGCCTCGACCTCACGCACGCGTCGAGCGAGCACGGGAATGATCGGGGCGGCGTCGGCACGGCGGTGCTCGCCCGTGGGCTGAGCCGGACGCCCGTCGGTCCGGTGGCGGAGTCGCGTTGGCATGTTCCTCTTCGTGATGCGGTGGCGACGAGGACTGAGATCCTGCTCTGCGCCACGGCACGGGTGCTCAAGATCCCTAGCGGAGAGCCCAAGGTCGGCCCTCCTGGAATCCTGACCCTGGACCTGACCTCGGATCTTCACCTAGGTGGGTCCGCCTCGCCCCGCTGTGGATCGCAGTAGGTCGAGTCTACCCCGCGTCAGGCCAGCGTGGTGCCAACCAGCGAACCGATGGCGTAGGTGACGGCCATCGCGACGACGCCACCTCCGACATTGCGGAGCGCGGCCGCCCGGGCCGGACTCCGACCGATCCGGGCGCTGGTCCACCCCGTCAGCGCCAACGCTGCGACAACGGCCAGCACGGTGACCCAGGTACGGATCGTAGCGGGGCTGAAGGCGATGACGAGCAGTGGCAGCAGCGCGCCGGCCGTGAAGGCAGCCATCGACGCCCACGCCGCGTGCCACGGGTTCGTCAGGTCGTCGGGGTCGATGCCGAGCTCGACCTCTGCATGGGCGGCGAGCGCGTCGTGAGCGGTCAGCGCCTTGGCGACCTCCTCGGCGAGGGGGCGGCCGATTCCCTTGGCCTGGTAGAGCTGGGTGAGCTCCTCGAGCTCGCCCTCGGGGTCCTCGTGGAGCTCCCTGCGCTCGAGGTGGAGCATGGCGCGTTCGGAGTCGCGTTGGGTGCTGACGGACACGTACTCGCCGGCTGCCATCGACAGGGCGCCCGCGGCAGCGGCGGCGACCCCGGCGACGACGATGCTCGCCCGGTCGCTCGTCGCACCGGCGACGCCGACGACCACGCCGGCGGTCGAGACGATGCCGTCGTTCGCGCCGAGGACCGCCGCTCGCAGCCAGTTGAGCCGCGCCCCGAGGCTCCCTCCGTGGGGCTCCGGGTGATCGCCGAGGTTGGGTATGCCGCCCCCGGCACTGACGTCAGACATCTGCCCTCCGATCGGGTGGGGTGAGGTCACCCCGATCGTGACATCACGGACCGTCAAACGGTGGGAAAGGTGGCTCACGTGGCCGTCCCGACGCCACGACTGCTGTCCCCGAGCGGCACCGTCGCGGCAGCCGCGATCGTCCCGGCCGAGACGAGCACGACCGTCGCCCCGGCGACGAGAGCCGTGCGCCGGGCCGGCCAGCGCTCACGGTCCGAGGCGACGAACGCCGGCTCAGCGGCATACCGATAGGGCTCGGGGGGAGGTGGCACATCGGAGCTGGACATGTTCCGACTGTCCGCGCCGCGGCTGTGCCCGTCCTGTGGACCTGCTGTTCCCCCGCTTCGACCCCCGCGTGACAGCAGCATCACAGGCGGCGCACAGGAAGGGGCTGGCGCGAGCACAGCGGGTCGGGATTGACTTGGGGCATGATGAACAGGACCGGTAGCGCGCTGCAGCTGAAGCGGCTCGACGGGTCACCCGTGCGGGTGCTCGTCGTCGACGACGAGGCCAACCTCACCGAGCTGCTCGGCATGGCGCTGCGCTACGAGGGCTGGGAGGTCCGCTCGGCGGGCACCGGCATGGACGCGGTGCGCGCGGCGCGCGAGTTCGACCCGGACGCGGTCGTGCTCGACATGATGCTTCCCGACTTCGACGGCCTCGAGGTGCTCCGGCGGATGCGGGCGGACAACCCGACCGTCCCCGTGCTCTTCCTCACCGCGAAGGACGCTGTGGAGGACCGTGTCTCGGGTCTGACAGCCGGAGGCGACGACTACGTGACCAAACCCTTCTCCCTCGAGGAGGTCGTGGCCCGGGTACGCGCGCTGATGCGACGCACGACGATCTCGCTGAGCGCCGCCGACTCGATGCTCGTCGTCGGCGACCTGACCCTCGACGAGGACAGCCACGAGGTCACCCGCGGCGGAGACGAGATCCACCTGACGGCAACGGAGTTCGAGCTGTTGCGCTACCTCATGCGTAACCCGAGGCGGGTCCTGTCCAAGGCCCAGATCCTCGACCGGGTGTGGAACTACGACTTCGGCGGACAGGCGAACGTCGTCGAGCTCTACGTCTCGTACCTGCGCAAGAAGATCGACGCCGGGCGGGCGCCGATGATCCACACGATGCGGGGCGCGGGGTATGTCCTCAAGCCTGCTCTTTGAGCCGGGCGGGACGACGGGACCCCGGCCCGAGCAGCCGCCCACGCCCGAGCGGCCCTCCGGCCCGCGCTCCCGGTGGCAGACCCTGAGAGCTCGGGTCCGTCCCGTGGCCCAGTGGACGCTGCGCGCCAAGCTCGTAGCGGCCACGCTCGCCCTCATCACGGTCGTCAGCCTGCTCACCAGCGGGTTCACCATCTTCGCCCTCAACCGCTATCTCACCTCGCAGGTCGACGACCAGCTGGCCACCGCACTCACCCAGGGCCACGCTCCGGGGGCGCCGCCCTCGGGTCCCGGGGACGACACCGACCGCGGTCGGGGCCCGGGCAACGAGGGCCTGCTCGCCTACCTCGAGCCACTCGACACCGGCTTCGCGACGACTCCGGACAACGACCGGGTCGCACTGACTGCCGCCCAGCTCGCGAGCCTCGACGCCGCAGGCATCGGGCAGGACGGCACGACCCTCAACCTCGGCGGAGAGGTCGGTCGCTACCGCCTCATGGCCAGGCGGGCGCTGGTGCAGGTGGGGGGGTCGCTCGTCCCCACGACCGTGGTCGTCGGGTTGCCGACCGCCCCTCAGGAGGAGACGGTGCGCCGGATGGTCCTCGTCGCGATCCTCTGCGCCGGCGCCGGCATCATCGTCGCCGGAGGAGTCGGGACGTGGATCGTGCGACGCAGTCTCGCGCCGCTGCGCCGCGTCGCGGCCACGGCAAGCCACGTCTCCGAGCTCAACCTGGCCGAGGGGCAGGTCGCCCTCGGCGAGCGGGTTCCCGTCGAGGACACCGACACCCGCACCGAGGTCGGCCAGGTCGGCGCCGCCTTCAACGAGATGCTCGACCATGTCGACGAGGCCCTCACCGCGCGGCATCGCAGTGAGCAGCGGGTCCGTCAGTTCGTCGCCGACGCGAGCCACGAGCTGCGCACTCCCCTCTCGTCCATCATCGGCTATGCCGAGCTGTCCCAGCGCGAGCCCGAGCCGGTCCCGGAGACGGTCCGGCACGCCCTGCGCCGGATCGGCAGCGAAGCCGAGCGGATGGCTGGGCTGGTCGCGGATCTGCTCCTGCTCGCCCGGCTCGACGCCGGCCGCCCACTCGATCGCGACGAGGTCGACCTGTCCATGCTCGCCGTCAACGCTGTGAGCGACGCCCACGCGGCGGCGCCCGACCATCACTTCGCGCTGGACCTGCCCGACGAGCCGGTCTGCCTCTCGGGCGACGAGCCGCGGCTGCACCAGGTGCTCGCCAACCTGCTCGCCAACGCCCGCACCCACACGCCTGCAGGCACCACCGTCACGACGTCGGTCCGCCGCGACGGGGACTGGATCCGCGTGGCGGTGCACGACGACGGTCCCGGTGTCCCAGAAGCCCTGCAGCCCAATGTGTTCGAGCGTTTCGCGCGCGGTGACGACGCGCGCGGCCGGGCGAACGGCAGCACTGGGCTCGGTCTGTCGATCGTCGCCGCGGTTGCCGGCGCCCATGGCGGCCGCGTCGACCTGCGCAGCCGCCCCGGCGACACGACTTTCGCCGTGATGCTGCCGGCCGGCTGAGCCACCCACCGACAGCGGGTATGCCGCTGGGCCCGCTGGGCGGCATACCGCCCTGGCCGCGCACCGGGTGCGGTTTCATGCGCCGGGCAAAGTGCCGCCACAGTGACGGCACAGGGCGGGGGCCGACCGTGGGCACGTGAGCACGACTCTGCGGCGCGGCGGCGCGACGACCGACTCTTCGACCGGCGCCGGCCCCAGTGGCCCGGCACGACGAGGCTGGCCGGCGCGGGCCCGGCGAGGACCGCAGACGGATGCCCGGTGGGCCCGGCCCGCCCTGTGGCTGCTGCTGCTTGTCACCCTCGTCCTCTACACCTGGGGTCTGACGGCGAGCGGGTGGGCGAACTCGTTCTACTCCGCGGCGGTGCAGGCCGGCAGCCAGAACTGGGAGGCCTTCCTCTTCGGCAGCTCGGATGCGGGCAACTCGATCACCGTCGACAAGCCGCCGGCCTCGCTGTGGGTGATGGCGTTGTCGGTGCGGCTGTTCGGGCTCAGCTCCTTCGCGATGCTGCTCCCGCAGGCGCTCATGGGGGTCGGGACGGTGGCTGTCGTGTACGCCTCGGCGAAGCGCTACTCCGGCCCGGCCGCGGGCCTGATCGCCGGTGCGGTCGTCGCGCTGACACCGGTCGCGACGCTCATGTTCCGCTTCAACAACCCGGATGCGCTGCTGACGCTGCTCATGGCGCTCGCCGCGTGGGCGACGCTGCGCGCTATCGAAGCCGCCTCGACCCGTTGGCTCGCTCTGGCCGGGTTGTTCATCGGCTTCGGCTTCCTGACGAAGGCGCTGCAGGTCCTCCTCGTGCTTCCGGCTCTTGGGATCGCCTACCTGATCGCGGCACCGACGTCGCTGCGACGCCGGATCACCCACTGCCTCATGGCACTTGGCGCGATGGTGCTCGCGGCCGGATGGTGGGTCGCGATCGTCGAGCTAGTGCCGGCCGGCAGGCGGCCCTACATCGGGGGGAGTCAGACCAACTCCTTCCTCGAGCTCACCTTCGGCGACAACGGCCTGGGCCGGCTGACCGGTGACGAGACCGGGTCCGTGGGCGGTGGGAACGGGTGGGGCCAGACCGGCCTGGCCCGGATGTTCTCCACCGACGTCGGCGACCAGGTCTCCTGGCTCGTCCCGAGCGCGTTCGTGCTGCTCGCGGTCGGCCTGTGGCTGCGACGCCGGGAGCCGCGCACGGACCGGGTGCGCGCCGCCTACCTCGTCTGGGGCGGGTGGTTGCTCGTGACCATGCTCGTCTTCTCGTTCATGGCGGGGATCTTCCACCAGTACTACACCGTCGCGCTCGCGCCGGCGATCGGCGCGCTCGTCGGCCTGGGCGCGGTCGAGGCGTGGCGGCACCGGCACGAGGCGGTGGGTGCGGTCACCCTCGCCGTGGCTCTCGCCGCCGCGTCAGTCTGGGGTTTCATCCTCCTGTCCGGGACCACCGCCTACGGGCAGGTGTTCCGCGTGGCTGTGCTGGTGGTCGGGATGTCGGCCGCCCTGCTCATGTTGGCCGTGAACCGGGTTGACCGCAGGGCTGTTCCGGTGATCGTCGGGGCAGGCCTCGTCGCGGCCCTCGCCGGGCCGGCGGTCTACAGCATCTCCACGGCGGCGGTGGGCCACACCGGGTCGATCGTCAGCGCGGGCCCGGCGGCCGCGAGCCGCGGCGGGTTCGGCGGTGGTCCTGCCGGGGGGTTGCTCGACACGAGCGCGCCGCGCACGGCCGTCGTCGCAGCGCTCGGCCAGGACGCCGGGCAGTTCAGGTGGGTCGCGGCGGCGGTCGGGTCGCAGACCGCGGCGGGACTGCAGCTGGGGACCGGCCTGCCCGTCATGGCGATCGGCGGCTTCAACGGGTCGGATCCGTCGCCCACGCTGGCCAAGTTCCAGCAGTATGTCGCGCAAGGCGACATCCACTACTTCGCCGTGAGCGGCCGAGGCGGTGGCTTCGGTGGTCGCGGTGGGGGCGGCAGCGGCACGGCCCAGCAGATCACCTCCTGGGTGCAGGGGAGCTTCACCCCGGTGCAGCTCGACGGGCAGACGTTCTACGACCTGACCCAGCCGTTGTCATGACGGCCACGCGGACCTCGACCGGTCCGCGGGCCTCCTTGCGGCGCCAGGCCGTCCGGTTCGCGGGGGTCGAGATCGTCTCGACGGTGGCGCGGTTCGCGGCGATGCGGTCCTGGATCTTCCGGGCTCGCTGACGGCACGGACCTGGAACGCCGAGCGTCCGCGCCCTTCCGCTGGAATCAGTGCAGCAGGTGGGCCATCGCCCGCTTGACGAAGTCGGCGCGCACCGCTGCATCGCTGAGTCCTTCCACCCCGAAGCCGGTGTAGACCGTGTCGTCGGTCGTGATGGCGGACCCCTCCTCGAAGGCATGCTGGGACCGTGTCCAGGTTGCCGTCCCGGGTGCCGAGCCGGCTGGCGGCGGAGCGACGGTCCAGCCGCCCAGGTCGGACTCGAAGGACGTCGAGGTCGCGGCTCCTCCCACGGTGACGGCCGTGTCGTCGATGAAGACGCCCAGGCCCTGGGTGGCCCAGTCGGACACGTAGGAGATCGACACCTCGACCTGCTTGCCGGCATACGGCGTCAGGTCGACGTTCCAGGTCTTCCAGCCACCGGAGTTGCCGCTAGCCGCGTTCCAGGTGCCCGTCGACCCGGTCGCCGAGCACCCGGCGCCCTGGTAGTGCCCGACGAACGGGTGGATGTCCGCCCAACCGGAGGCGCAGCTCTGCCCGGTGTCCTGGTCGGTCAGCCCGCCGGTGTCCGGCAGGGTCGTCCAGTTGTCGGTCCCCACCTCGTGGGCCTCCACGAAGGCGAAGTCCCAGTCGGCCTCGGTGTCGAGGGACGCCTTGAACGACAGCGAGCCCGAGCCGGCCCCGGTCAGGTCGACGGTGCGAGTCAGTCGCTTCCAGGAGTTGTCGGCACGGTTGCTCCACACGTACCACGCACCCGTGACCGGCTCGTAGGGTGAGCCGCCGGGTCGGTCCCACTTCAGCGGGGCCGAGCTCGCGAACTGCGGGAACTGTGCCTTCGGCAGGGAGCTCGACGTCGTGAGCATCGACGCCGTGTGGTCCTGGTTCTGCGCGGAGTCCGGCCCACCGAAGGAGCCGAGGAACCCGGTGAACGCGCCGGACGCGCCTGAGACCGGGAACGGGTTGCCGTCGCCGTCGGTCCCCCCGTCGCTGATGTAGTTGTCGGCGCCGAGCCAGTACTGCTCGAAGTCGTTGAGCAGCGGCAGGCACGGGTACGCGCCGGGTGTGGTGCACTCGGGCGGTGCGAACGGGTCGAACCAGTAGGCGCCGTCGTTCGACTCGGCGAACCGGTTGTACTTGCCGGTGACGAGCGCCTTTCCGCCCTCGTTGAGGTAGTCGCGCACCGCCAGCTCCAGCTGCAACGTCAGGTCGTCGGCCGTGCCGCCGACCTGCCCTGGCGCTCGCGGGATGATGTCGTCGCCGGACTCCCAGACGATCGCCTGGTAGTGCGACAGCACCCCGAGCGGGTGCGGTGCAGTGCGACCCTGGACGTCGACGTCGTAGAGGTCCGACGAGTAGCCGGCGGCGGTGAGCGCGTCGGCGAAGGTGCCGGCATACTTCGCGCTCGACACCCCTTGGGTGGGGCTCACCCCGGTGACGTCCTCGGCGGCGAGGACGAGCACGTCGCCGCCGATGTCGTCGGACACCGTGTAGGTGAAGCTGTCGCTCCGCACCGGACCGACGCGCGGCTTGATGCCGGTGAACCACACGGTGACCGAGTCACCCGGGCGGGTTCTGGTCACCGTACCGCGGTACTCGGCCAGCCACACCGAGCCCTCCGTCCCGTACCGCTCGCCGCCTTGCCACTCCTGGACCCTCTTGCTGACGGCCCGGCCACCGTTGACCGAGTAGTGCATCCGAAGGTTGAGTAGCTCCCGCTTGGCCGTCACAGCGACCGGCTGGGTCGTGCCGCGCGAAACGGTGAACGGGTCGATCGTCATGTCCTTGGCGGTGCGGCCGACCACCGAGACCGGGTTGGCCGGGTCGTGCGCCGACTTCGCCACCGCAAGCGCGAACGGGACGTTCTTCTCGTACTCCTGTGCGATGAGCTTCTCGTCGTCGGGGAAGGTGAAGACGCTCAGGCAGTCCTCGGGCTTCCACTGGTCGTCCGGGTCGATCGCGGAGACTGTCTGGCAGGTCGACATCTCCGGAGTGAACGACAAGGTCCCGTAGGTGGCCTGGGCGTGCCCGTCGGTCTCGCCATTGGTCGTGTAGAGCTCGGCGGACAGGTCCGGGTCGTAGCCCGGGACCGCGGGCTCGGTGTCGTCGCCGGCCATCGCCTCGTAGACCACGTCATCGGGTGACGGTGTGTTCGTCTGCCAGCCGACGCCGTAGAGGATCAGCTCGGCGGCCGAATGGTAGTCGATGAGGAACTCGAAGCGCACCTTGGCCATCAGCGAGTCCAGGGCCTTGGTCTCCGGCTCGGAGGCCGGCCCGGTGCCACGGAAGGTCTCCGAGGCGGGGTCGGTCGAGGATCCCTCGTTGTCCCAGCCCCACTTGTACGGGAAGTTGCGGTTGGGGTCGACGCCGTCGCCGACGCCGGTCTGACCGTCGCCGTTGTTGTCGCGCAGGGTCTTGCGCCACTGCCGTTCGGTCGTGAACGTGTAGTCGTAGCCGTCTGGGTTGGCGACCGGCATGAACCACAGCTCGGTCTTGTTCAGGAGCGCGGTCGTCTCCGGGTCGCGCCCGTAGCCGTCGATGACCTCGTGCATGAGCCGCCGGACCATCTCGGGTGTGATCCACTCGCGGGCGTGCTGGGCGCCGACATACAGCACGGCCGGGCGGAGGCCGTCGGGCAGGTACCGCGCGTTCTTGGTCACCTTCACAGCGAGGATGTCCTGCCCCTTGGTGGTCCGGCCGACCTTCACCAGCTTGGCGAGGTCCGGACGGGCTGCTGCGGTCCGCTGCAGCTCGTCCTGTATGCCGTTCGGCTGGCTGTAGGACCGGAAGCCCTGGTAGCCCTGGGCGGCCAGGTCCTTGGCGGCCTCGGACGCCTTCTTGCCCTTGACCCGTCTGATGCTCAGCGGGACCCCGGCGGACGTGAGCCGGGCGGCCTGGTCGGCGGTGAGAATGGCCTCGATCCTCGTTCGGCCGCTCACACCCGGGTGGGTGCTGCCTTCGAGCTCGACGCCCTGCTCGGCCAGCAGTCTCAGCTGGGCCGCCGTGATCTCCCCGATGTAGACCTCGAGACCACCCCCCCGGTTGGTCTTCGGGTCCGCGGACGCGGCGGGAACCGCGCCGAGAAGACCAGTGAGGAGAGCCAACAGGGCGACGACTGACAGGCTGACACGACGCATGGTCACGTTCCTTCGGGTCAGACCGCTTGGGTAGCAGGCCGTGGAATCTACGATGACTGTGATGTAGGTCACAGTCAAGGTCAAACCCGCCAATTCTCAGGCAATCCTCATCCAGTTGCGCCAAGGGGCACCCGGCGGTGCATTTCAGGATTTCTGCTGATTCAACCCCCCGCCGCCCGATCCGCCCCGATATCGTCCTTGTCACGTTCTGGTCAGGGGTAACTCACATTTCTCTGAGCACCAGGAGGACTCATGCATGGTGCAGTCATATCCAGACAAGGGAGAACCCGTCGCCGAGTAGCGGTCCTCGCCGCTGCCGCGCTCGTCTCGGCGGCGCTGCCGATGGCGACGAGCGCGTCCGCCGATGCGGCACCGCCTACCAGGAGCACCTGCAGCAGCGATCCCGCGGCACGTTTGACGTCCGTCCCCAGCCCGCAGGAGGTCCTCGGCTTCCCGCTCGGCACCGGTCAGACTCGGCCCGTCACGAACGAGGAGATCAACGCGTACCTGCAGGCCGTCGACCGATCCTCGCGCCGGGTGACCACAGGTGTCATGGCGACCAGCGTGAACGGCCAGCCGTTGCCGTACGCGATCGTCTCGAGCGAGCGCACGATGATCCCCGGACAGCTCGCCAAGGTGGCCCGGCAGATCAACCAGATGCGCGATCCGCGATCCCTGCGGCCCGGCCAGGCGGCACGCTATGCCGACGACTCGCCGGCGATCGTCTGGATCGCCGGAAACGTCCACGGGGGGGAGAAGAGCGGTGCAGATGGCGCGCTGCAGACGCTGTACGAGCTGGCCAGCGGCCAGTCCTGCGACGCACAGAAGCGCCTGGACAACCTCGTCACGGTGATCGTGCCGACCCAGAACCCGGACGGCCGGGATGCGAGCCGGCGGCAGAACGCATTCGGCTTCGACCTGAACCGGGACTGGTTCGCCCGCACCCAGCAGGAGACCGACGGCAAGCTCTCGATGCTCCGCGGGTACCCGCCACAGGTGTTCATCGACGCGCACGAGATGGGCGGCAGGCAGTACTTCTTCCCGCCGAACGCCGACCCGATCCACCACGAGATCGCCGACCAGCCGGTCGACTGGATCAACCGGATCGGCGCGGCCAACGGCGCGGCGTTCGACGAGAACTTCAACGGCGCCTGCGGTGCCGACGTCACGACCGAGTGCTACTTCAACTACCGGGCCTACGACCTGTTCTTCATGGGGTACGGCGACACCGTGCCGGCGACCGCGTTCGGCGCAGCGGGGATGACCTACGAGAAGGGCAGCGCGTCCGCGGTCGCCGACCGGGTCCAGCAGCAGTTCGTCACCCAGTGGGCGACGACGGGATGGGCTGCGGACAACAAGCGGGAGGTGCTGCAGGGCTACTACAAGATCTGGCAGACCGCGCTCGCCGAGGGCAAGTCCGGCACGCTTCAGCCCAACCAGGTCGTCCAACCGACCAACACGGTCCAGTTCCCCGTTCCCGACATCACCGTCCGCTCGTACTTCCTGCTGCCCGACCGGCAGCTCGGTGACGTCAGGGCGCTCGTCGACCGGTTGCGCGGGATGGATGTCGAGGTCTACCGGCTGAAGCGGTCGATCACGGTCCCGAACGCCCGGATCTTCGGCGGCCGAACCGCCGAGAACCTCGAGGTCCCGGCCGGCGCCTACTGGATCCCGATGGCCCAGCCGCAGAAGCACTGGATCCAGGCGCTGATCGGGGAGGACCCGTACGTGCCGTTCCCGTACTTCTACGACGTGTCGTCCTGGAGCAACCCCCTGCTGATGGGCGTGGCGACCGTCTACACCGGCGACGAGCTCTCCCCGCGGGCCGAGCTGGTCAGGCGAACCGACGGCGGCATCGGCACCTTCGCGCCACCTTGGGGCTCGTACTCCTACCCACTCGACTCCGCTGCCGCGGCCGGCCTGACGTTCGCCCTGCTCGGTCAAGGCATCGAGGTCAAGCGTGACCTCTCGACCGGCGCCGTGCGGCTGCCGGCCAAGCGATCGGCCGGCTCGATCGACCGGCTCGCCAGGTCGTATGGCGTGACCCTGACCGGAAGCCGCACGCCGGCCTCCGGGACTGCCCTGGGCCTGCCCGACGTCGGCCTGTTCTCCGGCACGGGCATCTCCACGACCTCGGGGTCCTACGGCGAGGCACGCTACGTCCTCGGTGCGCGGTGGGGCCTCACCCTGGCACCGGTGACGGCAGCGGACGTCAACGGGAACACTGCGGCGTTCACGGACCGCAGCGTCCTGCTCGTGCCGGACGGCAACAGCCAGGACGGCGGTCTGGACGCCACCGGACTGGCAAACCTCAAGGCGTGGGTCGCGGACGGTGGCACCTACATCGGCCTGCGCAACGAGGGGACGCGGATTGCCCGGAAGGCCGGCCTCACGTCGACGACGGAGCAGGCCAAGCCGACCGGATACCAGGTCATCGGCTCCCACTTCCGGGTCGATGTCGACACGACGAACCCGGTTGCCCTTGGTCGTCCGGCCGAGGACTTCGAGTTCAACAACTCCGACTCGATCCTCACGCCGAGCACCACCGGCAGCAACGTGCTGACCTACCCGGCTGGTGACACGTTCTGGTTCAACGGCTACACGATGCACGCGGACGCGTTGAAGGGCAGCGTCGCGCTCGTCGACGAGCCGACCGACGCGGGGCATGCGGTGCTGTTCGCCTACAACCCGCTGTTCCGGGCATACAACGAGAACGGCCTGCACCTGGTCGCCAACGCTCTGCTCTACCCCACGGGTGCATCGGCCTCCGAGGCGCCCCAGCAGCGCAGGTCGACGGCGCAGCCGAGCGTGGACGCGGCTCGCGCTGCCGCCGCGGCGGCCCCGGTCCCGCCGAACCTCGGCGGCGAGTGGCGGCCCATCACGATCGAGGTCGCCACGAGCGACCTCGAACGGACCGAGGCGATCGTGGGTCGGTACACCCCCACCGCGCGGACCGCGACGTCGGCCGGCTCGGCGTACCTGGTCATCCCCAACCCGGACGGCCTGCACGTCGACGAGCACCCGTTCCTGCGTGACCTGGTGCGCGACCTGCGCAACGCGGACATCGCGCTGCGCTCCGTCGTCGGCTGACCGTGTCGGTGGTTCCGGCCGGGAGGGCATCCTCTCGGCCCGAACCACCGCCTGCGCTGGTGACCGGAGGGCCGACGTCAGCCCGTCGTCGGAAGTCTGAAGGGTGGTTTCAGGCCGCGGAACATCGGAAAGTGCTTGACGTTCAGTGTCGCCAGCTCGAGGCCCTCAGCCTCGACCGTGGCGGCGACGAGGTAGTCGCCGAGCCCGATGCCCGAGTGGGATCGCTGGTAGCGGTGCATGAGCTGTGCCGCTTGCCAGCCGACCCGCCGGGTCACGGGGAACACGTCGAGGCTGGACAGCAACCTGGTCACCTCCCGACGCCCGGGTGCACGCATGCCACCGGCGACCTCGGCGATGCATACCGGGCTGGTCGCCAACCGACCGGTATCCCGACGGGCGCGTAGGAGCCACTCTCGGCCGGCTTCCACCCCCAGGACTCCTGACATGGGGCCAGAGTTTGTGCGCGGTCAGGGAGCGGTTTTGACCTCGTAGCGCAGGATCAAGTCGGTGCCCGGGTAGCAGGTCTTGGTGGCGGTCAGGTGCTCGCAGAGTTCTGCGATGGCGGTGCTCGCGCGGCGGGTGGGTAGCGGGTCCAGCCGGATCGTCAGGACCCCGTCGGTGCTGGGGTCGATGTCGCCGCTGCCGGTCAGGGCTTGGCGGATCAGGGTGTGCGCCTCGTGGTTCGCCCGGGCGTACCCGGTGTGCACCCGCAGCTCGCGCGCGAGGGTGGTGGCGGTGTTGAACGCGGCGATCCGGATGGCGTGGGTGAGCAGCTTGGTCTCGACCTCGAGGACCTGCTGGCCGGGGTTGACCTGGCCCAGCGGGAGCCGGGCCGGGGTGTCTTGGTGCGCTTGTTCGGCGCGGGTCAGGGCGGCCTCGGCGGCGCGCAGGTCCGCGGTCAGCGCGTCGTGGGCCTCGTTGGTCAGCAGGGTCGGCACGCCGGGGGCCGGGGACCGCGCCGCCAGCAGCGCGGCGTCGGTGGCCGCGATCTGCTGCTCGTGCCGGGCCCGGGCGGCGAGGACCCGCTGGTGGGCCTTCTTCCGGGCCGGGTTCGGCACCATCCGGTCCGGGTCGTCGTCGCTGACGGCGTAGGAGTCGTGCGAGTCGAGGTGGAAGTGCATCCGGCCGTAGCGGAAGTAGTTCTCCTGCCGCCACCGGGCGCCCATCCGGTAGATCACCTCGCTGGCGGGCAGGTCGGTGCGGGTGGTCAGGATGTGGATCTGACGCACCTCGCCGCCGGCGTCGCCGTCGGCGCCGGGCGTGCTGCCGAGCTTCTTGGCGTGTTTGGTGACCGGCACAGCGAGGGTGATCTGCCGCATCGTGAAGACCTTTCCGCCGTCCTCGGCCTCGGCGCCGTCCTCGGCCTCGGCGCCGGCCGTGTCCT
>NZ_JAKDLO010000306.1 GCF_030452765.1 Intrasporangium sp.
CGCGACTATGCCGAGGGTTGTGCTGTGGACTGGTCACCATCGGTTCCGCGGTGGGCTTTTCGCCCTGTGACTGCTGGGCGGTGTCGGCATAGTTACGGGCCGGGTGGAGTCTCCTGAGGGGAGCACGGTGCTTCCACGGAGGAGGCGGAGGCTATGTCTGGGACTCGGAGGAAGCCGGGCGTGTTGGGCCCGCAGGTGGAGGGCTATCGGGCCTGGTTGACGGGGCAGGGCTACACATCGGGCACGATCCGCAACATGCTCAACGACCTGGGCCAGCTCGGACGGTGGCTGTCGGCTGAGGGGCTGGTGGCTGGGCAACTCGACGAGGAGCGGATCGAGGCATTCAGGGTTGCTCTGCGAGTGGCCGGTCATCACCGGGTGCTGGGTCCTCGGGCGATGGTGCCGTTGTTGCGGTTTATGCGAGAGTGCGGCATCGCTGCCGCACCGCAGCCTGTGGCGTCGCCGACAGAGGTGCTGCTCGAGCAGTACCGGACATGGATGGTCAATGAGCGCGACCTGGCTGCCACCACGGTGCTGCGTTATGAAAACACCGCGCGCCGCTTCTTGGCTGAGCAGGCAACCCACGGTGGAGTGTTCGTCCCGGAAGCCTTGACAGGGGCGGACGTCAACGCGTTCGTGCTGCGCGAGGGTGGCCGCGTCTGTGTGGGCTCGACCAAGGGCCGGGTCGCCGAGTTGCGCTCTGTGTTGAGGTTCTTGTATTTGCAAGGGGTCACGTCGTTGCAGTTGGGGACCGCGGTGCCTCCGGTTGGGGGATGGCGGCTGGCTGCCCTGCCACCAGCGGCCATGCGGACCACGGACGTCCAGGCGCTGCTCGATGGCTGTGATCGTGGCACCGACGTCGGTATCCGGGACTACGCGATCATCATGTTGGTCGCCCGGCTCGGGCTGCGGTCCATCGAGGTCGCACGCTTGGAACTGGGTGACGTGGACTGGCGGGTCGGGGAACTGGTGGTCCGCGGCAAGGGACGCCGGCAAGACCGGTTGCCGTTGCCGGTGGAGGTGGGCGAGGCTCTGGTCGCCTACCTGGCCGACGGCCACGAACCCGAGGGTGCCCGCCACTTGTTCTTGACATGTCGTGCCCCTCGCGGACCGATCCGTGCTGACCTGGTCGGCGATGTCGTCGAGCGAGCCTGCATCCGCGTCGGCCTGCGGGCGGTGGGGCCACACCGGCTTCGGCATGCCCTGGCAGGTGAATTGTTGCGCCGAGGTGCTGGGTTGGTGGCGATCAGCCAGGTCCTTCGCCATCAGGATCTGGCCACCACTGCCCTCTATGCGAAGGTCGACCTCGGTGCCCTGCGCCGGGTTGCCCTGCCGTGGCCAGGAGCAGCCCGATGAGTGCACTGGAGCAGCACCTGGCCGACTATCTGACGCTGCGTGGCTCGCTGGGACACGAACTGGCCGAGGCTGCCTGGCTGTTGCCGGGGTTCGTGGCCTACCTCGACGCACACGGAGCGCACACGGTCACCGTTAAGGCGGCACTGGCCTGGGCGCAGCAGGCCAGGACGGAAACCACGATCGGGCCCCGACGGCTGACCGCAGCACGTGGCTTCGCCCGCTACCTATCGGGCATCCATGCCGACACTGAGGTCCCACCGCTGGGCTTGATGCCCCACCGGCAACGGTGGCGCCGACCGTTCATCTACTCCCTGGCCGAGATCGAGGCGGTGATGGACCAGACCGGATCCTCGATCGCCTCACCGTTGAGGGCGGCGACCTACCGCACCCTGATCGGGCTGCTCGCGGTGAGCGGGCTGAGAATCGGAGAGGCCATCAAACTCGACCGGACCGACGTCGACTGGGCCCAAGGCGTCTTGCTGATCCGGGAGGCGAAGTTCGGGAAGTCCCGGATGGTCCCCCTCCAGGACAGCAGCATGCAGGCCCTGGTCGACTACGCGCGTCTGCGCGATGACCTCCAGCCACGAGCGAAGGCACCGAGCTTCTTCGTCTCGATGACCGGGCAGCGACTGTGCTATGCCGTGGTCCAGTCGGTGTTCCGGCAGCTCATCGACAACACGGGCATCGGAAAGGATGCACCCAGCCCGCCGAGGCTGCATGACTTCAGGCACAGCTTCGCGGTCCGCACCCTGTTGGGCTGGTATCGCGCAGACGAGGACGTGCAGGCGAAGATCCCGGCGCTGTCGACCTACCTCGGTCACCGTGAACCGGCGTCGACCTACTGGTATCTCTCCGCTGCCCCGGAACTCCTCGCCCTGGCCGCCGAACGCCAGCACACCGCATGGTCGACGGCCCGTTCCGGGGGTCGGCCATGACGCTGATCGCGCCGACACTACAGTCCTTCTTCACCGATCGGCTCGCCCAACAGCGTCAGGTCAGCCCCCGCACCATCGCGGCCTACCGCGATGCCCTGAGGTTGTTCCTCGGGTTCGTGCACCAACAGACCGGCAAGCTGCCCGCCCGGCTCGACTGGGAAGATCTGGATGCCCCCATGGTCTCGGCGTTCTTGGACCACCTCGAACGCGAGCGACACAACAGCATCAGGACCCGCAACGTGCGACTGACCTCGTTGCGCTCACTGTTCTCATATGCGGCTCTGCGTCACCCCGAGCACGCGCTGCTCATCCAACGTGTCCTGGCCATCCCACCCAAGCGGTTCGACAAACGCCTCGTCACATTCCTGACCCCGCTCGAGGTCGACGCCCTCCTCGCCGCCCCCGACCAGTCCCGCTGGGAAGGACGACGAGACCGGGCACTGATCCTGCTTGCCGTCCAAACCGGCCTGAGAGTCTCCGAGATCACGGGCCTGAGCTGTCGCGACGTCAACCTGGGCGCCGGCGCCAGCG
>NZ_JAKDLO010000111.1 GCF_030452765.1 Intrasporangium sp.
ACCAACTGCCCGCTCGACTACTCAGGGGTGCCCACTCGACTGATCCTTGGTGCCCGCTCGACAGAGGGGTTCGGCGCCTCGGGCGGCGCCCCGAGCAGCGCGTCAGCGAGAGCGAGGTCGACGACGAGGGCATCGACGAGCCCACCCGCCACCGCCGCTCGTACCGCGGCGTGCCGGGCTGCCCCGGCTGTGATGGCCACGACCTCCCGGATCGCGCGCAGGTTGGGACCGCTGATCGTCACCAGTCGCTCGGAGAGGGGACACTCCACGATGGCGCCGGCCGCGTCGAACAGGATCCCCCCGATCTCGCCGACCACGCCGGCCGCCGCCGCCGCGTCCCGGTCGGCCGAGGGGGCCACGTCGAAGACGGTCGACAGACCGCCTTGCCAGGCCCCGATCCCGACGACCGCGACCGTGACGCGGGACGCCTGCGCGAGCACCCTCGCCACCTGCGGCTCGCGCCGCAGCGCAGCCGCCGACGACGCGTCCTCGAGCAGGAACGGGGCGTAGAAGATCGCGGACCGACCGCCGCTGACCCGCGCTGCCCGCCGGACGCTGGCGACCGTGCTGCTGTCGTAGCCGGGCACCTCCAACGCCCCGGTCAGCTGCACCACCTCGACTCTGGGCAGGTCGCGCAGCGACCGGGTCATGACATCGACCGAGCGCGACCACGGCAGGCCCAGGACATCCCCCTCGGCGAGCACCTCGCCGAGCAGCTCCGCCGCCGCCGCTCCGAGCTGCGCGAGCGACGCCCCCGCGAGCGACGCCCCCGCGAGCGACGCCCCCGCGAGCGCCGACTCGAGGGGCGAGGTGGATTCCGTGGGGGCCCGGCCCGTGACGACGACCGCGTGGCGCAGCCCGAAGACCTCCTGCAGCCGGGTCGAGCGGTCGAGGTCGATGCCGCTCTCGGTAACGATCTCGATACGAACGATCCCCGACTCGCGGGCGTAGTCGATGAGCCGGGCCACCTTGAAGCGCGAGACCCCCAGCGCATCCGCGATCTCCACCTTGGACTGCCCATGCAGGTAGTAACGCCGTGCCACAGCAGCAGCGAGCACGAGCTCGCCCGGGCGACGACGCTCGTCGGGCACTTGACCTCACCCCCTGGCTCCATGGGGCACGCCCGATCGGGATGATCCGTCCACTGGGCTTGCGGTTGACAGCCGTGATCGGAGTCACTTTACTCACACGTGCATGGTCACGCTCAACTGAGCGTGGGACCACGAGGAGGGCCTGTGCACCTGACCAGTCGACGAGGCCAGCAGCGGCGCGAGCGCGTCGGGCAGACCGGCGCTGAACGACCCCGCACCCGGCGACGCAGACTTCGCATCGGTGTCCTGGCCCTGACCATCGGAACCGTCCAGGCCCTGTCCGCCTGTGCCGGCTGGGGCGGCGGCGGGCTCGGGGGCGGCGGGGCCGACAGCATCAACGTGCTCATGGTCAACAACCCGCAGATGGTCGACCTGCAAGGGCTGACCGAGAAGTACTTCACCGCCAAGACCGGGATCCGGGTCAACTACACCGTCCTGCCCGAGAACGACGTGCGCGACAAGATCAGCCAGGAGTTCACCAGCCAGGCGGGTCAGTACGACGTCGCCTCGCTCAGCAACTTCGAGATCCCGATCTACGCCCGGGCCAAGTGGATCTCGCCGCTCGACGGGTTCATCGCCAAGGACCCGGGCTTCGACCAGGACGACATCCTCAAGCCGATGCAGACCTCGCTCTCCTCCGAGGGCAAGATCTACGGCGAGCCCTTCTACGGCGAGTCCTCGTTCCTGATGTACCGCAAGGACGTCCTGGCCGCCAAGGGCATCACGATGCCGCCGCACCCGACGTGGCCCCAGGTGGCCGACATCGCCGCCAAGGTCGACGGGGCGCAGCCGGGGATGGCCGGCATCTGCCTGCGCGGGCAGCCCGGGTGGGGCCAGATCTTCGCGCCGCTGACGACCGTGGTCAACACCTTCGGCGGCACCTGGTTCGAGAAGGACTGGACGCCGGGGGTCAACGCCGCACCCTTCGTGGAGGCAGTCACCTTCTACGTCGACCTCGTGCGTGAGCACGGCGAGAAGGGCGCACCCCAGGCAGGCTTCACCGAGTGCCTCAACAACCTCACCCAGGGCTCGGCGGCCATGTGGTACGACGCGACCTCCGCCGCCGGGTCGCTCGAGGCGAAGGGCTCCCCGGTGCGCGGCAAGATAGGCTACGTCGCCGCTCCCGTCGTCAAGACGAAGAGCTCCGGCTGGCTCTACGCGTGGTCCTGGTCCATCCAGGCCGCGAGCACGAAGCAGGAGAACGCCTGGAAGTTCATCTCGTGGGCGTCGGGCAAGGACTACGAGAACCTCGTCGGCGAGCAGCTCGGGTGGTCCCGGGTCCCGGCCGGCAAGCGTGCCTCGACCTACGAGAACCCGAAGTACCTCGCCGAGGCGGGCGCGTTCGCCGAGCCGACGCGAGAGGCCATCGAGTCCGCCGACCCGGAGAACCCGGGCGTGCAGCCACGGCCCGCACCAGGCATCCAGTTCGTCGGCATCCCCGAGTTCCCCGCCCTCGGCACCCAGGTCAGCCAGTACGTCAGCTCGGCCATCGCCGGTCGGATGACCGTCAAGGAGGCCCTCGACCGGGGCCAGCGGCTCGCCCAGGACGTCGCCGAGCGCTACCAGTCACGGGAGGGCAAGTGAGCACCAACGCGGCAACCCCGACAGAAGAGCAGGCCCGCCCACCCGCCAGGGCCAACGAGCCGTCGACCTCGCTGAAGAAGGCGGGCGACTGGGCCCGCAGGGCGCCGCTGCTACCCGCGCTGATCTTCGTCATCATCGTCACGCAGCTGCCGTTCCTCGCGACGCTCGTCGTGTCGTTCATGAACTGGAACGCCTACTACCCCGACGAGCGCGGGTTTGCCGGCTTCGACAACTTCAAGAGAGTCTTCACCGACATCAACGCCCGCCAGGCCGTCATCGTCACGATCCTGCTCACGGTGGCGTGCGTGCTCATCAGCCTGATCCTGGGTCTGCTCATCGCGATGCTGCTCGACCGGAAGTTCCGCGGTCGCGGCGCCGTGCGCACCCTGATGATCACCCCGTTCCTCATCGTCCCGGTGGCGGCGGCGCTGCTCTGGAAGCACGCTCTCTACAACCCCGAGTACGGCCTGTTCAACGGAGTGCTCACGTGGCTGTTCGGCAAGGACGCCCCCCAACCGGACTGGATCTCGATGGCGCCGCTGTGGTCGATCATCTTCGCGATCGTGTGGCAGTGGACCCCGTTCATGATGCTCATCCTGCTGGCGGGCCTGCAGTCTCGCCCGCTCGACGTCGTCGAGGCGGCCCGCATCGACGGCGCGAACGGCTGGCAGATCTTCCGCAACATGACGCTGCCCCACCTGCGGCAGTACATCGAGCTGTCCGCCCTGCTCGGTGCGATCTACATCGTGCAGAACTTCGACCACGTCTTCACGATCACCTCCGGCGGGCTCGGCACGGCCAACCTGCCCTACTTCATCTACGAGACCTTCTACACCGCGCAGGACTACGGGCGCGCCTCGGCCGCCGGCGTCATCGTGGTCATCGGCACGATCATCATCGCCACGCTCGCGCTGCGCACCGTGTTCAGCCTGTTCAAGGAGGAGTCGCGATGACCGCCACCACACGCACGGACGACCCGGGCCGTATGCCGCAGAGCCAAGGCGCGCGGGCCGGCTCGGGAGGCGTCCAGATCGTCCACCGCAAGCAGCCCCGGAGCCACGCCCTGCTCAGCCTCGCCGCGTGGGTCATCGGCCTGCTCTTCGCCCTGCCGGTCATCTGGATGATCCTCACGTCGTTCCACAGCGAGACCGACGCGGCGACCAACCCGCCGAGCGTGTTCGCGCCGCTCAGCCTGGAGGGCTACCGGACGTTCTTCGCCGCGGGTCCGTGGCCGAGCCTGCTCAACTCGCTCACCGCGAGCGTGATCTCGACGATCCTCGTCCTGCTGCTCTCGTTCCCGGCGGCCTACGCCCTGTCGATCCGGCCGGTCAAGAAGTGGACCGATGTGCTCTTCTTCTTCCTCTCGACCAAGATGCTGCCGATCGTGGCCGGCATCCTGCCGATCTACATCTTCGCGCAGAAGACCCACCTGCTCGACAACATCTGGCTGCTGATCATCCTCTACACCTCGATGAACACGCCCATCGCCGTGTGGATGCTGCGCTCCTTCCTCGCCGAGGTGCCGGTCGAGATGCTCGAGGCGGCCGAGGTCGACGGGGCGGGCCTGATCCGGACCCTGCGCGAGATCATCGCCCCCGTCGTCATGCCCGGTATCGCCGCGGCCGCGCTGATCTGCTTCATCTTCAGCTGGAACGAGCTGCTGCTGGCCCGGGTCCTGACCGGCACCGTGGCCGGCACGGCGCCGGTGTTCCTCACCGGCTTCGTGACCAGCCAGGGGCTGTTCCTCGCGAAGGTCTGCGCCGCCTCGCTCATCGTCTCGCTGCCGGTGCTCACCGCCGGCTTCGCCGCGCAGGACAAGCTGGTCCAGGGCCTGTCGATGGGGGCGATCAAGTGACCGCTCTGGCCCTCTCCGACGAGACCCTGGGTCAGCTGCCTGCGAGCGTCAGCTGGGCGGCATACGACCGCTCGAAGCTCACCGCGAGCATCGTGCACTTCGGTGTCGGCGGGTTCCACCGCGCCCACCAGGCGATGTACCTCGACCGCCTCATGGAGTCCCGCAGCGGGCTCGACTGGGGCCTGTGCGGGGTCGGCGTGCTGCCCCACGACAGGAGGATCGTCGACACGCTGACCGCCCAGGACGGCCTCTACACCCTCGTCGTCAAGCATCCTGACGGGCACCGCGAGGCCCGGGTCATCGGCAGCATCGTCGAGATGCTCTACGCGCCCGATGACCCGCAGGCCGTCGTCGACCGGCTCGCCGACCCGGGCACCCGCATCGTGTCGCTGACGATCACCGAGGGCGGCTACCTGGTCAACCAGGTGACCGGCGAGTTCGACGCGTCCGACCCGTCGATCCAGGCCGACCTCGCGCCCGGTGCGGTGCCGCGCACGGCCTTCGGGTACATCGTGGCCGGGCTGGCGGCGCGTCGTGCGGCCGGCACCACGCCCTTCACGGTCATGTCGTGCGACAACCTGCCGGGCAACGGCGACGTCGCCCGCAAGATGATGACCGCCTTCGCGCGACTGAAGGATCCGACGCTGGCCGACTGGATGGACGAGCACGTCGCGTTCCCGAACTGCATGGTCGACCGGATCACCCCGGTCACAGACCCGGCCGACATCGAGCGGCTCGCCGAGGAGTTCGGCATCGCCGACGGGTGGCCGGTCGTCACCGAGCCGTTCACGCAATGGGTGCTCGAGGACCACTTCACCGACGGGCGCCCGCCCTACGAGCAGGCCGGCGTCCAGCTCGTCGAGGACGTCGTGCCGTACGAGCTGACCAAGCTGCGGCTGATCAACGCGAGCCACCAGGCGCTGTGCTACCTCGGCTACCTCGCGGGCTACCGCTACGCGCACGAGGTGTGCCAGGACCCGCTCTTCGCCGACTTCCTGCTGGCCTACATGAAGCGAGAGGGTGCCCCCACGCTGCCCGCAGTACCGGACTTCGACGCCGACGCCTTCGCCCACCGGGTCATCGAGCGGTTCGCCAACCCGGAGATCCGCGACACCCTGGCCCGGCTCTGCGCGGAGACCTCCGACCGCATCCCGAAGTTCCTCGTGCCGGTCATCGCGGAGAACCTTCGCACCGGCGGCGAGATCGACCGGTCGGCCCTCGTGCTCGCGTCGTGGGCCCGCTACGCGGAGGGCCTCGACGAGCAGGGCGAGCCGATCGAGGTCGTCGACCGTATCAGGGAGCGTGTCACGGCGGCCGCGGCACGTCAGGGCGAGGACACACTCGCCTTCCTGCGCGACCGAGACCTGTTCGGTGGGCTCGTCGACGACGCACGCTTCACGCAGGCGTATGCCGCCGCCCTCGACTCGCTGCACGCGCACGGGGCGCGTGCCACCCTCGAGGCCCGCCGAGCCCTCGAGACCGACCGTTGACACAGTCACGGCGTGAGCAGGCCGGCAACGAAGGACCCGCAGCCGGAGCGCCGGTTCGGCCCGGTCGACCGGCGAACATCCGGTGAGCCAGAGAGGATCCTGACGATGTCCACGATGCAGGGGGTTCGCCTGCCCGGCGACAGCACCGTCGAGCACGTCCGCGTCGAGGTCCCGGCTCCCGGTCACGGGCAGGTCCTGCTGCGGATGCGGGCCTCCTCGATCTGCGGCAGCGACATCCGCGCGATCTACCGTGAGCACCTCGGGCACGGGGCGGAGGCCTACCAAGGTGTCATCGCGGGGCACGAGCCGTGCGGCGACGTCGCCGCGGTGGGGCCGGGGGTACGACGGTTTCGCGAAGGGGACCGCGTCGTCGTCTACCACATCGTCGGGTGCGGGGTGTGCACCGAGTGCCGACGCGGCTACCCCATCGGCTGCACCTCGCCGTCACGCGCGGCCCACGGGTGGCAGCGCGACGGTGGGCACGCCGAGTTCATGCTCGCCGAGGAGGTGTCCTGCCTGCCGCTGCCTGAGCCGCTGACCCACGTCGACGGGGCGTTGGTGGCTTGCGGCTTCGGCACCGCCTACGAGGGACTGCTCCGGGCCGAGGTCAGCGGACGCGACCGGTTGCTCGTGACCGGTCTCGGCCCGGTGGGGCTCGCCACCGCGATGCTCGGCAAGGCCCTCGGGGCGACCACGGTGCTCGGCCTCGAGCCGGTTGCCGATCGCGCTGCCCTGGCCGAACGACTCGGGCTGGTCGACGTCGTCGTCACCGACCCCGCTCGGCTCGACGAGGCTGTCGCCGCGGCCACCGACGGCACCGGCTGCGAGGTGGCCATCGACGCGAGCGGCAACAGCGCCGCTCGCGAAGCCGCCCTGCGCAACACCCGGACCTGGGGTCGGTGCGTCATGGTCGGCGAGGGCGGCTCGATCACCTTCGCGGTCTCGGACCTGCTGATCCACAAGCAGATCCGGCTGCACGGGTCGTGGGTGTCCTCCCTGCGCCACATGGAGGAGCTGCTCGACAACCTCGTCCGGTGGAAGCTGCACCCCGAGATCACCGTGACCGACCGGTTCCCGCTTGCCGAGGCCGCTGCCGCCTACCGGCTGGCTGATGCCGGACAGGCCGGCAAGGCCTGCATCACGTGGGAGGACCCGGCCTGACCTCCCTGGCAGGGACTCCTCAGCTGCGCTTCGGGGCGCCCGGGCGCGCGTATCGCACCCACGTGATGCCGATGCACATGATCGCCCAGGCGATGCCGATCGCGTAGAAGGCCGTCGGGGTCATCACCGTCAGGCCGACACCGAACAGGAACGGACCGAAGGCCGCGATCGCGGCGGTCCACCCGATGACCCCACCGGCCTGGCGCCGCTCGAAGATCATCGGCATCTGCTTGAACGTCGAGGCGTTGCCGATCCCCGAGAAGAGGAAGATCGCGAGCATCCCGTAGAGGAACTGGTTGAACCCGGCGTGCAGCGTGGCCGCCGATGTCGCGTCGGGGGTCAGCGAAGGGATCGTGTAGGCGATCGCACCGACCAGCCCGACACCCGAGACGAGTGACCAGATCGCTCCGCCCATCCGGTCGGTGAGCGGTGCGAAGACGATGCGGGCCCCGGCACCGACGAGCGGACCGAGGAAGACGTAGTTGACGACATCCGGTGGCACATAACCCTCGACGAGGACCTTGGCTGCGGCGCCGCTGCCCGAGACGATGTCGGTGTTGCCGATCCCGTAGAGGTTGGCCATGAGCAGGCCGAACTGCGCGGACAGGCCCGAGAACGTGCCGAACGTCATGATGTAGAGCAGCGTCATCCACCAGGTGTCCTGGTTGCGGAAGATGTCGAACTGCTGCTTGATGTTCGCCGTGACCGGGACGGACTTGAGGAAGGTCCACGAGATGGCCGCGATGATCAGCAGCAGCGGGATCCAGACGAAGGCCGCGTTCTGGTACCAGACCTCCTGGTCCGGCTTGCCCGGGAAGGTCAGCATCTGCGAGCCGCCGAGGAAGCCGACCATGCCGAAGCCGATGAGCCACGGGGTGAGCAGCTGCACGAGGGAGACGCCGAAGTTGCCGACCCCGGCCTGCAGGCCGAGGGCCGTGCCCTGCATTCGCTTCGGGAAGAAGTACGAGGTGGAGGGCATGAAGCCGGAGAACGCACCACCGCCGATGCCGGAGAGGAAGGCGAGCGTCAGCAGCTCCCAGTAGGGGGCGGTCGGGCTCTGCACCCGCACGCCCCAGCCGAGGATCGGCGCGATGAGCAGCAGCGAGGTGAGGGTGACCATCTTGCGGGTGCCCATGATGGGCGGCAGCACCATCCAGACGATGCGCAGCAGACCGGCGGCGAGGCCGGGGATGGACGCGAGCCAGTAGAGCTGGCTGTGGGTGAAGGTGTAGCCGATCGGGTTGAGCTTGGGCACGATCGCGCTGGGCAGGAACCAGGCGACGAAGCACATCGTCAGGCTGAAGGTCGTGATCCACAGGGTGCGCCACGCGAGAGCCTTGTCCCACGTCTGCTCGTTCTCCGGGTCCCACGCCTCGAGCCATTCGCCCTGGGTGCGGGTGGCGGCGTTGCTGGTCATGCGCGTGCCTCCGTGCTCTCTGTGCCGGCGCCCGCCACGGACGCGCTGCGAAGGTGGGCGTGTTCGATCTCAGGGTTGTGTGCGGGTGGCGGTTCGAAGTAGTCGGACAGGTCGGGCGACCCCTCGTGCAGCATATGGACGACGGTCCAGTGCATCCAGAGTGCGCAGCCCAAGGTCAGCAGGAAGATGACGAAGAAGGTGCTCGACGGGAAGCCGGACCATTCCTTCGTGTAGGCGAACAGCGGCGGCAGGAAGAAGCCACCGAGACCGCCGAGCATCCCGACCAGGCCACCGACCGGTCCGACGACCGTTGGGAAGTACTCCGGGATGTGCTTGTAGACCGCGGCCTTGCCGACGCCCATCGCGCAGCCGAGAAGGAAGACCAGGATGACGAACGGTACGAGACCGAGGTGGTACTGCAGGTGCTGCGTCTGGCTGCCGTCCGCGTGGCTGATGACGAGATGGCCGTTGGGCATCATGAGGATCCCGCTCGTGACCAACATGACGGTGAAGGTGAGGTACATCCCACGCCGCGCCCCGAACGTGTCGCTGAACCAGCCGCCGAGGGGCCGCAGCAGCGAGGCCGGGAAGATGAAGGTGGCTGTCAGCAAGGCCGCCGTGCCGAGTGAGACCCCGAAGTTGTCGACGTAGTACTTCGGCAGCCAGGCGGACAGGGCGACGTAGGCTCCGAAGACCGCGACGTAGTACAGGCCGAAGCGCCATACCCGCACGTCCTTGAGGGGCTGCAGCATCGTCCCGAGCGCCTGGGACCGGCCAGGCATCCGGTCCTGGCGCGGCGCGAGCACCCACGTCAGGACTCCGATCGCGACGAGCAGGACGGCGTAGATGGCCGGCACGATGCGCCATCCGCCCTGGATGCCGAAGGCGAAGGTCGCCCCGGCGGTCCCGACGATCAGCGGCGGGCCGATGAACTTCGTCACGGAGGCGCCGACGTTGCCCGCGCCGAAGACGCCGAGCGCGAAGCCCTGCCGCTCACGGGGGAACCAGGCGGCGTTCCAGGCGATACCCACCGAGAAGAGGTTGCCGGCGAAACCGACGAGGAAGGCCAGGCCGAGCAACGCGGCGTAGCTGTGCGTCTGGGCGACGAACCAGGTGGGGACCGCCGTCACGAGGAGCATGACGATGGTGACCTTGCGGCCACCGATCCGGTCGGTGAGCATCCCGGCCGGGAGGCGCCAGATCGAACCGTTGAGCACCGCGACGGCGCTGATCCAGGCGAGCTCGGGGTCACTGAGTCCGAGCTCCTGCTGGATCGGGATACCGAGGATGCCGAACATCAGCCACACGGCGAACATGACCGTGAAGGCGGTCGTCGACAGGACGAGCACGCGGGTCGAGCCCGAGGAGGAGGGGTCCACCGAGTACCTTGTCTTTTTGTAGGAATGAGACTGCTCTTAATTGGCGCGAACCGGATCCGACAGTGGTGGTGACAGAAGTATTGCCGCATCTCCGCCGGGTGGCCATCCCGAACACTGAAACTACAGTACGTAGTAGCGCCGTGTTGCGCAAGTTGGAGCGGCCAACGCCCTTGCGGGAGCGCAGAAGTCCGGCACACCACCTCGCGCCGGCGCGTCCGGATCGCTACGATCGGATTCCGTCGAATCCGCCGACCGTGAATCCGCCAAATGCATGGTTAGATGAAGTAGTGGCATTCCTACAAATAGAGCACATAGATGTTCCCTAATTCGCTAGGAGGTGGGCTGGATGCTTGACCGTACGCCGCTGGGCACCGACCTGCTCAACTCCTCCGTTCGCCGTCGAGTCGTCGACCTGCTCGCCAACCTCTCGCCGGTCCGTGACCCGAGGACCGGCGCCCGGACCCCCGCAGAGGGCATGAGTGCGCGGGAGTTGGCCGACCGGCTCCACCTGCACGTGACGACGATGCGTTTTCACCTCGACCAGCTGGTCGCCGGCGGTCTGGTCACCTCGCACTTCAAACGCGGCGAGGGCGCCGGCCGGCCCCGCAAGCTCTACGCGATCGCCCACGGCTCGCTCGACTCGGAGCGGTCGGAGCAGTCCTTCGCGCTGCTCTCCGAGGTGCTCATCGAGTCGTTCAACGAGACGGACGAGAGCCTTACCCCCGAGGAGCTCGGCGCCCGCTGGGGCCGCCGCCGGGTCCAGCAGGAGAACCTCGATCCCAGCCGCCGTCAGCCTGCTGCCACCCCGGGCCAGTGGCTCGGCAAGATCGGGCGGATGGTCGACATCCTCGAGGAGTGGGGCTACACCCCCGAGGTGTCCACGACCGAGGGGGGCCGCACGGCACGTGTCGCCCTGCACGGCTGTCCCTTCATCGACCTGGCCCGGGACAACACCGCCCTCGTCTGCAGCATCCACCGCGGGCTCATGCGCGGCGTCATGGAGGAGCTCGGCGAGCAGCACACCGAGGTCAGCCTCACCCCGTTCGTCACCCCACACCTGTGCGTGGCCGCCCTCGCCGTGGACACCACCGCCGAGACCACGCCCCCTCGAATTCCCCTCAGCGACAAGGAGACCCGTTCATGAACGCCCCCTCGACCCGGACCCACCCGGCCGGTCTCGACGGCCCGCTCAGCGAGGCCTTGGTCGGCACCCGACGCTTCTTCACCAGCGCAACCGTCTCCGACGACAAGCGCCTGCTGCTCCGACAGGGGGGCCGCGAGGGGGACTCGTTCTACCGCGACCGGTGGAGCCACGACAAGGTCGTGCGCTCCACCCACGGCGTCAACTGCACCGGCTCGTGCTCGTGGAAGGTCTACGTCAAGGACGGGATCATCACATGGGAGGCCCAGCAGACCGACTACCCGACGGCCGGCGCGGACCGGCCCGACTACGAGCCGCGCGGCTGCCCGCGCGGGGCGGCCTTCTCGTGGTACACCTACTCCCCCACCCGGGTGCGCTACCCCTACGTGCGCGGTGTGCTGCTGGAGATGTACCGCGAGGCCCGGGCCCGCCTCGGCGACCCGGTCGACGCCTGGCACGAGATCGCGAACGACCCCGAGAAGGCCCGCCGCTACAAGAGCGCACGCGGCAAGGGGGGCCTGGTGCGCGCGACGTGGGACGAGGCAGCGGAGATCGTGGCGGCGGCATACGTCTCGACGATCAAGCAGTGGGGCCCCGACCGCGTCGCCGGCTTCTCCCCCATCCCCGCGATGTCGATGGTGAGCCACGCGTCCGGGTCGCGCTTCACCGAGCTCATCGGCGGGGCGATGCTCTCCTTCTACGACTGGTACGCCGACCTGCCCGTCGCCTCCCCGCAGATCTGGGGCGACCAGACCGACGTGCCCGAGTCGGGCGACTGGTGGGACGCGGCCTACCTGATGATGTGGGGCTCGAACGTCCCGGTCACGCGCACGCCCGACGCGCACTGGATGACCGAGGCGCGCTACCGCGGCCAGAAGGTCATCGCCATCGCCCCCGACTACGCCGACAACGTCAAGTTCGCCGACGAGTGGCTCGCGATCGAGCCCGGCACAGACGCTGCCATGGCCATGGCCATGGGCCACGTCGTGCTCAAGGAGTTCTTCGCCGACAAGCAGGTCGACTTCTTCACCCACTACTGCCGCCAGTACACCGACCTGCCCTACCTGGTCGCGCTCGAGGAACACTCTGACGAGCCAGGCGCCGAGTCCACCTCAACTGGCAGCGTGACCTACCGGCCGGGCAAGTTCCTCACGGCCTCCGACCTCGGCGGCGACCTCGCGCAGTCCGAGAGCGCCGAGTTCCGCACCGTCGTGCTCGACCAGACGACCGGCGAGTTCGTCTGCCCCAACGGCTCGCTCGCGGACCGGTTCGGCCCGGATGGGGTCGGCAGGTGGAACCTCGACCTCGGCGACGTGGTGCCGGCCCTCACCCTGCTCGACAGGCAGGAGGACGCGGTCCTCGTCGACTTCCCGCGCTTCGACGAGGCGATGCCGACGATCGCGACCCGCGGTGTCCCGGTCCGGCGGGTCGGCGGCCGGCTCGTCACGACGGTGCTCGACCTGATGTTCGCCCACTACGGCGTCGCCCGTGGCGACCTGCCGGGCAGCTACGCGAGCAGCTACGACGACGTCGACGCGCCGTACACCCCCGCCTGGCAGGAGACGATCACCGCCGTCCCCGCAGCCGCGGTCGCGCGGATCGCCCGCGAGTTCGCCCAGAACGCCGCCGACACGGCCGGCCGCTCGATGATCATCGTCGGGGCCGGCGCCAACCACTGGTTCCACTCCGAGACGATCTACCGGGCCATGTTCATGCTGACCACCATCACCGGGTGCCAGGGGCGCAACGGTGGCGGCTGGGCGCACTACGTCGGCCAGGAGAAGGCCCGGCCGATCACCGGCTGGTCGCACCTGGCGATGGCGCTCGACTGGATCCGACCGCCCCGCCAGATGATCCAGACCGCGTACTGGTACGTCCACACCGACCAGTACCGCTACGACCACTACCAGGCCGACGAGGTGTCCGCTGCGACCGCGCCGGGCCTGTTCAAGGGCATGTCGACGATCGACACCCTCGCCAAGTCGGCCCGGATGGGCTGGATGCCGAGCTTCCCGAGCCTGAACCGCAGCTCGATCGACATCTGCGACGACGCGGAGGCGGCGGGCGAGAACGTGCCCGACTACGTCGTCTCGCGGCTCAAGTCGGGCGAGCTGCGCTTCGCGGTCGAGGACCCGGACGCCCCGGAGAACTTCCCCCGCGTCCTGGCCATGTGGCGGGCCAACCTGCTCGGCAGCTCGGCCAAGGGCGAGGAGTACTTCCTCAAGCACCTGCTCGGCACCGACCACGCCGTCACCGCGACCGAGACCCCCGAGCACCTGCGTCCGCGTGACGTCACCTGGCGCGACCAGGCCCCCGAGGGCAAGCTCGACCTGCTGCTCACCCTCGACTTCCGGATGACGAGCTCGACGATCCTGTCGGACGTCGTGCTACCGGCCGCGACGTGGTACGAGAAGCACGACATCAACACGACCGACATGCACCCGTTCATCCACTCGTTCAACCCGGCGATCAACCCGCCGTGGCAGACCAAGACCGACTGGGACATCTTCCAGGTCATCGCCGAGAAGTTCTCCCCGCTCGGCGCGAAGCACCTCGGCGTCCGCAAGGACCTCGTCGTCGCGCCGCTGCTGCACGACACCCCGGACGCGATGGCCAACCCGCACGGCATCGTGCGCGACTGGAAGGCCGGTGAGTGCGAGCCGATCCCCGGCAGGACGATGCCCAAGCTGGTCGTCGTCGAACGCGACTACGGCGCCATCCACGACCAGATGATCAGCCTCGGGCCGGTGCTCGACAAGCTCGGCACGAACACCAAGGGCATCGTCTACGACGTCAAGCGCGAGATCGAGCGGCTCGGGCACCTCAACGGCGTCATGCGCGGTGGTGTCAAGAGCGGCCGGCCGAGCATCAAGACGAGCGTGCAGGCGGCACAGGCGATCATGAGCCTGTCCGGCACGACGAACGGCCACCTCGCGGTCCAGGGCTTCAAGACCCTCGAGGCCCGCACCGGCCACGTCATGCACGACCTCGCCGCCGAGAACGAGGGCAAGGAGATCAACTTCGCCGACATCCAGGCCGCCCCGGTCCCGGTCATCACGAGCCCGGAGTGGTCCGGCTCGGAGACCGGCGGCCGGCGCTACAGCCCCTTCACGATCAACGTCGAGCGGCTCAAGCCGTGGCACACGCTGACCGGTCGCCAGCACTTCTACCTCGACCACGACTGGATGCTGGAGATGGGCGAGGAGCTGCCGGTCTACCGGCCGCCGCTGGACATGAAGAAGCTCTTCGGCGAGCGCGAGCTCGGCACCGTCGACGAGCTCGGCGTCGCGGTGCGCTACCTCACCCCGCACAACAAGTGGTCGATCCACTCGGAGTACCAGGACAACCTCTTCATGCTCTCGCTCGCCCGCGGCGGGCAGGCGATCTGGATGTCCGACAAGGACGCCGCCAAGGTCGGTATCAAGGACAACGACTGGATCGAGGCCGTCAACCGCAACGGCGTCGTCGCCGCCCGCGCGATCGTCAGCCACCGGATGCCCGAGGGCACGGTGTACATGCACCACGCGCAGGACCGGCTCATCGACGTGCCCCGCACCGAGACCAACGGCCGGCGCGGCGGCATCCACAACTCCCTGACGCGCATCCTCGTCAAGCCGAGCCATCTCATCGGCGGCTACGCGCAGCTGGCGTTCGCGTTCAACTACCTCGGTCCGACCGGGAACCAACGAGACGAGGTGACGGTCATCCGTCGCCGCACCAAGAAGGTGGAGTACTGACATGCGCATCATGGCCCAGATGGCGATGGTGATGAACCTCGACAAGTGCATCGGCTGCCACACCTGCTCGGTCACGTGCAAGCAGGCGTGGACCAACCGCGCCGGTATGGAGTACGTCTGGTTCAACAACGTCGAGACGCGACCCGGCCTCGGGTACCCCCGCACCTACGAGGACCAGGAGACCTGGCAGGGCGGCTGGACCCTCAACTCACGAGGCAACCTCCAGCTCAAGGCCGGCGGCCGGTTCAAGAAGCTCGCGACGATCTTCTCCAACCCCAAGCTGCCCTCGCTCGAGGACTACTACGAGCCGTGGAGCTACGACTACGAGAACCTGATCAACGCGCCGGCCTCGGACATCTTCCCCGTCGCCCGGCCGATCTCGCTCATCTCCGGCAAGCCGATGAACATCACGTGGTCGGCGAACTGGGACGACAACCTCGGCGGCAGCAGGGAGATCGCGGTCAAGGACCCGATGCTCAAGGGCATCGAGGACAAGGTGAAGTTCGAGTTCGAGCAGACCTTCATGTTCTACCTGCCGCGGATCTGCGAGCACTGCCTCAACCCGAGCTGTGCGGCGAGCTGCCCGAGCGGCGCGATCTACAAGCGCGAGGAGGACGGCATCGTCCTGGTCGACCAGGACAAGTGCC
>NZ_JAKDLO010000112.1 GCF_030452765.1 Intrasporangium sp.
CTGCGAGGTGACCCGTTTACGGTACCCATGCTCCCTCGTCATAGTCGCCTCTCCTGAAAGTGGTGTCTGTGGTCGATGAACGCGGTCAGACCCGTTGCTCCCGAAGTGGGCCCCAGGGGCGAAGTAGTTGGTGTTGCCGATTCTGGCCGGGACCATGTACGGACTCGCCGCGTTTTGGAAGCGGTCATCGATCTGCGCGGCGACGGGCTCGGGCCGTCGGACTATCGCTCGAGCTGCACTCCGACGTCTCCTCGGGCTGTCAGGAAGTCGGCGCCCCGGTGGCCCAGTTGGGGTGGGCGGGTTTCAGGTACCGAGCGCACGCGGCCTCCCTCCGCTGCACCCCCGACGAAGCACGACTGCGCTTCGACCCCGACCTGCACCCACCGCCGACGGCCTGATCTGCGCCGACGGCGGCGGTTCGAACGGGTACCGGACCCGGGGAGCGGGCTCGACCTCCTGCGTGGAGCCGCCGCAGGTCTCATCACCCGTACCCAACTATTTACTTATGTTTGAAATGACCGTAACATCCTCGACATGACCAAGCTGATTGAGCACTGGATCGGTGGGGCCCCGAGCTCCGCCCGGGGCAGCCGGCGCGCTCCCGTTTTCAACCCGGCCACCGGCGAGCAGACCGGCGAGGTGGTGTTCGCGACCGCCGCGGAGGTGGACGGCGCGGTCAAGGCCGCGGCCGCTGCGGCGCAGGGCTGGCGTGAGACGCCGCTGGCGCGAAGAGCGCAGGTGCTCTTCCGGTTCCGTGAGCTGTTGGCGGCGAACACCGGCGAGCTTGCCGCGCTCGTCACTGCCGAGCAGGGCAAGGTCATCTCTGACGCGCGCGGTGAGATCGCCCGCGGGATGGAGTCCGTGGAGTTCGCCACCGGCATCACGCAGCTGCTCAAGGGCGAGTTCTCCGAGCAGGTCTCGGCGGGCATCGACGTCCACAGCGTCCGCCAGCCGCTCGGGGTCGTCGCGGGCATCACGCCGTTCAACTTCCCTGTCATGGTCCCGTTGTGGATGTGCGCCAACGCCATCGCGTGCGGCAACGCGTTCGTCCTCAAGCCGAGCGAGAAGGACCCGTCGGCTGCCCTCTTCCTCGCGGACCTGTGGCGCCAGGCAGGCCTGCCCGACGGTGTCTTCACGGTCATGCAGGGCGACAAGGAGGCCGTCGACGCCCTGATCGAGCACCACGATGTAGCGGCCCTCAGCTTTGTCGGGTCCACCCCGATCGCGAGAGCGATCTATGCGAAGGGAGCGGCGGCGGGCAAGCGCGTCCAGGCCCTGGGTGGGGCGAAGAACCACATGGTGGTCATGCCTGACGCCGACATCGAGCTGGCGGCCGACAGCGCGGTCGTGGCAGCCTATGGCGCGGCGGGGGAGAGGTGCATGGCTGTCTCCGTCGTCCTGGCGGTCGGTGCCGCGGCCGACCCATTGATCGAGTCGATCCGCGCTCGCCTCCCTGGGCTGGTCGTGGGTGACGGTGCCGACGAGACCACCGATGTGGGTCCACTGATCTCTGCGGCGCACCGGGACCGTGTCCGTGACTACATCACCGCCGGTGAGCAGGACGGCGCCATGGTGCTCGTCGATGGCCGCCGACCCGACGATATCGGCGGGTACTTCGTGGGCCCGACCCTGATCGATGCCGTCACGCCGGAGATGAGCATCTACACGGACGAGATCTTCGGCCCGGTCCTCGGCGTGGTCCGCGTCGACAGCCTCGAGCAGGCGGTCGGGCTCATCAACGATCACGAGTTCGGCAACGGCACGGCGATCTTCACCCGCGATGGCGGTGTCTCGCGTCGCTTCCAGTTCGAGGTCAAGATCGGCATGGTCGGCATCAATGTGCCGATCCCGGTGCCGGTCGCATATCACTCTTTCGGTGGCTGGAAGGGGTCACTGTTCGGTGACGCCCACATGTACGGTCCCGAGGGGATCAACTTCTTCACGCGTGGCAAGGTCGTGACGACGCGCTGGTCGGACTCGCCCGAGCTCACCGACCCCTTCACCCCGAGGACCTCAGAGTGACGGCTGGGCCACTCGCCGGGGTCATCGTCGTCGACCTCACGCGGTACATCTCCGGTCCCTACTGCACGATGCTGCTGGCCGACGCGGGTGCCACCGTGATCAAGGTCGAGCCGCCGGGCGGAGAGCACACGCGGCACGGCAAGCCGCGCCTGGGCGACCGGGACGGCGGGCCGTCAGCGTCCTTCGTGCGGGTCAACCGTGGCAAACAGAGCATCGTGCTGGACCTCAAGACCGAGGACGGTGTCGCAGCGCTCGCCAGGCTGCTGGCAAAGGCGGATGTCCTTGTCGAGAACTTCCGGCCAGGCGTCCTGGCCCGGCTCGGCCTGGACGAGGTGGGACTCGAGCGGCTCAACCCGGGGTTGGTCTACTGCACGATCACCGGTTTCGGGCACTCCCCATCGGGCTGGCGTGACCGGCCGGCATTCAACCTCATCGCCGAGCTGGAGGCGGGCGTCTACTGGCAGCGGGACCCCGACAGCGCCCCTGAGCCACTGGGTCCCTATGTGGGCGACCTGTTCCCGGGCGCGCACGCCACGAGTGGCATCGCGATGGCGCTCTACCAGCGTGAGCGGACCGGTCGCGGCGCCCGCGTCGACATCGCGATGTTCGACTCGATGCTGTCCTTCAACGAGTTGGCGTGCACCAGCAGCCAGTTCCTCGACGGACGTGTCGAGGACTACTTCGCCGGCCACTTCTGCCCGAGTGACATCTACCCGAGCGGCGACGGCTACGTGTGTCTCGATGTCGTCACGCAAGAACAGTGGTGCGCCCTCTGTGACCTGATCGGCGCCCCCGAGCTCGCCGCCCGACCCGACCTGGCGGACGGTCCGGGCCGGGCAGGCAGGTTCGACGAGGTCATCGCCGGGCCCCTGCTCGGCTGGCTCGCCGGCCACGACGCCGAGACGGCGATGCAGCGGCTCACCGCCGTCGGGGTGCCGGCCGCCGTCGTACGGACCCCGGGCGAGGCGCTCTGTTCGAGGCAGGCCCGGGACCGGCAGATGGTCGTGGCCGTCGGCCATGCCGGGCATGAGCTGCTCATGCCTGCCAACCCGATTCGCGTGCAGGGAGCCTCACGCCCGCAGCGACTCAGCGCGCCGGAGGCCGGCGAGCACACCCTTTCGGTCCTCACTGAGGTTGCCGGGCTCACCCGCGAAGAGGTCGCCGCTCTGACCAAGGAAGCGGCCGGTGCTCCCAGGCAGGTGGGCGCCGTCGCTCTCATCCCGCTCCGGAACCTGACACCCCCGCAGTCACCCACTCATGGCGCCGTTTGAGACACCCCACGAGCCAGCCAGGAACTTGAGATACATGCCATCCATCAGTGATATCGAGCAGCCGGGCGACAACGAGCAGGTTCGCAAGGCCGACCGGGCTCATGTCTTCCACTCGTGGTCCGCGCAGGCCCGGATCTCACCGCTACCGGTGGCCGGCGCTGAGGGGTCCTGGTTCTGGGACCACGAGGGGAACCGCTACCTCGACCTCGCCTCGCAGCTGGTGAACGTCAACATCGGGCACCAGCACCCCGAGCTGCGCGAGGCGATCAAGGTCCAGCTCGACCGGCTCGCGACCATCGGTCCGCCGTTCGCCAACACGACCCGCAACGAGGCCGCCCGCCTGATAGCGGAGCATGCCCCGGAGGGGCTGGAGAAGGTCTTCTTCACCAACGGCGGGGCCGAGGCGGTCGAGAACGCGATCCGGATGGCCCGGGTGCACACGGGCCGCCACAAGGTGTTCGCGGCCTACCGCAGCTACCACGGCGCCACGGCGGGGGCGATCGCGTTGACCGGGGACCCGCGCCGGTGGGCCTCCGAGCCGGGCAGTGTCGGCGTGGCCCGATTCTGGGGCCCCTACCTGTACCGCTCCGCATTCCACGCCACCTCCGAGGAGCAGGAGTGCGACCGAGCCCTGGCGCACCTGCGTGACACGCTGATGGTCGAAGGCCCGGACCAGGTCGCGGCCATCATCATCGAGCCGGTGCCCGGCTCGTCCGGGGTGCTGGTCCCCCCGGATGGGTACCTGGCCGGCGTCCGGGAGCTGTGTGACGAGCATGGGATCGTCATGATCGCCGACGAGGTCATGACCGGGTTCGCCCGGTGCGGCGAGTGGTTCGCCGTCGACCAGTGGGGCGTCGTCCCGGACCTGGTCACCTTCGCCAAGGGGGTCAACTCGGGATACGTACCGCTCGGCGGGGTCATCATCTCCGAGGCGATCGCGGACACCTTCGAGGAGCGCGTCTTCCCCGGTGGCCTGACCTACTCCGGCCACCCGCTCGCGTGTGCTGCCACGGTCGCCTCGATCCGGATCTTCGAGCGTGACGAGGTCCTCGTGCACTCGCGTCGGCTCGGTGACGAGCACATCGGGCCCGGTCTGCGCCAGCTGGCGCAGCGGCATCCCTCGATCGGCGAGGTTCGCGGCCTGGGCGCCTTCTGGGCAATCGAGCTGGTCCGCGACCGCGTCACGCGTGAGCCGCTGGCGCCGTACCAAGGATCGCCAGCCCTGTTCGCCGACATGAACGCCGTCTTGGCGGCCTGCCGGCAGAACGGGCTGTGGGTCTACACGAACAGCAACCGGATCCATTTCGCCCCGCCGTGCACGACCGACGAGGCCGACATCGCCGAGGCTCTGCGCCGGCTCGACGTGGCCCTAGAGACCGCCGACCGGTTCGCCCGCTAAACACCAAGGAGGCAGCCATGACCCTGACCGACACCTCGACCGACGACCGGCTCGACTACGGCTACGACCTGGGCAGCTACACGCGCGAGGTCAACGCCGACGACCCTGCTGCCGCGGTCTGGGTCAACCGCGGCCTGGTGTGGACCTTCGGGTTCAACCACGAGGAGGCCGTCGCATGCTTCGAGCGCGCCGCGCAGATCGACCCCGGCTGCGCCATGGCCCACTGGGGGATCGGCTACGCCCTAGGCCCGAACTACAACAAGCCGTGGGAGTTCTTCGCCCCCGAGGAGGCGATGGCGGTCCTGCAGCGGGCACGGGCCGCGACGGAGGAGGCGCAGCGTTGTGCGGCGAACGCCTCACCGGTCGAGCGTGCCCTCATCGAGGCGCTGGCGGTGCGCTACCCGGCGGGGCGACCGGTGCAGGAGTGTGCCGCGTGGGAGGTCGAGTACGCAGAGGCGATTGGTCGGGTCTATGCCGCACACGCCGACGACCTGGACGTGGCCTGCCTCTACGCCGAGGCCCTGATGAACCTGTCCGCGTGGGCGCTGTGGGACCAGTCCACGGGCGAACCCGCGGCGGGAGCCCGGACCCTGGAGGCCAAGGCAGTGCTCGAGGCAGCTCTCGCCGCCCCGGGCGGGCAGGCACACCCGGGGCTGCTGCACATGTACATCCACCTGATGGAGATGTCCGGGACACCCGAGGCCGCGCTCACCGTTGCCGACGGGCTGCGCGACCTGGTGCCCGACGGCGGGCACTTCCAGCACATGCCCACCCACATCGACGCGCTCTGCGGGGACTACCGGCGCGTCTTGGCCTCGAACAGCGCCGCGATCGAGGCGGACGCGAAGTTCGTGCGGCACCGAGGCCCGCTGAACTTCTACACGCTCTACCGGGCCCACAACCTGCACTTCAAGATCTACGGCGCCATGTTCCTTGGACAGGAACAGGTGGCCCTGCAGACCGCCGACCTGCTCGAGGCGGCGATCCCGCAGGAGCTGCTGCGGGTCGAGCTGCCACCGATGGCCGACTGGCTCGAGGGGTTCGTGCCGATGCGGGTGCACGCCCTGGTCCGGTTCGGCCGCTGGGACGAGCTGGTGGCGCTACCCCTGCCGGAGGACCCGGTGCTGTACTGCACGACCGCGGCGATGCTGCACTACGGCAAGGGAGTCGCCTACTCGGCGACCGGGCGGGTCGCCGAGGCGGAGGCCGAACGGCTGCTCTTCCACGAGGCTGTCGAGCGGGTCCCGGAGTCGCGGACCCTGTTCAACAACACGTGCTGCGACATCCTCCAGGTGGCAGCGGCGATGCTCGAGGGTGAGGTTGAGTACCGCAAGGGCAACCACGAGGTGGCCTACGCGCACCTGCGCCGCTCCGTCGAGCTGGATGACAACCTGCCCTACGACGAGCCGTGGGGGTGGATGCAGCCCACCCGGCATGCGCTCGGCGCGCTGCTGCTCGAGCAGGGGCACGTCACCGAGGCGGAGGCGGTCTACCGGGCCGACCTCGGCCTCGAGCCGACCCTGCCGCGTGCCTGCCAGCACCCGGGGAACGTGTGGGCTCTGCACGGCTACCACGAGTGCCTCGTCCGGCTCGGCAAGCACGAACTGGCCGGGGTCGTGCGGCAGCAGCTGAAGATCGCCGGGGCACACGCGGACGCCCCGATCACCGCCTCCTGCCTGTGCCGGCTCGACAGGGCCGAGGCGTCTCAGCCCTGCTGCGCCGCCGAGCCAGCGCAGCCTGGGGAGCCCACCGGGTGCTGCGGCGGCCCCGGCTGCACCTGCTGACCCACACGACCAACCCGCCCACACCAGAAGGAGACCCCGCAGATGCCCCACTACCACGACCCGGATGACATGAAGCGCCTGCGCGAGATGCGCAAGGCGGCCCCACGCGAGTACGCCGCGTGGATGCAGCTCGACGGGATCGTCGGCATCGAGGACGGCGCGATCCCCCGCAAGTATCGAGAGCTGATCGCCATAGCGTGCGCCCACGTGACCCAGTGCGTCTACTGCATGGACGACCACGTCGGCGCCGCCAAGGCCGCCGGAGTCAGCCGGGAGGAGCTCGTCGAGGCGGCCCTGCTCGCGGCAGCGCTGCGAGCAGGTGCTGGCGGATCACACGGCACCCTCGCGCTCAAGCTGTACGGGGCGGCAGCAGGTCCCGAACCGGCCGGGCAGACGGGCTGACCTCGCATCGGAAGACCCCGCGAAGGCGTTGACCAGCCTGCGTCGCCATGCTACCTTACATAAGTAATCACTTACATACAATTTCACTGCCGGAGACCCGGCGGTTCGGGACGACAGGGAGTGTTGAGGTTGGACGCTGGCATCGAGTCGGAGCGGCGGGCCGCCGCGCCCAGTCACCTGCCGCTGACCGGGGTGGTGGTGGTGGACCTGTCGCGGTACATCGCCGGGCCGTACTGCAGCATGCTCATGGCCGACGCCGGTGCGACGGTCATCAAGGTCGAGCCCCCGCGCGGCGAGGACACCCGCTCGCTGGAGCCGTACGTGGCGGACATCGACGGGTCGAAGGTGAGCGCCTACTTCCTGCGGATGAACCGCAACAAGCGCAGCGTCACCCTCGACCTGAAGTCGGAGCCCGGCCAACGGGCTCTGGCCGACCTGATCTCCCGTGCGGATGTTCTGCTGGAGAACTACCGGCCCGGGGTCCTCGCGCGGTTCGGGTTCGACCAGGAGCGTCTTTCGGCGCTCAACACGGGCCTGGTCTACTGCACCATCAGCGGGTTCGGGCACACGAAGACGCCGATGCGTGACCGGCCGGCCTATAACGTCGTGGCCGAGTACGAGGCGGGCGTCTACTACCAGCGCGACCCGAACGTGGCCCCGGCCCCGATCGGCCCGCCCGTCGGTGACCTCTTCCCTGCCCTGCACGCCCTGGGCGGCCTGCTCATGGCGCTCTACCGCAAGGCGGTCACCGGCCAGGGGGGACGAGTCGACATCGCGATGTTCGACTCGATGCTCTCGCTCAACGAGATCCGCAGCAGCTACGCGAAGCTCTACGGCCGGGACTGGGACCCGGCAGCGCACCCGTTCTACTCCCCGTACGGGGTCTTCCCGGTCCGCGACGGGCACATCTGCATCGATGTCACGACCGACCCCCAGTGGCGCGGGTTCTGCGCCGCCATCGGTCGCCCGGACCTCTACGCGCTCGACGGGATGGCGACCGGCCCGGAGCGGGTCGAACGGTTCGACTCCCACATCAAGGGACCGCTCGATGCCTGGCTGGCAACCCAGGACCGCGACTTGGCCGTCGCGACGCTGACCGAGCACCACGTGCCTTCCGCAGCGATCCGCCACCCCGGGGAGGCCCTCGAGTCCGACCAGTCCCACGCCCGTGGGATGGAGGTCACCGTCCGCTCGAGCGGCGGCGCCCAGGTCTCCACGGTGGGCACGCCGATCAAGATCGATCGCTGGCAGGACCTGCCCATCCACGCTGCCGGCGCCGACCTGGGCGCCGACACCGAGGCCGTCCTGCGCGAGGTCGCCGGGTGGGACCAGGCTGCCATCGACCACCTGCTCGGCCGCGTCCTGACCGCCACCACCCCGAGCGAAGGAGCCCACTGACATGCCGCTGCTGCCCGCCATGATCGGCGTGACCGGACACCCTTGCCGAGAGGTCCTCGAGGACCGTTGGGTGATGAACTACGCCGCCTCGGTCCTCGACCGCAACCCGACCTACTACGACAACCGCGACGCCCGTCGTCTGCCGGCCCACCCCAACTACATCTCGCACCAGGAGTGGGAGGCGATCTCGGCTCTGCACGAGGTCATCGAGGGCCTCACCCCCGACGAGCGCCAGCGGGGAGTCCACACCTCCAACGACACGCAGCTGTACCGCCCACTCGTCTCCGGTGACGAGATCGGCTGCGTGGCCCGTGTCGAGGCCGTCGACCAGCACCGCGCCGGCGCCCGCCTGACCATGCGGATCGACACCACCGGACCCGACGGTCAGGCCATCGCCTCCTCGGTGACCCGCACCATCTTCCGCGGCGTCGCGCTCGACGGGCCAGCCACGGGCGTCGTGGCGCCGCCACCGGCCACGACTGACCCGGACGGGTGGCAGCCCGAGCCGCACCGGAGCGAACACATCGAGATCGACTCACTGGCCGCGCACATCTTCTCCGAGTGCGCCCGGGACTACAGCCCGATCCACACCGACATCGCCGCCGCGGACGAGGCAGGCCTGCCGGGCCTGATCCTGCACGGCACCGGGACCTTCGCCATCGCCCTGAGCAGCCTGACCAACCACGAGGCAGGCGGCGACCCGACCCGGGTGCGCCGCTTCGGCGGGCGCCTGGGTGCCATGGTGCTGTGCCCGTCCGCGCTCCGGCTCAAAGTCTGGCAGCACGCCACCGACCCCTCTCGCCACCGGTTCGAGGCCCTGACCACCGACGGCGGCCGCGCCATCGCTGCCGGCTTCCTCGAACTGGCCGACTGACCGACCCGCCACCGACCCAGGAAGGGACAGCCAATGACCGAACTGACCACCAAGTTCGCCGGAGTGAACGTGGGGCAGGAGTACTACCTCAGCGACTGGTTCGAGCTCGATGAGGAGCACCTGCGCCAGTTCAGCTACTCCACCTACCTCGACCCGGAGCACGTCGACCTGACGATCAGCAAGAACAACCCCTACGGCCCGAACCTCGTCGACGGGTTCTGGATGGTCAGCATGCTCCTGTACTTCAACTTCAAGTACGGGCGGCGCGAGTCGGACCAGGAGTACGGCTTCAACTACGGGCTGAACCGGGTGCGGTTCACCGCACCGCTCATCCTGGGGGAACGGATCCGGGTCCGATCCACGATCAAGGACATCCGGCGCCGCGGTGACGGGGTGCTCGTCACCACCGAGAACGTCATGGAAGTCGAAGGCAAGGACAAGCCCTGCATGATCGCCGAGCTGCTGCTGCTGCGGCTTACCGCCGACTGACGTCCGCAGAGATTCCGGTCCCCGAACTGTTGACCCCGCGCACACGTACCGCCTACTCTCTCACCTGGGTAAGTAAAAACTTGAATATGAGGTGGTCGGCGAGCCGACAGGAGCGGCGTCCCCAGCCAAGGGGGTCAGGCGCCGGCCCATCCATCCCTGACGACATGCACCCACCATCCCCTCCACTGACACCGGGAACTTCCCCACCCGAAAGGACCACCCGATGAACACCTGCTCGACGAGGCGCAGGATGATCCTCACCGCCGGGGCGGCCGCGGTCGCGGCCGCGATGCTGGCCAGCTGCTCCGGCTCCGGCGCCTCCAAGACCGGAGGTGGTGACTCGGGGGGGACCTTCGTCTTCGGGTCCTCGCGGCTGCCTACCGTGCTTGACGGGGCGTACGTCTACGACAACGAGTCCCAGCGTGTGATCTACCAGATGTTCGACCGGCTCGTGAACGTCAAGCCGGGGACCACGGAGCTCACCGGAGAGCTGGCGACCTCGTGGGAGGTCAGCCCCACGGGGCTGGACTACACCTTCCACCTGCGTGACGGGGTCAAGTTCCACGACGGGACGAGCCTGGATGCGGAGGCGGTCTGCTACAACTTCGACCGCCTGTACAACCTCAAAGGCCCGGCCCAGGACCTGGCGGAGTACTGGCGGATCTCCTTCCGCGGCTTCGCCGGCGACAAGGACAGCCGGTACAAGTCGTGCGAGGTCAAGGACCCCGCCACGCCCGTGCTGCATCTCAAGGAGCGGTACACCCCGCTGCTGGCCTCGCTGGCCAGCATCGGATTCGGTATCGCCAGCCCGACGGCTCTGAAGAAGTACGGCTACCAGGTGGAGCTCTCGGGGGACTCGATGAAGTTCGTCGGGACCTTCGGCACCGAGCACCCCGTTGGCAGTGGCCCCTTCCAGTTCAAGAGCTGGGACCCAGGCAAGAAGATCACCCTCGAGCGCTTCGACGGGTACTGGGGCGACAAGGCCAAGATCAACACCCTGATCTACGTCCCCATCGCAGACGGCCAGGCCCGCCGCCAGGCCCTCGAACGGGGCGAGATCGACGGGTACGACAACGTGGCCCCGCAGGACGTGGCCGCGCTCAAGGGGGCCGGCTACGAGGTCGAGGAGCGCCCGCCGAGCAACGTCGGCTACCTGGCGATGAACCAGTCGTTCGAGCCCCTGGGCGACCTGCGGGTCCGTCAGGCGATCGCCCACGCGGTCGACCTCGACGCGCTGCTCAAGGCCAACTTCCTGGCCGGAGCTGTGAAGCCCAAGTCGTTCCTGCCGCCCACGTTCATGGGGTTCAACCCGGACGTCATCACCTACGACTACGACCCGGCCAAGGCGAAGGAACTGCTGGCCGGCGTGAGCAACAAGAAGCTCGACATCTGGTTCGCGACCGAGGTCTCGCGGCCCTACATGCCCGACCCCAAGTCGATCGCCGAGACCTTCAAGTCCTACCTGGAGAAGGTCGGCTTCGACGTCACGCTCACAGGCCGTCCATGGAGCCCGGACTTCCTCGCGGGCATCCGCAACGGCAAGGCGCCGATGTACATCGTCGGCCTGCTGCCCGACATGGCCGACCCCGCGAACTTCTTCACCCTCTTCGACAACCAGCCGAAGCGCTGGGGCCCCCTGCCGAAGGGCCTCCTTACGCACATCAAGCAGGCCGAGGAGGCACCCGAGGACAAGCGCGAGGCGCTGTACAAGTCGCTCAACCAGGAGCTCATGGAGGACCTGCCAGGTATTCCCTACGTGCACGCCCCGACCCACCTGGCGTTCAAGAAGGGCGTGACCGGCTTCGTGCCCTCACCGCTGTTCGCCGAGTCGATGGCAACGGTGAGCCTGGGCGGCTGACATGGGCCGGGTCATCGCGCGCCGCCTGCTGCAGGCGATCCCGATCCTCATCGGGCTGTCCGTGCTGATGTTCGCGTGGGTGCGGGCCCTCCCGGGAGGCCCCGCCGAGGCTCTCGTCCGCGCCGATGCGTCGGCCGCCGAGGTCGAGGCCGTCCGGGAGAGCCTCGGGCTCAACCGGCCGATCTGGATCCAGTACCTGGCCTACCTCAAGCAGGTCGTCCAGTTCGACTTCGGCACCTCGCTGATGTCACGCCAGCCGGTCCGGGCCGAGATGATCGACCGGTTCCCGGCCTCGATCGAGCTCGCCGTGAGCGCGATGATCTTCGCCCTGGTCATCGGAGTGCCGCTGGGCTACTACGCGGCCCGCCGCTACGGCAGCGCGCTGGACCACCTGTTCGTCGCCTCGTCCCTGATCGGGATCACCATCCCGGTCTTCTTCATGGCCTACCTGCTCAAGTTCGTCTTCGCCGTCCAGCTGGGCTGGCTGCCGACAACCGGCCGCTCCAACGCCCGCGTCGAGTCGGACCACCCGACCGGCTTCTACGTCCTGGACGGGTTGCTGACCGGCAACCTGGGGGCCAGCTGGGACGCGATCCAGCACCTGATCTTGCCGGCCATCGCGCTGGGCACCATCCCGCTTGCCATCATCGTACGGATGACCCGAGCGACGGTCCTGGACGTCATGAACGAGGACTACGTGCGAACAGCCGAGGCCAAGGGGCTCACCAAGTTCCGGATCTCGTCACGGCACGTCATGCGCAACGCCCTGATCCCGCTGGTCACCATCGTGGGCCTGCAGCTCGGCCTGCTCATGTCCGGCACCGTGCTGACCGAGACGGTGTTCAGCTTCCCGGGCGTGGGCAGCTTCGTGGCCGGCGCGCTCTTCGCACGCGACTACCCGACGATCCAGGGCTTCGTGGTGGTCATCGCCGTCATGTACATCATCGTCAACCTGGTCGTCGACATCGCCTACGCCTACATCGACCCGAGAGTGAGGGCCTCATGACAACGGCCTTTACCGACATCGCTACGGCCCAAGGCCTGGAGCTCACGCACGGTGAGGTCGAGCAGATCGGGGGCGGCCTATGGCGCCAGGCGCTGCGCCGGCTCGCGCACAGCCCGGCCGCGATCGTCGGCACGATCCTGATCACCTGCTTCGTCCTGGTCGCCATCTTCGCGCCGTGGATCGCGCCGTACGCCCCGGGCGACAACACCTGGCTCTCCGAGGTCCGGCCTGGCGAGTACCCACCGCCCTCGGCCGAGCACTGGCTCGGCATCGACCCACAAGGCCGGGACGTGTTCTCCCGTCTCATCTACGGCACCCGGCAGTCGCTGCTGATCGGCGTCGTCTCGGTGGTGCTCGGCGGGCTCGTGGGAGTCGGCCTCGGCCTGCTCGCCGGGGCCTTCTCCGGCTGGGTCGACACCACGGTCATGCGGTTCGTCGACATCCTGCTGTCGGTCCCCAGCCTGCTGCTGGCCATCGCGATCGCCGCGGTCCTCGGGCCGTCGCTGACCTCCGTCATGATCGCCATCGCGGTCACGAGCGTGCCGATCTTCGCGCGGCTGCTGCGCGGCCAGATGCTTGGGCAGCGAGCCTCCGACTACGTGCTCGCTGCCAAGGCGAGCGGGCTCAGACGCCGGACCATTGTGTTCGGTCACGTCCTTCCCAACTCGATGACGCCGGTGCTCGTGCAGGGCACCCTGTACCTGTCCATTGCGATCATCGACGCCGCGGGCCTGGCCTTCCTCGGCCTGTCCAGCCCCGACCCGTCCACCCCGGAGTGGGGCCGGATGCTGACCGATGCGCAAGACGCCCTCGCGACGGCCCCGCTGCTGGCCATCGCACCCGGGATCGCGATCGTGTTGGCGGCGCTCGGTTTCACACTGCTCGGCGAGCAGATGCGTGAAGCCCTCGACCCGAAGTACCACCGGTAAGGAATGGCATGGCCCTCTTGGAGATCCGAGACCTCAAGGTCGTGTTCACCCGACGCGACAAGGCCCCCGTCCACGCGGTCGACGGGCTCAACCTGGACGTCGACCGCGGCCAGACGGTCGGGCTGGTCGGTGAGTCCGGCTGCGGCAAGTCGGTCACATCCCTGGCCATCCTCGGGCTCCTGCCGACGCGCGGGGTCGAGGTCAGCGGCACCATCACCTTCGACGGCGAGGACCTGCTGACCATGTCCGACACGCGTCGGCGGGAGGTCCGCGGCCGGGACATCGCGATGATCTTCCAGGATCCGATGACCTCGCTGAACCCCGTCCTGCGCGTCGGTGTGCAGCTCACCGAGACACTACGACGCCACCGGGGCATGTCCACCGGTGAGGCGCGCGTGGAGGCGCAGCGACTGCTCGAGCAGGTGGGCATCCCCGCCGCACGGCAACGCCTGGGCGAGTTCCCCCATCAGCTCTCCGGCGGGATGCGCCAGCGTGTGCTGATCGCCATCGCCCTGGCCTGCAGCCCGAAGATGCTGATCGCCGACGAGCCCACCACCGCCCTCGACGTCACGGTCCAGGCCCAGATCCTCGACCTGCTCCGCACCCATGTCGCCGACAGCGCGACCGCACTGGTGATGATCACCCACGACATGGGCGTCGTCGCCGGCATCTGCGACGAGGTCAGCGTCATGTACGCCGGCCGCCGCATCGAGGCAGCGCGCTGCTACCCGCTCTTCGAGGACCCCAGGCACTGGTACACCAAGGGCCTGCTCGCCAGCGCACCCACCCTCGAGCGGCCCCGGGCCGACCGGCTCTCACCGATCCCGGGCAGCGCACAAGACCGGATCCCCTGGGCGCAAGGCTGCGCGTTCGCGCCCCGATGCCCCGCCGTCACGGCCGACTGCCTCGCCGGGCCGCCACCGATGGTGAGCGTCGATGACACGCACCAGCATCGATGCGTCAACCCGGCACAACCACATTCCGGCCCCGCCCCGGCCGACAAGGAGCTGATGAGCCCGTGACCCTGCTGCGTGTACGCGGCCTTCAGGTCCACTTCCCCATCACCAAGGGAATCGTGCGCCACCGAACGGTCGGAGCGGTCAAGGCCGTCGACGGGGTCGACCTCGACATTGCCGCCGAGACCACGTTCGGGCTGGTCGGCGAGTCCGGCTGCGGCAAGTCGACCCTGGGCCGGGCCCTGCTGCGCCTGGTCGAACCAACCGACGGCAGCATCGAGTTCGACGGCACGGACGTCCGAGCCCTCAAGGAAGAACCGATGCGACGGTTCCGATCGCGGATGCAGATGGTGTTCCAGGACCCGATGGCCAGCCTCAACCCGCGCCAGAGCGTCTACACAACCCTGACCCAGCCGCTGTCCGCGCACGGCATCGACATGTCCTCGAAGGAACGCGACGCCCACGTACGCGAGCTGCTGGACTCGGTGGGTCTGCCCGCGTCAGCAGCCAACCGCTACCCGCACGAGTTCTCCGGCGGGCAACGCCAGCGGATCGGTATCGCCCGGGCCATCTCAGTCAAACCCCAGTTGCTGATCGCCGACGAGCCCGTGTCCGCCCTCGACGTCTCCATCCAGGCCCAGGTCATCAACCTGCTCGAGGACCTCAAGGAGCAGCTGCGCCTCACCTTCATCTTCATCGCCCACGACCTCGCGGTGGTCCGCCACATCAGCCAGCGGGTCGGCGTGATGTACCTAGGAGGAATCGTCGAAGAAGGCCCCGCCGACGACCTCTACGCGCAGCCGCTGCACCCCTACACGATCTCGCTGCTGTCCGCGGTGCCGGTGCCCAACCCGAAAACGGAACGGACCCGCGAACGCATCCTGCTCACCGGTGACCTGCCATCCCCGTCCGCCCCGCCGCCCGGCTGCCGCTTCCACACCCGCTGCCCCTTCCGGCAGCCGACCCGCTGCCACGACGAACGACCCACCCT
>NZ_JAKDLO010000307.1 GCF_030452765.1 Intrasporangium sp.
GATGGAGCCAGCTCCGCGGAGAGGTCCGGCACCAGCATGAACGGAACCGAGGACGTCGATTCCAGCCCGGTCGAACGGCTGCGGCTACCCAACTTCCACGATCGGCTCAGTCTGCGTCAGCAGGTGGCTGACGCGTTGCGCGCCCAGCTGGTGACCGGACAGATGCGGCCGGGCATCTCCTACTCGGCGCCCAAGCTGGCCCAGCAGTTCGGGGTCTCGGCCACTCCGGTGCGGGAAGCGATGCTCGACCTGGTCAGCGAGGGCTTGGTCGAGGTGGTCCGCAACAAGGGGTTCCGACCGACGACGCTGAGCGGCGCCGAACTGGACGCGCTGGCCGAGATCCGGGCCATGGTCGAGATTCCCACCATGGCGTTGGTCGCCGGAGGCTGCGTCGGCGAGGTCGCCGCCGCGGTCGAGAACCTCCGCCCGCTCGCGCGACAGATCGTGGTGGCTGCCCAGAGTTTGGACTTGATCACCTATATCGAGGCCGACACCGAGTTCCACCTGCGGTTCCTGGCCCTGCACGGTAATCCGGTGCTGGTCAAGGTGGTCCGTGACCTGCGCGCCCGTTCTCGGCTGTACGGGCTGCAGGTTCTCGCCGAGGCCGGCAAACTCGGGCAGCTTGCGGTCGAGCACGAACAGATGGTCGACCTGGCCTTGAGCCGGCAGGTCGAACCGATGCGGGTGCTGATGACCCAACACATCGCTCACCTGCGGTCGGTGTGGGCCGGAGACGCGGGAGTATCAGAGTGATTCAGGCGTGCACGCAAACGAATCCGGGTCGGCGACGGCGACGATCCCGGCCGCACCTCTACGAAGCGCCCATCTGTGGTGACCAGGATTCCGTCCAATGATGCCGCGAGCGCGACATAGAGAGCGTCCTGGAGTGCGATCCGATCCACCAATGCCCACGCGGGCGAGAGAAGCGGGGGCAGGGCCGAAGGAGGTCAGGCCAGCAGACGCTCGTCGAACGGCGCGGTGGAGATGAGTTCGGGGCCGTGCTCGCCGATGACGACTTGTTCTTCCAGCTTGACTCCCACCGATCCGCCCACCGCGCCGATGTAGGACTCGATGCTCATCACCATCCCGACCTCGAGCTCCCCGTCATGATGGTGCTCGAAGTTGACGCACGGGTACTCATCGACCAGCCCGGTGCCGTGGGCGATGAACGGATATCGCTGAGCATGAAACTCCTCAGGCAGTCGCGGGGAGAGTTTGCGACCCAGCTCCGCGAACGAAGCACCGGCTTTGAACTCCGGCAGACAGGTCTGCAAGAACTCGTACGAGGTCTGGTAGAGCCGGCGCTGGGTGTCACTGGGCGGGCGGTCCCCGCACAGATAGGTGCGGGAGATGTCGGTCAAGTATCCGTTTTCACCGACCAGGTCGGTGTCCAGGGTCTCGGCAAAGTCGCGGGTCACCAGGTCAGGACCAGTTTGAGGGTGTGAGCGGGGTCGCGGGCGTGGTGTCGCTGGGCGGCGGCGATGTTGGTCCAGCCGGTGAGGCGGAGCAGGCTGATCGCGGTGTTGCGCAGGGTCGCCATCACCTGGGGTGCGTGGCCGGTTCGGACTTGGGATCGGTCCTCGTCGTAGGAGACGTCGCGGACCCAGTGGAGCCGGTTCTCGATGCACCAGTGGCCCTGGATCCAGGCGGCCAGGGTGGCCGGTGGGGCGGCGGTGTGGTCGGCGGAGGTGATCAGGTAGACGACCTCGGCGGTGGTCTTCGCGGCCGTGGTGGTGGTGCGGCGGACCTGGGCGACCTGGGCAGCGCCGGGGAAGCCGACCCAGGCTGGGGCGTCGACGACCTTGATGGTCCGGGTGGTCCGGCGGCCGTGGCCAGTCTGGGTGGCCCGATGCGCGGGCACCTGCTGCCAGGGCAGCTCCTTCAGCTGCCGGTACAGGGTGGGCTGGTTGGCCTTGACGGTGAACACGTAGTCCCCGCCACCGTCGGTGATCATCTTCGCGGTGTCGGTCTGGGTGTGCATCGCATCCACCGTGACCACCACGTCTGCCAAGTCGAGCACACCCAGGAGTCGTTGCACAGCAGGGATCTCGTTGCTCGTCGCCGCCACTGCGATCTGTCTGAGCACGGTGCCGGCCTGATGGTCGAGCGCGGCCACCAGATGCGGCGCGGCCTGGGCCGGGGTACGGGCACCGCGGACGGTCTTGCCGTCGATCGCGATCACCCGCCGTCTCCCGGCGCGGTGGCTGCGGGTCCACATCAGCACGCCCAGCACCTGGTCGATGAAGTCGGCGTCCAGCCGGGCGAAGGTCCGTCGGATCGTCGACTCACCCGGACCGACCCCGCTCACTCCGAGGCCGCTCAACGTCGGCGCGGGCTGGTGGGCGACCCATTCCCCGATCGCGACGAAGGAGCGGGCCCCGGCCAGGACCGCGGCCAGCCCACACGCCAAGATCACCGGGAGACGATGCCGGCGTCCTCGTCGTTCCCGCGGGTCGGGCACGCCTTCCAGCAGCCGCCACAGCTCACCACCGGGCAGTTGACTCGCGGGCACAGCGTGCATGGGTGAAGATGGCATCGGCGGGTGTGGTCCTCAGGCTTGGTCGTGACGTGTGAGAACTCCCAATCAAAGCCCCACAGGCCACACCCGTCACACTCGCCACACCGTGCGCACCACCACGAATCCGCTAGTCACAGCCTCCTTGACCGACTTTGCCGAGGCCCTG
>NZ_JAKDLO010000308.1 GCF_030452765.1 Intrasporangium sp.
ATCGATCATCCGCCCATTGTGACGCCGGGCACCGACACCGCTCCCCCCGTAGGGGGTCCGCGCGTCGGGTCCCCCCGCCGCCCGGTCGTTCGACGCCCGCGCGGCCGGCCGGGCGACATCCGCGCGGGTGAACGCGGCCCCCTCCCGAGCCGCCACGGCCTCAGCTGCGGTAGGACCTCGTCTCCTTGCCCGACCACCCTGTCCCGCCGGCGAGGGCGACACGGTGGCCGGCGAGCCTGCCGTCGCCGATCGCGGTGGCGAGCCTCTTGGCCTGGCGCCGGGCGATGCTGTAGTCCGCGTACGTCAGGGTGAAGGTCACCGAGACGGAGGCGGGGACCTTCTTGTCTCCCCACCCCATGGCCGGGAAGGTCTTCTCCGCCTTGGAGAAGCTGGCCGGTGGGGTGACGTGGAGGACGAGGGCCCTCTGGGGGGCGCCCGCCTGTGCCTGGTCCGGAGGTACCCGGTCGAAGACGACCGTGAACCACGCCGCCCGGGTGGTGCGCCGTCTCTCGATGACCTGCGCGGTGGTGGCCGCGCTGCCGCCGAGATCCTGGGACAGCTTGGCCGCGTTGCCGAGCCGGATCGACTCTCGGGCGCTGCCGCCGACGACGACGAACGTGCCGCCGCCCTGCTTGCTCACGGCGCTCCGGTCGATCGGTACCTCCTGGGCGCCGCCGGTCTCGAGCGCCCGGCCGAGCGCCACCCAGAAGTTGTGGTGAGTGCTGGGGTCGTCGAGGTCCGCACGGGTCTGCCTGACGTACTGCCGCACGAAGTCGGCGAAGTACGTGGCCGGGAGCTTCACCGGGTCCGGGTTGATCACGACGTCGATGGTCACGTCATAGGACTGGGCCTGGCCGCCGACATAGGGGTTGCCTGAGCCGGCGAACCACGAGACCTCGCCGAAGTTGCCCCGCTGCGGCTTGAAAGGTGGGTCGCCCTTGAGGTGGTTCTTCAGGACCTTCTGAGCGTGCTCCGACTTGAGGCCGGTCATCGTGGCGAGACGTTGGACGGTGGGCTCGGGCTGGGTCAGCAGGCGGGAGACCGCCTGGTTGCCGGCGAGCCGCTGGAGCGCGAGCAGCTGTGCCGGCGGACCGGGCGGGAGCGCTGTCCCAGCCACGGCGGCTGACCGCGCAGATATCTGCGATCGGCCGAGGTGAGATGGTCGTTGCGGACCGTCCTGCTCGACGAACCGTTCGTGAGACACGGGCGCCTCCTCACCGATGACGGCCGCAGTCCACCTCCCGCGATCTGGCGGGTAGGCGGGTAGCACCTGAGCGGGTCCCCGGTCCAGACCATGTTAGGCGTGCGCTCGGCCGATCCCCCTGCCCGAAGGGGCACCCCTGGAGGCCGTTGACCTTGCACCGGATGGTGGACGTGGTCTCGTATCGACCGACCCGCTGCCGCCGGTCGCGGCTATGGAGGCACGCATCCAGGAAATGCCTGCTCGGTGCCTCTGCCCAGGCCGTGACCCTGGCCGGGTTGCGGCCGTATCGTTGAGGTTGGGGAGGGTTCCCTCGGAATGGGCTGCCCAAGGTGAAGCACGACCACGCTGACTTCGACGTCGCCCTCGAGCGTCGGGAGGGCGGCTTCAGCGTGCGAGTGGTGGACTCACCGGTGGGCCGGGCCGGAGGTCTTCGTCCCGCCGGACACCATCGGCCTGACCGGACTCCTCGACCACCTCCGGGACCTTCGTCGCCTGACGCCGGCACTGGTCGAAGAGGTCGAACCGGCGGCCCCGACGACGGACACGCCCAAGGTCTTCGGTACCCGGCTCTTCGAGGCACTCTTCACCGGCCAGGTGCACTTCGCGCTGCGTAGCAGTCAGCACGTCGCCGCGACACGCGATGTCGGCCTGCGGCTGCGGCTTCGGTTCCCGGGGACGCCCGAGCTCGCCAGCCTGCCCTGGGAGCTGCTCTACGACCCGGAGCGCCACCGGTTCCCGTGCCGGCTCAGCGGCTACCCGACGATTCGCGTCGTCGATGTCCCTGAGCCGATCACGCCGCTGACTCTGTCCGGCCCGATCCGGATGCTCGTCGTCATCAGCAGCCCGACCGACCTGCACCCGCTCGACGTCGAGGCCGAATGGAGGCGGCTCCAGACGGCGCTCGAGCCGCTGGCTGGTGCCGGGCGCATCGACGTGGTCCGGCTCGATCGGGCCTCTCTCGACTCGCTGCGCACCGAGGTGACCGGCGGCGAGTTCCACGTGTTCCACTTCATCGGCCACGGCGGGGTCGACCTCGACACCGGCGAGGGCCTGCTCGCCTTCACCGGTGCGACCGGGCGGGCACAGCTCGAGCCCAGCAGCCACCTGGCTGACCTGCTCAGCAACTCGCCGATCGAGCTGGCGGTGCTCAACTCGTGCGAGGGAGGTCGGGTCACCACGATCGACCCCTACGGGTCCTCGGCGCTCACCCTCGTCGAGCATGGCATCCCGGCCGTCGTCGCCATGCAGTTCGAGATCAGCGATCCGGCCGCGACGGCCTTCAGCGGGACGCTGTACGAACATGTCGCGGCAGACCGTGGCATCGACCTCGCGGTCACCCTGGGTCGCCAGGCGATCCTCACGACGAGCGCCTCGGAGTGGTCGACCCCCGTGCTCTACCTGCGCCCCGTCGGGACAGTGCTCTTCAGATGGGAGGGCG
>NZ_JAKDLO010000113.1 GCF_030452765.1 Intrasporangium sp.
GTCCCGCCAACCGAATCCCTGGCGGTGGTTCAGGAGTTGTGCGCGACCCGGACGGTCAGCGACGCGGGCAGGACCCGGGCGGTGATGTCACTCGACTCGGCCACGACGTCGCCGTCGATCTGGACGGGCAACGGCCGGTCGGTGTGCACCCGGATCTGCCCACAGACCTCGTGGTCGAGCGTCGGGTGGCCCTTGCGCCGCCGCGTCACCGCTCGCGCGATGACCGGAGCCCAGCCGACGAATCCCTTGGGCGAGGCGATGACGACGTCGAGCCTCCCGTCATCGACCCGGGCATCCGGCATGAGGACGAGGCCGCCGAGCAGCCGACCGCAGTTGCCGACGATGACGGCCCGCGCCCGGCGCCGGAAACCGGGGTCGGCGTCGAGCCAGAACGTGGCCCGGAACTCGGGGGAGACGAGATGCTTGATCCCGGAGACGACATAGGCGCCCCACCCCACGGTCGCCTTGAGGTTCTCGTTCGTGCCCTGCATGATCGCCGCATCCATGCCGATGCCGGTCATGACGAGGAAGTGGTGACGCTGCGGTTCGGCCGGCTCCGACTCGGCCGGCTCCGACTCGCTCCCAGGCCGGGTCCCCGGCTCGTCGGCGCTCGACCGACCCGGGGCTGTCGCCGGACTCTCCGTCGACCCGAGGACGAGCTCGCCGACGTCGATGCGGCGGTCACGCCCGCTGAGCGCCACGCGGACTGCGGCATCGAGCGAGCCGACCGGCACGTCGAGGTTGCGGGCGAGCAGGTTGCCGGTGCCGGCCGGTAGGACCCCGAGCGGCGTCTGCGTCCCGATGAGTGCCGAGGCGACCGACCGGACCGTGCCGTCGCCGCCGAAGCTGCACACGACGGCTGCCCCGTCGGCCGCGGCAAGTCGGGCCTGCCCCGCGCCGGGGTCCTCGACGGTCGTCTCGTAGAAGCGCGGCTCCCCCCATCCCTCGGCATTGCAGATCCGCCGCACCTCGCCCCGCAGGTCGGACGCGCCCGGCACCTTGGTCGGGTTGAGCACGATCGCGGCGTGCCTGACCGGCTGCTCGGGGGGGTCGTCCGGACGGAACTGGTCGTGGCGCGGGCGGCGCCGGCGAACTCCTTTGCCGGACAGGGGGGGCGGTGCCGCTCCCCCGAGCAGCACCGCGGCGGTGGTACCGAGGATGACGACCCCACCGACGACGATCCAGGGCAACCACTCGCTGAGCACCGCACCACGTTAGCCGAGCGTGTGCTGCGCGCCCCTCCCGGTCCTACAGTGGCGCCATGGTGCCTGATCCCGACGAGCTGACCGATCCGGGGCCTGCGACCCCGGATACCGCGGACTGGACATGGGTGCTGACGAGACGCTGCCCCGACTGCGGGTTCGACCCGGACCAGGTCGGCCCGCCCGGCTTCGCGAGCGTGATCCGTGAGATGGGGCAGCGGTATGCCGCCGTGCTGGGTCGCGACGACGTGGCTCGCAGGCCGTCGGCCGGGGTGTGGTCCCCGCTCGAGTACTGCTGCCACGTCCGGGACGTGTGCGACGTCATGCGAGGTCGGCTCGAACAGATCCTCTCGGGCGACGGGCGCCGGACGGTGCGCTTCGCCGACTGGGACCAGGACGCGGCCGCCGCCCAGGAACGGTACTGGCGGTCCGACCCGGTGACGGTGCGCGGCGAGCTCACGGCCGCGCTCGGCCTCGCCGCCGATGCCTTCGAGCGACCGCATGGCGCGCAGTGGGACTGGCCGGCGCTGCGCAGCAACGGGTCCGAGTTCACCTGCCACACGCTGGGGGCCTACTTCCTCCATGACCTGAGGCATCATCTGTGGGACGTGCGGGGATGACGGCCGACTCGACCGGTCCGCGGCCCGCGGCACTGCCCGCACCCCGGGTTGCCGACCCACGGGACGCACCCGCGATCCGCTGGGGCATCCTCGGGCCCGGCGGGATCGCACGAGCCTTCGCCGCCGCCGTCCGGCAGGGCACCACGTCGGTCGTCGTGGCCGTCGGCTCCCGTGACGCGCAGCGTGCGCGGGCCTTCGCCCAGGACTTCGGTATCGAGCGAGCCCACGGCAGCTACGCCGACCTCGTTCGCGACGACCGGGTCGATGCGGTCCACGTCAGCTCGCCACACTCCGAGCACCATGCGCACGCGATCCTGGCGCTGCAGGCCGGCAAGCCGGTGCTCGTCGAGAAGGCCTTCACCCGCAACGCTCCCGAGGCGAGGGAGGTCATCGAGACCGCACGCCGGGCAGGTCTGCTCGTCGCCGAGGCGATGTGGAGCCGCTACCTGCCGCACTACGACGTCGTGCGCCGGGCCGTGACCGACGGACTGGTCGGCGAGGTCGTCCACATCGTCGCCGACCACTCGCAGCGCCTGCACCCCGGCGGCCCGCCCCGCCTCGCCGCGCCGGAGCTCGCCGGGGGCGCGCTGCTCGACCTCGGCGTCTACCCGGTCAGCTTCGCCGACCACCTGCTCGGCCGGCCGAGCGGCGTGACGGCCCGGGCGACGCTGACCGAGCGCGGCGTCGACGCGACGACCGCCATCGTGCTCAGCCACGCCGGCGGAGCCCAGGCGGTCCTCTCGGCCTCGATGCTCGCGGCAGGCCCGTGCACCGCCACGGTGACCGGGACGCTCGGGCGGCTCGAGCTCGAGGGTCGCTTCTACGCCCCGACGACCATCCGGTGGCGGGCGCCGGACGGCACCGTGCTCGACGAACGAGATGGGGGCCCCGCCTCACATGCCCACGGATTCGCCTACGAGGCAGCCGAGTTCGCGCGCGGTCTCGTCTCGGGCCGGCTCGCGACGGAGTCGATGCCGCACGCGGCGACACTCCGGGTCATGCAGACGATGGACGAGGTGCGCCGGCAGGTCGGGGTCACCTATCCCGGTGAGTGACCCGGCCACCCGACGCCAGTGGGTATGCCGCTGGGCCTGCGGTGGGCGGCATACCCGCTTCTCATCCGTCCGGGCCGGCCACCACGAGCTGGCCGGGGGACCGCCCGGCGTCTACGCTGGTCACCACCGCCACCCGTGGCGGCCGGGGCCCGGTCGCCGGGAAGGAGGGGTGCCGTGCATCCCGCTGACGGCGCTCTCCTCGACGGCTCGCTACGCGCCCGAGCCCTGCAGCTGACCCACGGGTGGGCGTCCTGGCTGGAGACCCAGTCCGGTGACCGGCCCCAGCTGCCCGTGCGTGACCTCGTGGTGCGCTCGTGGGAGCGGACCCGGGCGCTCGGCGTCGACCCTGAGCAGGGGCAGGCGCCGGAGCCGCTCGCTGTCGACGAGGTCGAACGGCGTCGACGCGCGTCCGGCCTCGAGCCCGTCGTCGGCGTGCTGCGGGCATCGCTCACGGCCGGGGCAGGCGAGGCCCAGCAGGTCATGATCATCACCGACCCCGACGCGGTCGTGCTGTGGCGCGAGGCGTCCAACCCGGTCAAGCACCGCGCCGACCGGCTGGGCTTCACCATCGGCGCCCGCTGGTCCGAGCGGAGCGTCGGCACCAACGCGATCGGCACCGCCCTGGCCGACGACGCCCCGACCCAGCTGTTCGCGGCCGAGCACTTCGTCAAGAGCCATCACGCCTGGACGTGCGCGGCCAGCCCGGTCCGCGACCCCCACACGGGCACCCTGCTCGGGATCGTGAACGTGTCCGGGCCGGCCGCGACGTTCCACCCGATGACGATGGCGCTGGTCTCCACCGCGGCACGGCTCGCGGAGTCGACCCTGTGGTGTGCCCACGAGCAGCGACTCACCGCCCTGCGTCAGGTGGCCGCGCCGATCCTCGCGCGCATCGACGGCCCCGGCCTGGTTGTCGACGACGAGGGTTGGGTGGCGGCAGTCTCGGGAATGCCGCCGCGGGACCGGGTCGCGGCGCCCGAGGCCGGTCAGCCGATGGCCCTGGGCGGGATCGGTGCGTGCTGGCCCGAGCCGGTGCCCGGCGGCTGGCTCCTGCGCGCCGGCACCGGGCTGGACCGGTCCGTCGTCCGCCTGCGGCTTGCCAACGACGGCCAACGGGCACGGCTGCACGTCACAACCGTGGGACCCCGGGGCGAGCTGCGCTGGGAGCAGGCCATCTCGCCGCGCCACGTCGACATCGTCACCGCGCTGGGTCGCCACCCGGAGGGTCTGGATGCCGCCGGGCTCGCGGACGCCGTCTACGGCGACGCGACGCGGGTCGTGACGGTCCGTGCCGAGGTGGCCCGGCTGCGTCGCGTGCTCGGTGGGCTGATGCTGGCCAGGCCGTACCGCTTCGCGCCCCAGGTCGCCCTGGACCCGGCTGACTGACCCAGCCGGAGCTCGGGGATGTCCGCCGACTGCAACGTGGCTGCAACCCTTGCCCGCGGGCCGCAAGGGTGCGGGAATGGGAGGGTGGCAGCGCCGTCACTCGCCATCGTGGCCAACCCGATGTCCGGCAGGGACATCCGGCGGCTCGTCGCGCACGCCTCCGTCTTCCCCAACACCGAGAAGGCGAGCATGGTCCAGCGTCTCGTCCGGGCCGCCGGGGCCGTCGGGGTCGGACGGGTCCTCCTGTCGACCGACACCATGGGGGTGGCCCGGGAGGTGCGTCGCCGGCTCGATGCCGATCGGGGCCGTGGCGGTCTCGTCGGGGCGGACGTGGAGTTCGTCGAGCTCGACTCGTACACCGGGACGGCGCAGGACACGACCGAGCTCGTGCGACGCATGGCCTCGCTCGGGGCGCGGGTGCTCGTCGTGCTCGGCGGAGACGGCACGGTGCGCGCGGCGGCCGGCTCGAGCGACCTGGTGCCGCTGCTGCCCCTGTCGACCGGGACGAACAACGCCTTCCCGCACGTGTGGGAGGCCACCGTCGCCGGGATCGCCGCGGGGCTCGTCACCGTGGGCGCCCTCGACGCCGCCGAGGCGACCTACCGGGCGAAGGCGCTGCGGGTGCGGTCGGGCCAACGGGAGGAGATCGCCCTCGTCGACGTCTGCGTCGCATCCATGGCGCACGTCGGGGCGAAGGCCGTCTGGCAACCGGAGACCCTGCGCGAGCTCTACTGTGCCTTCGCCGAGCCCCACGCGATCGGCCTCAGCTCCATCGCCGGGATCGTCCACCCCGTGCCGCGCCGATCCCCCGGTGGGGTGCGAGTCTGCCTGTCTCCCGACGCCCCGCGGCAGGTGCTCGCTCCCCTGGCCCCGGGTCTCGTCTCGCGGGTCGGGGTGGCCGGGGTCGTGCCGCTGCTGATCGGTGCGGAGCACCCCGTGGCGGTCGACCGCGGCACGATCGCCGTCGACGGGGAGCGGGAGATCGAGCTGGGCCCCGGTGACCTCGCCACCGTGACGCTGACCGCCGACGGCCCGCTCATCCTCGACGTGGCAGCCGCGCTCGGTGCAGCCGGTGAGCTCGGCCGGCTCGACGTGCCCGCGGGTGACGCGGTGACCGCGGTGGACGGCATACGTGACATCTGACGGCGCCTGACGCGCCACGCGCAAGCACAGGAAAGCAGTTTCGCAACGAGAGGAAACGGAGGGCGGACACATGAGTAGTACCGTCGCCACGGACCAGAGCGCGGCCCAGCTCACCCCCGGGCGGTTGCTCGAGGCCTACCGGGTCATGCGCACGATCCGGGAGTTCGAGGAGCGCGTCCACGAGGAGTTCGCAACCGGGGACATCCCCGGGTTCGTCCATCTCTACGCCGGCGAGGAGGCCTCGGCGGCGGCCATCTGCAGCCACCTCGACGACCGGGATGCCATCGCCTCGACGCACCGGGGCCACGGCCACTGCATCGCCAAGGGCGTCGATGTCGTCGCCATGATGGCGGAGATCTACGGCAAGTCCACGGGTTCCTGCCGGGGCAAGGGCGGCTCGATGCACATCGCCGACCTGTCCAAGGGGATGCTCGGCGCCAACGGCATCGTCGGCGGTGGTCCACCGCTGATCTGCGGGCGGGCCCTCGCGTCGAAGTTCAAGGGCGACGGCGGGGTGGCCGTGGCCTTCTTCGGCGACGGCGCCTCCAACCAGGGCACCACACTGGAGTCCCTCAACCTGGCCACGGTGTGGAACCTGCCGGCGATCTTCGTCGCCGAGAACAACGGCTACGCCGAGGCCACGTCGGCGTCGTGGTCGGTCGCCACCGACGACATCGCCGACCGGGCGGCCGCGTTCGGCATGCCGGGGGTCATCGTCGACGGGTTCGACTTCTTCGCCGTCCACGAGGTGGCGGGCGAGGCGGTGGCACGGGCCCGGGCCGGCGCCGGGCCCACCCTCATCGAGGTGAAGTTCACCCGCTACTTCGGCCACTTCGAGGGTGACCAGCAGCTGTACCGAGGCACTGAGGTGGCCGATGCCCGCCGAGACCTCGACTGCCTGCTGAAGTTCCGCGACACGGTGACCCGGTCGGGGCAGCTGACCCCTGAGCAGCTCGCCGCCGTCGACCAGGAGGTCGCAACCCTCATCGAGGAGGCCGTCACCGCCGCCAAGGCCGCGCCGGCACCCGGCGAGGCCGACCTGACCACCGACGTCTACGTCTCGTACTGAGGAGGATCGACATGGCACGCAGCATCACCTACCGCGAGGCGATCAACGAGGCGCTCGCACAGGAGATGGCCCGCGACGAGCGGGTCATCGTCATGGGCGAGGACAACGCAGGCGGCGAGGGCGCGCCGGGCCAGGAGGACGCCTGGGGCGGCGTGCTCGGCGTCACGAAGGGACTGCACGGGAAGTATCCCGGCCGGGTGCTCGACACGCCGATCTCCGAGTCGGCCTTCATCGGCGCCGCCGTCGGCGCGGCGACCGGTGGCATGCGGCCGGTCGCCGAGCTGATGTTCATCGACTTCATGGGCGTCTGCTTCGACCAGATCTACAACCAGGCGGCCAAGTTCCGGTACATGTTCGGGGGCAAGGCGCTCACGCCGGTCGTCATCCGCACGATGTGGGGGGCCGGGCTGCGGGCGGCGGCGCAGCACTCCCAGTCGCTCCTGCCGGTCTTCACCCACATCCCGGGTCTCAAGGTCGCCGTCCCGTCCACCCCGTATGACGCGAAGGGCCTGCTGATCGCGGCGATCCGCGATGACGACCCGGTCATCTTCGCCGAGCACAAGATGCTGTACGACGTCGCCGGGGAAGTCCCCGAGGACAGCTACGCCATCCCGTTCGGCGAGGCGAACATCGTGCGCGACGGCGACGACGTGACCATCGTCGCGTTCGGGCGCATGGTCGGGCGGTCGTCCGAGGCGGCCGACGAGCTCGCCCAGGGCGGGGTCGAGTGCGAGGTCATCGACCCGCGGACGACGAGCCCGCTCGACACCGACACCATCCTCGAGTCGGTCGAGAACACCGGCCGGCTCGTCATCGTCGACGAGTCGACGCCCCGCTGCTCGCTCGCGACCGACATCGCCGGCATCGTCGCCCAGGAGGCCTTCGGCTCGCTGCAGGCACCGATCCAGATGGTGACAGCGCCGCACACGCCGGTGCCCTTCACGGACGCTCTGGAGGATCTCTACATCCCCGACGTGCAGCGCATCGTCGGGGCGGTCAAGCTGGCAAGCGAGTACGGGGCATGAGCAGCAGCGGCGAAGGGGAGGCGAGATGACTGACGAGCGGATCAAGCAGATCACGATGCCCAAGTGGGGCCTGTCCATGACCACCGGCAAGGTCATGGCCTGGCTCGTCAACGAGGGCGACCAGGTGAGCAAGGGAGACGAGATCGTCGACGTCGACACCGACAAGATCGCCGGGTCGGTCGAGTCCCCCGTCGACGGCACGATCCGGCGGCTCATCGGGGAGACCAGCGAGGACCTGCCGGTCGGCGCGACGCTTGCCCTGGTCGCGGACGCGGATGTCACCGACGCCGAGCTCGACGTGCTGGTCGAGGAGATCAGGGCGGCCATCGCGGCCGGCACCGTCGAGGCGGAGGCCGGGCCGGTGGCGGCCACGACCGTCGTCGACGGGCACCGGATCTCCTACGAGACGCTCGGGCCCGACGACGCGGCGGGGGAGAGCATCGTCCTGGTCCACGGCTACGGTGGTGACAAGGCCTCGTGGCTCTTCGTCGAGGAGCCGTTGTCGGCCGGACGCCGGGTCGTGGCCCTCGACCTGCCGGGCCACGGCGCGTCGGACAAGGAGGTCGACGGGGCGAGCCTCGACTCGCTGGCCGGGGTCGTGCTCGGCCTGCTGTCCGAGCTCGGGATCGAGCGCGCCCATCTGGTCGGCCACTCACTCGGCGGTGCCGTGGTCGCCGCGGCAGCGCGCCGGGAGCCGGCCCGGGTCGCCTCCCTCACCCTGCTGGCGCCCGCCGGGGCGAGCGAGGGTGTCGACACGGACTACCTGCGCGGCTTCGCAGCCGCCGAGTCGCGGCGGCAGCTCAAGCCCTACGTCGAGCGGCTCTTTGCCGACCCGGCCGCGGTGACCCGTCAGATCGTCGAGGACCTGCTGCGCTACAAGCGCATCGACGGGGTGCCCGAGGCGCTCCAGACGATGCTCGGCATCCTGCTCGGCGAGGACGACACCTCGGCCATCGACCTGCGGGGGCTCCTGGCCGGCGTGGACGTACCGGTCAGGGTCGTCTGGGGCAGCCAGGACCGCATCCTGCCCCCGCCGGCGGACCTGCCGTGGCCGACGACGATGGTCGAGTCGGGACACATGGTCCACCTCGAGCGCCCGCTTGACGTCGTCGCGGCGGTGCACAAGCAGATCGGCGACTGATCTCTGGTGCGCCGAGCGCGGTCGTCGATCGAGCAGGCTCAGGCGCCATCCCTTCTGGCGCCTGAGCCGAATCGGCGCTCCGGTCCTCCCTCGCTGGCGCTCGGTCGATCCTCACGCCTTGGCTCAGGCGCCATACGCATTCGGGTCCCGCCAGGGCCGCTCGAACGGGAGACGCCACGCGAACGGCGCGATGAGCTGGTGGATCTGGTTCGGTCCCCACGTCCCGGGTCGGTACGGGCGGACGGGTGGGGGGTTGTCGAGCAGCGGTTGGCTGACCTCCCACAGCCGCTCGATGCCCTCCGCCCGGGTGAAGAGCGTGTGGTCGCCGCGGACGGCGTCGTAGATGAGCCGCTCGTAGGCCTCGAGGGCCGCCCCGGCCCAGTCCGTGTCCTGCATCGAGAACTGCATCGACAGCTTGTCGAGCCGCATCCCCGGTCCAGGTCGCTTTCCGTAGAACGACAACGACACCCGCGCCCGGTCGGCGAGGTCGAAGGTGAGGTGGTCCGGCCCGTTGTCGCCGACCCCGGAGCCCGGCGGGAACATCGACTGCGGCGGCTCCTTGAAGGCGATCGAGATGATCCGCGCCCCCTCGGCCAGTCGCTTGCCGGTCCGCAGGTAGAACGGAACCCCGGCCCAGCGCCAGTTGTCCACGAAACACCTGAGCGCGACGAACGTCTCCGTCTCCGAGTCCAGGGCCACGCCTTCGCTGTCGCGGTAACCGACATACTGCCCACGCACGACATGGGCCGGGTCGATCGGTGCCATGGAGCGGAACACCTTGTTCTTCTCCTCGCTGATCGCCTCCGGCTCCAGAGCGGTGGGCGGCTCCATCGCGGTGAAGGCGAGCACCTGGAACAGGTGCGTGACGACCATGTCCCGGTAGGCACCGGTCGCCTCGTAGAAGTCGGCGCGCTGCTCCAGCCCGAGCGTCTCCGGGACGTCGATCTGCACGTGGTCGATGTGGTTGCGGTGCCAGATCGGCTCGAAGAGACCATTGGCGAAGCGGAACGCGAGGATGTTCTGGGCCGCCTCCTTGCCGAGGAAGTGGTCGATCCGGAAGATCTGGTCCTCGGTGAAGACCGCGTGGAGTGCAGTGTTGAGCTCCCGGGCCGACGCCAGGTCGGTGCCGAACGGCTTCTCCATGACGATCCGGGAGCCAGGGACGAGACCAGCCTGCTCGATCTGGTGGACCACGGCGAGGGCCGCCTTCGGCGGGACCGAGAGGTAGTGCAACAGCCTCGAGTCCGGACCGAGGATCGTATGTGACTCCTCGACGGCCGCCTTGAGCCCGCCGATGCCCTGACTGCCCGGAACCCAGTGGATCCGGTTGGTGAACTCGGCGAGGTCGTCCTGGCTCACAACATGGCTGCTGTGTTCCTTGACCGCCGTGACGACGACCTCGAGGAACTGCTCCCGGGTCAGGTCCTCGAGCGAGGTCGCGACGACGCGCAGGCCGGCCAGGAGGCACGACTCATGCAGGTGCAGCAGACCGGGTAGGAGCTTGCGTTGGGCGAGGTCACCCGTGGCACCGAAGAGGACGACTGTCGTGGCGGACATGATCCCAGCGTGCCAGTCCCACCGAGCGAGGTCACGCCCGGGCCCGTCGCGTACCGTGGCGTGATGGCTGCCCGCCCCGCCGCCTGTCTCCGGCCCGTCCTCGCCGCCGGCGCATGCCTGGCGCTGCTGGGCTGTATGCCGCCCAGCAGCGATCCCCCTTCCGGGACGGTGCCGGTCCCGCCGGCGTCGACCACGTACGTGCCCACCCCAGGCACCGGGGAGTCGGGCCCCACGGGTAGCCGCGCAACGACGGCCAGCAGCACGATCGCAGAAGGCAGCACCTCGCTGCCCGCTACGCCCTCGCGCACTCCGGCGCGAGCCTCCTTCGACACCAAGTCAGCCCACCAGGACGTCGCCGCTCTCGCGCGGATCGGACCGCGGGACGCCGTCAGCCGCGCTTACGCACGAGCGGCGGCCTATGTGCAGCGGCGGTTCGAGGACGCCGGGTACACGGTGCAGCGCCAGTCCGTGCCCATGCCCGCCGGAGTCTCCTGGGGGGTCGCGGTCTCCAGCGGCACGACGACGAACGTCGTTGCCGACCCACCCGGCTTCGACCCCCGGGCACCGCATGTCGTGATCGGGGCACATCTCGACACCGTCCCGCAGGCCCCGGGAGCCGAGGACAACGCCTCCGGAGTCGCAGTCTTGATCGGTCTGGCCCGGATGCTCGCTCAGGAGCCGGCGGGTCTGCCGGTGCGGCTCGTGGCCTTCGGCGGTGAGGAGGCCCGTGGCGGCAACGGGACGCTCTACGCCTTCGGGTCCCGGCACTATGCCGCAGCCCTGTCCCGGAGCGAACGGCGCGCCATCCGGGGCATGGTCGCACTCGACCGGGTCGGAGTGGAGGCATCGAGCGTGCCGGTCTGCGCGGGCATGCGGGGCACTGAGGCGCTCGCGGAGACGATGCGCTCAGCGGCCCGGCGGGCCGGGATCGCGACCCATGGCTGTCGGGACAAGGCCAGCGACCACGTGTCCTTCGAGGCGGTAGGTATCCCCGTCGCGCGTCTCGGGAAGGTGCCGTATGCGGCATACCACTCCCGCGCAGACACCCTCCACGTCGTCGACTCGGCGCAACTGGGCAGGACGGCCGGGGTCGTCTGGGCCTGGCTGCGCAGCCTGGAGGCATCCTGAGTCAGCGGTCGCTGACCGACGGTCCGTGGATCAGGAGGTGGCCTCGCCGGCCGCATCCCGCTCGGTCGTCGCCCCGCCGTGGGCGAGTCGGCCGGCGCTGCTCTCCAGATGCGCTCGCACGAACCACTGGAACTGCTCCAGCTGGCCCGTCTGATCGATCAGCAGGTCCTGGGTGACCAGGTCGAGCTTCTCCAGCGCGTCGATGTCCTGCCGGTTGGTCGTGATCACACCGTTGTAGACGACGTCGAGCGCAGCCAGGTGCGCCTGCGCGTCCGCCCGGCCGATCGAGTAGTCGTCCCACGTGCGGTCCCGGATGATGGCCCCGGGCGTGCCCTGCGGCGACCCGCCGAGGGCCGCGATCCGCTCGGCCACCGCATCGGCGAAACCTCGCACGGCCTCCACCTGTGGGTCGATCATCTCGTGCACGCCGATGAAGTTCGGGCCGACCACGTTCCAGTGCACGTGCTTGAGGGTCAGGTGCAGGTCGTTGTAGGCGCAGAGCCGCTTCTGCAGCAGCGTGGCGACCTGGCTGCCCTCCTGCTGGCTGAGGCCGGGCAAGGTGTAGGCGCCGTCGTTCGTCGACATCGTGGTGTCTCCCTTCGTTCGTTGCGGTCCACACGGTCAGTACCCGGGTTTCCCGTCGGCAATCGTGCGGGCCGTGAGCGTCGTCCCGTCACGGCAGTCCCGGGCTACTGCATTCGGATGTCTCCGGCACCACTGGGTGGGAGACACTGGGGCATGACGGTGATCCAGCCCGAGCCTCCGCGCACCGGTGATGCGACGGCCGTTGTCCTCGACCTCGCCGACGACGTCGTCCTGCGCTGCGTCCGCGACGTGCACCGGCACGCGCTGCACCGGGCCTACGCCCTCCTCCCGTCGGCGGTACCGGGCGTGGGGCTCGTCGCCGGCGCCCAGGAGGCCCTGACAGGTGGCGTGTACGCCGCGGTCTCCGGCGGTCTGCGCGCCGGCGGGTTCGTCGCGCGGCGGCTCGCGGCGCGGGGGGGTGGCGGCTCCGTCGAGGCCACGCCGCGAGCCCGGGTGCTGCGCGCGAGCGTGAACGCCTACCGCGGGGACCGGCTCACCGGGCAGGCGGACCCGTACGCCCTGCCGACCACGGTGCGGTCCGCCGCCGGCGACGTGCCGCTGACGGCGGCGGCCCTTGCCGCCGCATTCCCACACATCCGGCCGGACATCGTCGTCCTCGTACACGGCCTCGCCGAGACCGACGAGTCGTGGCGACACGGCGAGCGTTCACGGGGGACGACCTACCCGCTGGACCTCGAACGCTCGGGAGTCGCGACACCGGTGCTCGTCCGGTACAGCTCGGGCCGGCCGGTGTGGGAGAACGGCATCGCCCTTGCCGGGCTGCTCGACCGGCTCGAGGCGGCGTGGCCGATGCCGGTGCGCCGGATGCACCTCGTGGGCCACTCGATGGGCGGGCTCGTGGTTCGGTCGGCCGCCGCCCACGGGCTGGCGGACGGCATGCCCTGGGTCGCCCGGGTCCGGACCCTGGTCACCCTCGGCACTCCACACCTCGGGGCACCGCTGGAGCGGGCCGCCCACCTGGGGTCCCGGGTGCTGCGGGTCGCCGAGGCCTCCCGCCCCTTCGCGGACCTGCTCGACTCCCGCTCGGCGGGCATCGTCGACCTGCGGCACGGGCATACCAGCGAGGCAGACCACCTCGGCCGGGACCTCTACCGGCAGTGGGGCGCCGACGCCGCCCCGCTGGCACCGCTGCCGCACGTCGCCCACCACTTCGTCGCCGCGGCGGCCGCCCCCGGACCGGACACCGTCGTCAGCCGCGGGGTCGGCGACCTCATGGTCCCCGTCGGCTCGGCCACCTTCCGGCGCAGCGGCGGGGTCCACGTCCCGGACGCCATCGTCCACCGGGTGCGGGGCACGCACCAGTCCCTGCTCAACCATCCCGACGTGGCGGCCGCGCTGCCCCGGTGGCTGGCCTGACGCCACGGCCCGCCGCCGGGTCTCAGAGCACCTGCGCCGTGACGGTGCCGTGCGCGACATACCACCGATGCGTGAGGAGGTGTATGCCGCCGAGCAGGTTCTCGTCGCGGCTGACCACGGGCACCGTCCCTGAAAAGGGCGGCCACGGCGGCCTCGAGCTGCTCGATGGCCACGACGTCGAGGTGGTTCGTCGGCTCGTCGAGGACGAGGGTTTGGAAGGCTAGGGTTTGCCAATGACACAAACCTTCTCGGTCAGGTCGATGTCGGCCCGGCTGCGCCGAGTGGCCGTGCGGACCCCGACGCTGGTGGGGAACTTTCCGTCCGCCGGCTGGCGGGCCGTTCCCAGTAGCGAGCTCATCACCGAGCACCGGGCATTCATAGAGGTGCTGGAGGGCCTGAGCGTGCGGGTGGATGTCCTCGACCCGGTGGACGGTCAGGTCGACGCGGTGTACGCCTACGACCCTGTATTCGTCACCAGCGCCGGCGCCGTCGTGCTCAACCAGATCAAGCCGGCTCGGGTGGCTGAGTCCACGACGATGGCGGCGGACCTCGAACGGCTCGGGGTTCCCATCCTGGGGCGGCTGAGCGCAGCGGCTCACGCCGACGGCGGCGACATGATGTGGTTGGACGAGGACACGCTGGCGATCGGCCGTGGCTTCCGCACCAATCGCGCGGCGATCGATGAGATGTCCGAGCTCCTGGCGAGGGAGGGGATCGCGGTCGTCTCCTACGACCTGGCGGCCGGGCCTGGGCGCAGCTACGTGACCCACCTCATGTCGTTCATCTCCCCGGTCGCGCGGGACAAGGCCGTCGTGCATCACCCGTCATTGCCAGTAGCGCTGCTCGAGTGGCTGGAGGAGCACGAGTGGACCCTGATCTCCTGCGACGACGACGAGTACGACACCCAGGGTTGCAACGTCCTCGGGGTGGCGCAGAACGTGGCCGTCCTGTTCGACTCGGCGCCGAAGGTGTCGGCCCGCCTGCAGGATGCGGGTGTCGAGGTGCACGAGGTGCGCGCCCCCAACATCGCACTCGGAGACGGGGGTCCAACCTGCATCACCCGCCCGCTGTGGCGTGAGGACTGAGTAATCGGCTCCGTTGTCGCGGTGGCCCTTGCGGACGGAGAATCGGGGTTGGTCACCCGTGACGTCGCTTGGGCTTGGCACGGTTGAGGTCGTGACTGAGTAGGGGGCGCCGGGCTCCAACGCCGACAACATCGGCAACCAGGCGGGCGGGCTGGAGGCTGACCTGGCAGGGCGACTCGACGAACGTCATCCCCGGCAGCACGATCCTCGACGGCATCAACGACCGGGCCAAGAACGTCACCTTCTGCGCAGACGCCTCCGCGCCGGTCCCGAAGCGCACCATCGGGGTCGGCGTCGTCGGTGAGACGCCGCATGCCGAGTGCTACGGCGACATCGGCGGCCCCCAGTGGCCGGAGCGACGGTGACGCTGACGGGGCCGAGCCTGAACCCGTCGCGGTCGAGTACCGCGTCGACAAGGGTCGCGACGATGTCGGCCGATGGACACCCCTCGGCGATGGAGTAGCGCAGCTCCCCCTCCTTGCGGGGTTGGTCGACGACGGCGAGCCGGTCGGCGGCTCGCTCGAGGCGGGGGCCCTTGGCCGCCTGCCGGTCGGCTCGAGCCCGGTGTCTCTCGCGAACGTGCTTGTCCGGCTCCTTCGTGGCCTTGGGCCCCCTTCTGCCCATGTCCGCCCACTCCCGACGCTGCCTTGCCCGGCCCACCAGGGAGCCGTGGGCCCCGGCGCACTCCTCGAATGCCTGCCACGCCTGCGCTCGCGCGAGCCCACGCGGCTGGACGAACTCGGCCCACCCACCCGGGTATGCCGCTCCGCCGTCCG